>NZ_JBHYOB010000013.1:0-87423 GCF_042744565.1 Streptomyces sp. NPDC058812
ACCGTCGACGAACCCGGCGCCATACGCAAAATGACCACCCTCGGCGTCGACGGAATCATCACCGACTACCCCCAAACCCTCACCCAGCGCTGACCGGGGCGTCCGGAAGTCAACGCGTTGACACACACCGCCATCGGGCGTTGACTACCACCACGGCGCAGAGCCAGGCCGCTCCGGGGAACCGGTGATCCAAGCAACCCAGGAAAGCGGCACTCGATGATGTACGACCAGACGCGCGCACAGCAGCCGTCAGACCAGCCCCCGCGCCACCCCGAGCACCGGTCCGCGGCACCGGACGCGCTCCTGCCGTCGGACCAGCGGGACGCGGTCCTTCAGCGCCTCCGCCAGGCCATGAACACCTTCGCCGACACTCCGCTTCAAGCGCTCGAAGAAGCGGAGAGCGCCTTCGACGACGCCGCCGCCCACCTCGCGAACGCCCTCGCGGAACGACGCCGTGCCCTCCATGAGAGCTGGCGGGACCACGACCCCGAGACGCAGGCCGAAGAACTCCGACTCGCGCTGCGGCAGTACCGGGAGATCACTCAACGACTGCTGCGCACCTAGGGCTGTCGCCGAAGCCGGGCGGGGTCGTTGGCGCAGCGGAAGCCGAGGTTTCCGGAGGAGGAGTCCGGGGTGTTGGAGGAGCGGGCGGCGACCCGGTAGCGGTTGCAGTAGGAGTCGTGGCACAGATAGGAGCCGCCGCGCAGGACGCGTGCGGCCCCGGTCTCCGGGCCGCGCGGGTCCGTCCGGGGCGCCTGGGCGTAGTAGGAGGGCGAGAACCAGTCGGAGCACCATTCCCACACGTTGCCGGCGGTGTTCCACAGGCCGAAGCCGTTTGGGCGGTAGGACTTGACCGGTGCGGTGGTCAGGTGTCCGTCCTCGGCCGTGTTGACGTGCGGAAAACGTCCCTGCCAGATGTTGCAGCGCCACCGGCCGTCGGGGGTGAGGTCGTCGCCCCAGGCGTAGCGGCGGCCGGCCAGGCCGCCGCGTGCGGCGTACTCCCACTCGGCCTCGGTGGGCAGGCGCTTGCCGGCCCACCGTGCGTATGCGGTGGCGTCGTTCCAGGAGACGTGGACGACGGGATGGTTCTGCCGGTCGGTGATGTCGGAGCGGGCGCCCTCGGGGCGGCGCCAGTGGGCGCCCCTGACGCTGATCCACCACGGGGCTCCGGCGGCGTTGCCGAGGACGTCGGCGGACGGGGCGGCGACCACGAGGTGGAACACCGCCGAGGAGCCGAAGCGTTCGGCGTCGGTCACGTGGCCGGTGGCCTTGACGAAGGCGGCGAACCGGGCGTTGGTGACGGCGGTCTCGTCGATGTGGAAGGGGGCCAGGCGCACCGGGTGGACGGGCGTCTCGCCGTCGGCCGGATATCCCTCGCCGAAGGCGTCTCCCATCGCGAACTCACCGCCCGGCAGGCGTACCTGGCCTCGGGTGGAGTGCGCGCCGACGCCACGTCCCGCTGTCGGCGGGGGCACCGCGACGGCGGCGGGTGTCGCGGTCGGGGTGCAGCACGGGCGGTGGTCGTGGGTCATGGATCCTCGGAATGTCAGGCCTGTGGAGCACGGACCTGGCAGGTGGACTCGTCGAGCCCGCTCAGGGTCGGGTCGTGGCCCACCTCGCCGACGTCGTACAACGCGACCGATGACCAATGCCGAGAACGGGCCGCACCGACGGTCTCTGCTGGCCGGTGCCGCCGGCCTGGGGGCGGCGTTCGTCCTCCCCCCGGCCGCCGCGCAGGCCGCCCCCGCGACGGCGCAGAGCGCGCCGGGGCGGCGGTATCCGCCCAACTGGCCCGATCCCGCGCCCTACGGGCTCGCGGACACCCGGGCGGACCTGTGGCCGCGCGAGGACAACTCGTTCGTCCTCGCGCTGGAACCGCGCCCCCGTGACGAGGAGCGCGGCACGGTCTGGATGCGGGACACCTACGTCAACTGCTTCGTCGTCGACGGCCGTCCGCTCTACGTCGCCACGGGCACCACCCGGGTCCCGGGACTGGAGGCGGCCGACCCGTGGAACGACGGCATCTTCGTGTGGGTGTCCCCGTCGCTCAAGGGGCCGTGGAGACTGGTCGACACGACCGGCATCCGGCCGGGGGCCGAGAAGGGCAAGGTGTGGTCACCCGAGTTCGTCGGGGAGAACCGGCCCGGGCGCACGGTCGTCGCTCCCTGGCAGGAGTACTGGCACGACGACCGGTTCGGCAAGCGCGGCCAGGCCTGGGCCCCGGAACTGCACTACTTCCGGGACACCTGGTACATCGTCGCGTGCATGGGCGACCACTCCCGCAAGGTCGGCTCGTTCATGCTGGTGAGCGAGGGCGGTGTCGAGGGCCCTTACCGGCTCGTCGAGGGCAATCTGGAGAAGCCCTTCGGTGACTCGTTCATCGGGGGGCCGCGGTTCATCGAGCCCGGCGCCTGCCACCACATCGACGGCAGCCTGTACTCCGAGGGCGACGACGCGTGGCTCGTGCTGCACAACGACCTGTACGCCAGGTTCCGGGACGACATGGAGGACATCGTCCCGACGACGAACCTTCCCGAGTTCCGCCAGACGCCCTACTCCCCCGAGCCGTACCTCGAAGGCGCGTACGTGTTCAAGTACCGCGGCAAGTACTATCTCGTCCACGCCGCGTGGGACCGGACGTCGGTCAACCCGGACGGCAGCACACGGCACGCCTACGACCCGCCCGGTGCGGGCCGTGTGCAGTACCAGTACGACGCGGTCGTGGCCGTCTCCGACCGCTTCGAGGGCCCGTACTCCGAGCGGTGGACCGCCGGGGTCGGCGCCGGCCACAACAACTTCTTCGTGGATCACCGCGGCCAACTGTGGGGCACGTTCTTCCGCAACCCCGACTTCGGTCACTGGGGGGACCCGTCACGCGTCGCCGACGCCGCCGTGCCCGGTGTCGTACGGCTGGAGTGGACCGGCCCCGCAGACAGTCGTCTGTACGTGAAGCGCAGGCGTGGGGGTTCGTCCGGTCATTGACGGGCTCGCGCCGGACGGCCCTCCGCATGAGGGAGGAACATCCCGGCGCCGTCGATGACGTCCTCGGCGTCCTCGGCGCGTCGGCCCTTCGCACACCAGGACTTCTCACACTCCTCGCTTCTCACGGCGAAGGCTAGGCACTCCTCGGTTTGCGGGCCGCCGGTTTGCGGGCCGTCGCCTTCTTCGCGGTCGTCGCCTTCGCGGTCGTCGCCTTCGACGCGGTCTTCTTCGCCCCTGTCTTCCTGGCGGGTGCCTTCCCCGCTGTGGGCTTCTTCTTCGGCCCGGGCAGCTCGTGCACCTCGGCGTGCCCGTCCTCGCCCCGGGACTCCTTCGCCTGGGACACGGACTCCTGCAGGGCGGCCATCAGGTCCAGCACCCGCCCCGGCCGCTCCTCCTCCTCGGGCGCCGCCGGCGGCGCCCTGTGCTCGCGCTTCGCCTCGATCAGGTCCGCGACGGCGTCCGTGTAGGTGTCCCGGAACTCGTCGCCCTCCAGGCCGTCGCGGGTCATCGTGTCCATCAGCGCGAGCGCTCCGTCGATCTCCTCCTCGGACACCTCGACCGGAGGCGGGGTGAGCGAGGAGGGGTCGCGGATCTCGTCGGGCCAGCGCATGGCGTGCAGCACGATCGCCTCGTCCCGCACCCGCAGCAGGCCCAGCCGCTCCCGGCCCGACCACGCGTACTTCGCCACCGCCACCTTCGACGACCGTGCCAGGGCCTGACGCAGCAGCTCGTACGGCTTCGCCGCGACCTGTCCGTCCGGTTGCAGGTAGTAGCCGTCGCCGATCCTGATCGGGTCCACGGACCCCAGCGGTACGAACGCCACGATCTCGATGGCCTTCGCGGTCGGCAGCGGCAGCTCCCGCAGGTCCTCGTCGGTGACCGGAACGATCTGCGTCCTGGTCAGCTCGTACCCCTTGCCGATCTCGTCGGAGCCGACCTCCCGGCCCTCCAGCTCGCAGACCTTCCGGGTCCGGATCCTTCCCTGGTCCGCCAGGTGGTACCGGTGGAAGCGGATGCTGTGGTCCTCGGTCGCGCCGACCACATGGATGGGCACGGTGACCAAGCCGAACGAGATGGCACCGCTCCAGATCGACCGGGGCATGGACAGGCCTCTCCACGAAACGTCCCCGAGCAGCACCAGACTAGGAGGGACCCGGTGGGCCCGCACGTGCGCCACCGGCGCCGACTGCGAGCCCGGCCCTGTCCCTGGCCCTGGCCCGAGGCATCACATGCCATCGCGGCAGGACGGGCGTAGTGTCCTCATATGCGTGATGCTCGGTGTGGTCGGCGTCGAGCAGCCCTGCCGGAGCCGGACTTCTGATGGACACCGCGATGGCCTCCGTGGTGCGGGAGAGCGGCGCGTTCGGAGGGCTGTTGTACGTGCTGCCGCCGGGCGACAACGCCCTGTGGCAGATCCTGGTGGCGGGCGTCCCCCAGGAGATCGCCGCTCCGTGGCGGCGCGTCGCGCTGACCGATCCGATGCCGGTGGCGGACGCCGTCCGCGAGCGGCGCCTGGTGTGGGTCGGCGGCCGGGAGGAGATGGCGCGCCGGTATCCGCGGCCGGCGCTGGTCCTGCCGTACGACTTCGCACTGGCGGCCACCCCGCTCGCTTCGGGCACCATCGTCCGGGGCGGACTGGTGCTGCTGTGGTCCGGGGTCCATCCGGAGCGGCTGAGCCCCGAGGAGCGCGAGGCCATCCAGGAGGGCTGTCGCCACCTGGGCGGGCTCCTGCAGCAGGCGGCGGACCGCAGCGACCCGCTGCTGCCCGCGGATCGGGTACGGACCCTTCCGCCGCCGACCGGGCGCACTCCCTCCCCCGCCGAGGCGACCGCGGTGTCCGCCTTCGTCGACCGCCTGCCGGGCGGGTCCTGCGCACTGGACCTGCACGGACGCATCACCTTCATCACCCCGGCCGGGGCCGACCTGGTCGGTGCCGATCGAGCCGACCTGGTGGGTGCCCTGCCGTGGGAGGCGCTGCCGTGGATGGACGTACCCCATGTCGAGGACCGTTACCGGGCCGCGCTGGTCAGCCGCAGGCCGCAGAACTTCAGCGTCCTGCGTCCCCCGGAGACATGGCTGGCCTTCGAGCTGTACCCGGACGCCACCGGTATCAGCGTCCGCATCACCCCCGGCGGCCCGGCCGAGGACGTTCCCCCGTCGCCGTCCGTGCCGACCGCCGGACCCAGCCGCGCCACCGTTCTGTACCACCTGATGCACCTGGCCTCCACCCTGACCGAGGCCGTCGGTGTGCAGGACGTGGTCGAGCAGACCGCCGACCAGTTGCTGCCCGCTCTGGGTGCGCAGGCCATGGTGCTGATGACCGCCGAGGGCGGCCGCCTCAAGATCCTCGGCTACCGCGGCTACCGCGCCGCGCTCATGGACCGCTTCGACGCCGTTCCCCTGACCTCGGACATCCCCGGCGCCAACGTCCTGGCCCGCGGTGTCCCGGACTTCTTCGCGTCCTTCGCCGAACTGCGGCACGCCTACCCCACCACCGTGCACGAGGACGGTATGGCCGCGTGGGCGGTCCTGCCGTTGATCGCGTCCGGTCGGCCGATCGGCTCCCTCCTCCTCGCCTACAAACGGCCCCACGTCTTCCCGCCCGGCGAACGAGCCGCTCTCACCTCACTGGCCGGCCTGGTCGGGCAGGCCCTGGACCGTGCCCGCCTCTACGACGCCAAGCACCACCTCGCACACCGCCTGCAGTCCGCCCTGCTCCCGCACACCCTCCCCCACGTGCCCGGCCTGCGGGTCGCCGCCCGCTACCTTCCGGCGGCCCGGGGCCTGGGTATCGGCGGTGACTTCTACGACCTCATCCGCCTCGACGAGCACACGGCCAGCGCCACCATCGGCGACGTACAGGGCCACAACGTGGACGCCGCCGCGCTGATGGGGCAGGTCCGCACCGCCGTGCACGCCCACGCCACCGTGGGGGCGACCCCCGACGACGTCCTGGCCCGCACCAATCGCCTGCTCACCGACCTGGACCCCGGCCTGTTCACCAGCTGTGTCTACGTCCACCTCGACCTCGCCACGCACCGCGTCTGTCTGGCCTCCGCCGGCCACCCGCCGCCGCTCGTGCGCCATGCAGACGGACGCATCGAAGTCCTCCAGGTGCCGCCCGGCCTCCTGCTCGGCATCGAGCCGGACGCCCGCTACTCGGTGCTGGAATGCGACCTGCCGCCCGGCAGCGTGCTCGCCCTCTACACCGACGGACTCGTCGAAGCCCCCGGAGTCGACCTCGACGACGCCACCACGGCCCTCGCCGGGCTTCTCGAACAGGCCGATCCCACCGACCTCGACGCGATGGCCGACACCCTCATCCGGCACGCGCCCAGCCCCGGCGACGACATCGCCCTGCTCCTCCTCAGCACCCGTGCATGACGCATGGGGCACTCCCGTGACCGGCAGATCGTTTACCCAGGCAAGTACGACTGACGCCGGTCGACACAGGCCGGCAGCGGAGGAGAAGAACCTCGATGAAGCACCAGAAGGTGTGCGATCTGATGAGCGACGCCGTGGTCCGCGTCCAGCGCGGCACACCGTTCAAGGAGATCGCCCACCTGCTGCAGGAGTACGACATCACAGCGGTGCCCGTCGTGGACGAGGAGAACCGTCCCGTGGGAGTGGTGTCCGAGGCGGACCTCCTGCAGAAGATGTGGGGTGGAGACCACGGCCGTTCCCCGGAGGACGGGGAGCGGTCCCGGTCGGCCGGAGGCAAGGCGTCCGCCACGGACGCCGCCGGGCTCATGACCTCTCCCGCGGTCTGCGCGCGGGAGAGCTGGAGCGTCGTGGACGCCGCCCGGGTCATGGCCCGGCACGGCATCAAGCGTCTCCTGGTCGTCGACGAGGAAGGGCGGCTGATCGGAGTCGTCAGCAGAAGCGACCTGCTGCGGATCTTCCTCCGCGAGGACCGGGCGATCCGCACCGAGATCATCGAGGAGGCACTGGTCGGGACCCTCGGTCTGGCTCCCTCGTCGATGCAGGTGGATGTGACACACGGCCATGTCGTCCTCAGCGGCCGGCTCCCGGGCGACGTGTCCGTCTCCGTGCTGGAAGAGCTCTGCCGGCGCGTCGACGGTGTCGTCGCCGTGGAGTTCAGACCGGCGGGAGAGACCGGCGCCGAGGGCTCGGCCTCCGTCGGCCCCTGACCGGTCGCGCGGCTCCCTCCGCGGCCGCCGACCCGCCCGCCCGTGCCCGACTGCCCGCGGTCTCGGCATGACCGTGCAGGCGCTCTACCACTACTTCCCGAACCGCGACGCCCTCGTCACGGCCCTCATCACCAAGGCCTACGAGGACTTGGCCGACGCGTTGCAGGCAGCCGTCGACACCGCGGTGGACGACCCGTCCACACCGCGCCTGGTGATGGTGGCGGAGGCCTACCGCAGCTGGGGCATCGCACACCCCGAGCGCTTCCAGCTCCTCTACGGCACACCACTGCGGTACTACACGGCGCCCGCCGAGGGCCCGACCACCCAGGCGGTCCGCCGGATGGGCGCGATCTTCCAGCGTGAGCTGTTCCGTGGGTTCACCACGGCGCAACTCGTCGCGGCCGACATACCCGCGCTCTCGTCCCCGCTCCGGGAGCATCTGGAACGCCTGCCCGCGAATGGGCAGGGAGATCTACCGCCGCCCGCGGTCTCCCTCTTCATGAGCGCGTGGGGGCACCTGCACGGCCTCGTCGTCCTTGAAGTGTTCGGGTACACCTCTTTCCTGGGCGACCATCAGGCCGAGATCTTCCGCGCGTCGGTTCAGATCATGCTCGAGGACATCCACCGCCGGGTTTCCGGGCCTGCCGCAGACTGAGACAGCGGACTCCTGGACAGCCCCTTCGACGACCGGTCCGCTCATGCCGACAGGCTTCACGGTTGTCGGGCGTCGTCACGGGGCTCGGCCAGTGCCGGGATCTCCGGGTGCTCGCGCAGCGCGGCGATGACCGCGTTCACCGCGGCGCGCTGCGTGGTGCCGCGCCGTACCACGACGGCGACGTTGCGGTGCACCGGTGGGCTGAGCTCCCGGGTGACGACGGCGTGGTCCGGCGTGACGGCCAGGGCGGGCAGCAGGGCGATCGTCCCGGCCGACTCCACGTGTCGCAGCAGCATCAGGTAGTTGCTGAACCGGCAGGCCACCCGGGGTTCGAATCCCGACTCGCGGCACAGCCGCACGGTCAGGTCCGCCATGTACGACTGCGGTCGATCACAGGCCCAGGTCTCTTCCTTGCAGGCCGTGAGGTTGACCGCCGTGCGGGAGGCGAGCGGATGGCCACGCGGCAGCACCAACACGACCGAGTCGGTCCCCAATGACATGATCTCGAGGTCCGCGCCCCATGAGAGGCCGGAGTAGTCGGTGGTGGTGACGATGACGTCCGCCTCCCCCGAGCGCAGGGCGGGACCGCTCTCGTGCGGCTCCATCTCGACCAGTTCGACGTGCAGGTGCGGGTGGGTGGTGGCCAGGCGCGTCGCCGCCGGGACCGCGAGGGTGTAGATCGCGCTCTGGAACACCCCGAGCCGGACGGTGCCGATGGGCTCGTCGTTCAGCGCGCGCAGTTCGGCCTCGGCCTCGGCCATCCGGTCCAGGATCTCCCGGCCCCGACGGGCCAGCACGAGACCGGCCGGGGTCAGCCGCACCCGCCGTCCGGTCCGCTCGATCAGTCGGGACCGGGTCTCCGTCTCCAGCACCGCCAGTTGCTGGGAGACCGTCGACGCGCTCAGATGCAGCGTTTCGGCGACCGCGCGGACCGTACCGAGAGTGTCCAGCAGGCTGAGCAGTTGCAGCCGTCCCGAGTTGAGCACTCCTCCATGGTAACGATCCCTGTACGGTTTCTCCGAACAGTACCGTCGAAACTGTGCGATGGACACGCGCAGCCGCGCGTCCCTAACGTCGGTCGCATGCCTTCCGAGACAGCCTTCGCCGACCCAGAGCGCCACCTCGTCCGCTACTCCGGCCACGCCCCCTTCTCGCCGGAGGTCGTCGTCCGCGCCGCGGGCACGTCGGTGTTCACCGAGAGCGGCCGTGAGCTGCTCGACTTCACCTCCGGTCAGATGAGCGCGATCCTCGGGCACTCCCACCCGGCGATCGTCTCGACGGTGCGGGAGCAGGTCGCGCACCTCGATCACCTCCACAGCGGCATGCTGAGCCGTCCGGTCGTCGAGCTGGCGCGCCGGCTGTCCGGCACCCTGCCCGACCCTCTGGACAAGGCGCTGCTCCTGACCACCGGGGCGGAGGCGAACGAGGCCGCGGTGAGGATGGCGAAGCTCGTCACCGGCCGCCACGAGATAGTCTCCTTCGCCCGGTCCTGGCACGGCATGACCCAGGCCGCCGCGAACGCCACCTACAGCGCGGGCCGCAAGGGCTACGGCCCCGCCGCGCCGGGCAACTTCGCGCTTCCGGTGCCCGACCGTTTCCGCCCGGCCGTCGTCGACTCCGACGGCGCACTCGACTGGCGTCGCCAGCTGGACATGGGCTTCGAGCTGATCGACGCCCAGTCGGTCGGCAGCCTGGCCGCGTGCCTGGTCGAGCCGATCCTCAGCTCGGGCGGAGTCGTCGAGCTGCCGCCGGGCTATCTCGCGGCCCTGGCGCAGAAGTGCCGGGAGCGCGGCATGCTGCTGATCCTCGACGAGGCCCAGACCGGGTTGTGCCGCACCGGCGACTGGTACGCCTTCCAGCACGAAGGGGTCGTCCCGGACATCCTCACGCTGTCCAAGACGCTCGGCGCGGGGCTGCCGCTGGCCGCCGTACTGACCAGTGCGGAGATCGAGCAGCAGGCCCACGACCGGGGGTTCCTCTTCTTCACCACCCACGTCAACGACCCGCTGCCGGCCGCCGTGGGCAACACCGTCCTCGACGTCCTGGTCCGCGACCGTCTCGACGAGCGTGCGCGCCGGCTCGGCACGGCACTGCGCGCTCACCTGGACAAGCTCGCCACCCGCCACGACGTCGTCGGAGACGTCCGCGGCCGCGGGCTGCTCCTGGGTGTGGAGCTGGTCGGGGACCAGGTCCTGGGTGACGGCGGCGCCGACCGGCTCGGCGCCGCCGTCACCCGGCGCTGCTTCGAGCTCGGGCTGCACATGAACATCGTCCAGCTGCCCGGGATGGGGGGCATCTTCCGCATCGCGCCCCCGCTGACCGCGAGCGACGACGAGATCGCCCGGGGCGCCGCCATCCTCGACGAAGCGCTCACCGACGCGGCTCGGGTCCTCTGAGCCCGTCCCGGCACGCGAAGGCCCCGGTGGTCTGGAGGTCCAGGTCACCGGGGCCGTGCGCGTGGGTGTCAGACTCCGGCCGTCTCCGGCTCGCGGGCAGACTCCGGCGGCGCGGTGGTGTCACCGAGCTCCTTGTGGAGCTTCTCGCCCTCCACGTCGACGTTCGGCAGCAGGCGGTCCAGCCACTTGGGCAGCCACCACGCCTTGGTGCCGAGCAGGGCCAGCACGGCGGGCACGATGGCCATGCGGACCACGAAGGCGTCGAAGAGGACGGCGATCGCGAGGCCGAAGCCCATCATCTTGATCATGTCGTCGTTCTCCATGATGAAGCCGGAGAAGACGCTGATCATGATGATCGCGGCCGCCGCCACGACCCGGCCGCCGTGGGTGAAGCCCGTGGTGACGGACTCGGCGGCGGACGACCCGTGGACGTAGGCCTCACGCATGCGCGTCACGAGGAAGACCTCGTAGTCCATGGCCAGGCCGAAGACCACGCCGATCATGAAGATGGGCATCATCGACATGATCGGGCCCGGCTGGGCCACACCGAAGAGGTCGGCGAGCCAGCCCCACTGGAAGACCGCGACCACCGCGCCGAGCGCCGCGGTCACCGAGAGCAGGAAGCCCAGGGCCGCCTTCAGCGGGACGAGGATCGAGCGGAAGACCAGCATCAGGAGCAGGAAGGCGAGGCCGACGACCAGGGCCAGGTACGGGATGAGCGCGTCGTCCAGGGTCTGCGAGAAGTCGATGGTCATCGCGGTCGCGCCGGTGACCAGCATGGTCGCACCGGTCTCGGCCTCGATGTCGCCGGACAGCGCGCGGATGTCCTTCACCAGCGACTCGGTGTCCGCCTCGCTCGGCCCCGTCTTGGGCACGACCGTGAGGAGGGCGGTGTCGCCCGCCTCGTTGAAGTTGGCCGGGGTGACGGCGGCGGCCTCGCCCAGGCCGGTGATCTCCTTGCCGACGGTGTCGGCGGCGGCCTTCGCGTCGTCCGCGTCCCGGGTGTCGATGGTGACCATCAGCGGGCCGTTGAACCCGGCGCCGAAGGACTCGGACAGCATGTCGTAGGCCTTGCGCTGCGTGGTGTCGGGCGCGGAGCTGCCCTCGTCGGGCAGGCCCAGTTCCATGCTCGCGGCCGGCACGGCGACGGCGCCGAGGCCGAGCACCGCGGTCAGCAGCACGGTCACCGGACGCCGCAGCACGAATTGTGCCCAGCGGGTGCCGAGCTTCGGCTTGGCGGACGCGTTCCGCTGTCCGGCGGGCGCCTTGCGGTCCTTGCGGCTGAGCGCCTTCTTGCCGGCGAAGCCGAGCAGCGCGGGGGTGAGGGTGAGCGCGATCAGCACGGCGACGCCGACCGTGCCGGCGGCGGCCAGGCCCATCTTGGTGAGGATCGGGATGTTGACCACCGCGAGGCCCGCCAGGGCCACGATGACGGTGAGTCCCGCGAAGACGACCGCGGATCCCGCGGTGCCGACCGCGCGTCCGGCGGCGTCCTCGGGGGTGCGTCCCTCGGCGATCTCCGCGCGGTAGCGGGAGACGATGAACAGGGCGTAGTCGATGGCGACCGCGAGGCCGATCATCATGGCGAGGGTGGAGGTCGTGGCGGAGAGTTCGAGCGTGCTGCCGAGCGCCCCGATGGCGGAGATGCCGATGCCGACGCCGATGATCGCCGAGAGCAGCGGCATGCCGGCCGCGACGAGTGAACCGAAGGTCAGCAGGAGGACGATCGCGGCGACACCGATGCCGATCAACTCGGCGGTGCCGCCCATCTCCTGCTCGGCCATGACCGCGTCGCCGCCGGTCTCGACGGTGAAGCCGTCGCTGCGCGCGTCGTCGGTGGCGGCGGTGAGCGAGTCACGGGCCTGGTCGGTCAGCTCCATGGCGTTGACCTTGTACGTCACGGAGGCGTACGCGGTCGTGCCGTCCTCGCTGACGGCGTCCGCCTTGAACGGGTCGGCGACCGAGGCGACCTGCGGGCCGTCACCGAGGGCCGTGACCAGTTCCTCGACCTTGGCCTTGCCGGCCGGGTCGGAGATCTTCCCGCCGTCGGGGGCGCGGATCACGACGCGCGCGGTGGCGCCCTCGGCACTGGCGGCCGGGAAGCGCTCGTCGAGGAGGTCGAATGCCTTCTGGGACTCGGTGCCGGGCATCGAGAAGGAGTCTTCGGGCGGGGCGGGCGCCGTGGACGCGGCGACGCCGGCGCCCACGAGTATGGCCACCCAGAGCAGGGCGACGAGGCCGCGGCGCCGGAACGCGCGTCGGCCGAGTCGGTAGAGGAACGTAGCCACCTGGGACCAATCCGTCGGATTTCGGGCAGGACGAAGACCCGGCACATGGGGGGAAGGCTGACGCGCTGACCGGGGTACCTTTCCATACTCACCCGGCGTCTCCCGCATTTGATCCGACCCTGGGGCTGGACCGGCGTACTGCATTGGGTGTAGTGCGACCTCCTGCTCCTCTCCCCCGGGTGTAGATCGCGGCGATGGGTGTACGCCGCACTTCGTTGCCGCGGGCAGCCGACGCCGCGCGCACCGGGGGAGGGTTCCGTCGATGTCACGCGACTCGTTCGGCCGGCGAGTGACGACGCGGTGGCGTTGACCTTCACCTTGGGGGAGGCCACAACATCGGTGGGGCCGGGCGAAGCGCCCGGCATGAGGAGGAGCGGACATGGGGCTGCTGACCATCGGGGCGTTCGCGAAGGCGTCCAGGCTCTCGCCGAAGGCGTTGCGCCTCTACGACGAGCTGGGCCTGCTGACGCCCGCCCGCGTCGATCCGGTGACCGGCTATCGCCTCTACGCACCGGAACAGACGGACGGGGCCCGCCTCGTGGCCTGGCTCCGGCGCCTGGGGATGCCCCTGGTCCGCATCCAGTACGTCTGCTCGCTGGGGGATGCCGCGGCGGCGCGGGAGATCCGCGCCTTCTGGGCGCAGGCCGAAGCCGACACCGCCGCACGGCGGGACCTGGCCGCCTTCCTCATCGACCACCTCGCCCGAAAGGACCCTGCCATGTCCCCGACCGCGAAGCCCCTGGGCATCCGTTACGCCGCCCGTTCCGACCCGGGCCTGGTCCGCGAGACCAACCAGGTCACCGCCTACGCCGGATCCCGGCTCCTCGCCGTCGCCGACGGATACGGCAGCGGCGGCGCCCCCGCGAGCGCGGCGGCCGTCGACGCGCTCAAGCACCTGGAGAGCGACGGCCTCCCGGCGGGCGGTCTCCTCAACGTCCTGGAGGACGCCGTCGAACAGGCCGGGCGGGCCGTGCGCGACGCGGTCCCGACCGGCTCCGCGCCCTCGGACGCCGGTACGACCCTGACCGCGATGCTCTGGACCGGGTCGCAGCTGGCCCTGGTCCACATCGGCGACTCTCGTGTCTATCTCCTGCGCGGGGAAGATCTGTTCCAGATCACGCACGACCACACCGTGGTCCAGTCGATGGTCGACGAAGGACGCATCACCCCGGAGGAGGCCACCTCCCACCCCCAGCGATCGCTGTTGGTACGGGCCCTGGGCGGAGGAGCCGACGCCACCCCGGACATGCGCCTGCGCGACGCCCAGCGGGAGGACCGGTATCTGCTCTGCTCCGACGGCCTGTCGACCGTTGTGCCGACCGCGGAGATCCGCCGGGTACTCACCGACGCCGGGGAACCCGAGCATGCCGTCCGTGAACTCGTCACCCTCGCCAACGGCTCCGGCGGTCCCGACAACGTCAGCTGCGTGGTCGCCGACGTCACGGGAGGCGAGTGACACCGCTGCGTACGCTGATCCAAGCGGTGCGACGTGCGCCCTCCTGCCCCGCGATCGCGGGGAGAGGAAGGGGCCGGCGCGGTGGCGGTGCGTCCGCCGTCGTGGCCGGGCCGCCGTCCGGTGCGACACTCAGCCGGTCGACGCGGCGACCCGGACCCGGTCGCTGTCCCGGTCGGAGAGGAAGGACGCCAGCGCCCGCCCCTCCTCGGCGACGGCGGTGCGGTCGGCCCGGGAGAGGCGGCGCAGCGGCGTGACGGTCACCGTGCCGGCCTCGACGCTCCAGGTCGCGGCGACCCGGCCGTCGACCAGGACGACACGAGCGCCGGCGACCGACAGGCCCCGGTGGGCGTCGTCGATGATCCGGCTCCGGTCGTGGTAGCCGAGGATCGCGTTGTCGAACGCCGGCAGGAACCGCACCGGGGCGGGGCTGTCGGGATCGGGGCGCGGCGCGTCCGCCAGGTCCAGCAGTTCCCGGCCGCGCTCGTCCCGGAAGGCGACCAGTTCCCCGCGTACCGCGGCGACCGCGGCGGGCAGTCCGGCGAGGCCGCACCAGGCGCGCAGGTCCGCCGAGGCGGCGGGTCCGAACGCGGCGAGATAGCGCCGTACCAGGGCTTCGCCGACCGGATCGGAACCGTGCGGGGCCGGCGGGTCGATCTCGCGGCCCAGCCATGAGGAGAGCGGGGCGTTGCGCACACCGGCCCTGGTGCGCCACAGCCCGCGCGGTGGCAGCTGCACCATCGGGATCAGTGCGGCGACCAGCATCTCCCCCAGCGCGCGCGGTCCCGGCGCCGGCCAGCGATCGGCGAGCGCCCGCGCCAGCTCACTCATCGAGCGGGGCTCGCCGTCGGCCATGACCGCCCGGCCCGCCGCGGCGAGTTCGTCGAGGTCCACTCCTTCGAGTTCGCGGCGGTAGGTGCCGAGGACCCGCCCGCGCAGCATGGCGTCGTGACGGGCCCGCCAGGCCAGGACGTCGTCGGCGGTGACGAGATGGACGGTCCGGCGCATGAGGTGGGTACGCACCACGCGCCGCCCCGTCAGCAGTTCCGAAAGCGCGGACGGCTCGAAGGCACACAGCCGCGACCAGAGGCCGACGAACGGTTCCTGGGGCTCCTGTGCCTGCATGCCGCCGAGGTGCGCGACGGCGTCGAGGACCGGGACGCCGGAGCGGTCGAGCAGCAACTGCCGGGCCAGGGTCGCGCGATTGAGTGCCCGGGCGTCGAGAACGGTCATCGGTCCGAGACCTCGGGGCCGGCCGGCGGGGCGGGGTGATGGTTTCGGTACGGGTGGGTGTGGCCGCTCACTGTGGGTCCTGCCTTCGTTCGGGTGGTGGTCGGTGGCGGGCGGTCGCCGGATGGCGGGCGGTCGCCCGCCACCCGGCGCTTCGACGGTCAGGACGCGTTGTACTCGCTCACGACGTCCAGGACCCAGGTGACGCCGAACCGGTCCCGCAGCATCCCGTAGAGCGGCGCCCACCCCGCGGCCGCCAGCGGCTGCAGGACGGTCGCGCCGTCGGACAGCTTCTCCCAGTACGCGGTGATCTCCTCGGCACTGTCACCGCGGACCGAGACGAAGAACGCGTTCTCGCCCTGGTGCCACGGCATGCGCGAGGGCACGTCGTAGGCCATCACGGACAGACCGCTGCCGGCGGACACCTGGCCCCACGTCACCTGGTCGGACTCGGAGGCGTCCTGGACGTTTCCGGCGTCCTTGTACGTCACCACGGCCACGTCCCCGCCGAACACGGACTGGTAGAACGTGAGTGCCGCGCGGGCGTCTCCGCGGAAGTTCAGGTGGGTCACGGCTTTGACGGACACGATGGGCTCCTCGCCTCTGGAAACGACCGGACCGCCCCGGACGGAAGAGGCCGGCCGCGGGGACCGCTCGGCCCCGCGGTTCCCACGGTGCCCGAGGTAGCGGTCAGGTTGTGGCCGCTTCTCGGGGCAGCATGGGCTCATGCAGAAGACCTCAGCACGCCTGCTGTCGCTGCTCTCGCTGCTCCAGGCACGCCGGGACTGGCCCGGAGGGCTGCTGGCCCAGCGGCTGGACATCAGCCCGCGTACCCTGCGCCGCGATGTCGACCGGCTTCGCGAGCTCGGCTATCCCGTCGTGGCCGTCAAAGGGCCCGACGGCGGATACCGGCTCGACACGGGCACTCGGCTGCCCCCGCTGCTGTTCGACGACGAGCAGGCCGTGGCCCTGGCCGTCGCGCTCCGGACCGCCACCGCCTCCGGCGCGGGCATCGAGGACGGCGCGGCACGCGCGCTGACCACCCTCCGACAGGTCCTGCCCGCCCGTCTGCGCCACCGCGTCGACGCCCTCCAGGTCACCGCCGTCGAGCGGTCCACGTCCCGTGCCGACAGTGGCGTCCTCATGACCCTCAGCGCCGCCGTCCGCGCCCACGAGGTCCTGCGCTTCGGCTACGCCCCGCCGTGTCCGCCGGACACCGGCGAAGACAACGTGCCGCAGCCGCGCCGGGTGCAGCCCCACCACCTCGTCACCCACGGCGGACGCTGGTATCTCGTCGCCTGGGACCTCGACCGGGACGACTGGCGTGTCTTCCGCGCCGACCGGATCACCCCGCGCACCCCCACCGGGCCCCGTTTCACGCCGCGGGAGCTGCCCGGAGGAGATGTGGCCGCCTTCGTGACCGGCAGGTTCCGCGGCTCCGACCGCGCCGCCGAATGGCCCTGCCGCGGGGAGGTCGTCCTCCGCCTGCCCGCCGCCGCCGTGTCCCCCTACGCCCTCGCCGGGACCGTCGAGGAACTCGGCCCGGACCGCTGCCGGCTCACCCTGGGTTCCTGGTCGTGGCCGGCCCTCGCCGCCACCATCGGCGTCTTCGACACCGACATCGAGGTCATCGGCCCGCCCGCGCTCAAGGAGGCCTTCGCCCGCCTGGCCCAGCGTTGCGCCGACGCCGCGAGGAGCACATCCACCGCACCTCCTGCGCCGACGGAGGGCGTTCCGCCCGGCCGTCGAGCGCCGTGAACGGGCGCCGTACGGCTCAGCCCGTCTCCGGGTTCCCGGCCGGCCGGACCATGTCGCCCGCCAGCGCCCGGAAGGTCTCTTCGGGGTCGCTCCCGCTCAGCAGTCCGTCGAGGTTGCGGGAGAGCAGCAACGTCGCGAAGCCGTGGGCCATCGACCAGGCCGCCATGAAACCGAGGGCCGGATCGTCGCCGTGGCCCGCCACGGCCGTGCGAAGCCGGGTCCGCGTCCGCTCGCGCGCGGCGAGGAGTTCCGGGTCGTCCGCGCGCAGCAGTTCCGGCCGGAACATGACCTGGAAGTGCGCCGGGTGCGCGGTGGCGAAGCGCACGTATCGGACGCCCAGGTCACGCAGGTCTTCCGTCTCGCCGAGTGCGGCGGCCAGAAGGCCGTGCCCCTCGGTCGCGATGGCCGTGAGCAGGCCCGCGCGGTCCTTGAAGTGATGTGCGGGCGCGGCATGGGAGACGCCCGCGCGGCGGGCCAGGTCCCGCAGGGACAGGGCGGCCGGTCCTTCGGTGGCGATGACGTCCAGGGCCGCGGTGAGCACGGCCCGTCGCAGGTCTCCGTGATGGTAGGCGCGTTCGGCGGTCATGAGAGCAGGCTAGCGCAATCTAGTCATTGACAAGACAGTGCGCCGAGCATCAATCTAGGCGGCGTCAAGATTTGCGAGGCACGGAAAGAGGGACGACATGGCTGTCGACAACGGACGCGTACGGCAGATGTGGCACCTCCTGGAGCCGCTGCACGCCGTCGTCTATTACGCGCCGCAGGTCTTCGAGGAGACCCGGTCGCTCGGTTACGACACCGACGAGCGCTGGCCGAGTTACTTCCCCTTGCGGGCGGCGCCGCTCGGGGCACCGGAAACCCGTCTGGTGGCATCGGCGTTCTACAGCTTCAGCCCGCGCATGGTGGCCGAGCACATCCCGGCCGCCTGGGACGTCGCCGCACCGGACAAGGTGCTCGCCGCCCGGACGCGCGGCGTCGACCGGGCGTACACCGCGCTCATCGGGGACCGGACGGGCAGTCCCGTTCTCCTCGAGGCCGCCGCGCTCGCCCGCCGGGCGGCGGAGGCCGCGCCCACCGGAGGCCGGCCGCTCGCCGCCGCCAATGCCGGGCTGCCCTGGCCCCGGGAGCCGCATCTCGTGCTGTGGCAGGCCGCGACGATCCTGCGCGAGCACCGCGGCGACGGTCATCTCGCCGCTCTTCTGACCGCGGGCCTCGACCCCGTAGAGGCGCTGGTGTCCTTCGCGGCGATCGGCGCGGCGCCGGCCGGCGTCTTCGCGAGCCGCGGCTGGAGCGAGCACGAGTGGGCGGCGGCCCGCGAACGACTCTCCGTACGAGGCCTGCTGGAGGCGGACGGCACCGCGACCGACGCGGGCCGCGCGCTGCGCGCCGAGGTCGAGCGCCGTACCGACGAGTTGGCCGCCGCTCCCTGGCAGGCGCTCGGTGCCGAGGGCACAGCGCGGCTCGCCGAACTCCTCGGCCCGGTCTGGCTGGACGTGCTGGGCTCCGGCTTGCTGCCCCGCGAGAACACGCTCGGCATCGGAAAGGTCTGACCGGGGCACCGCCGAGGTCGACGGTGCCCGTCAGCAGTCGAGCGTGCGGCGGCCGGTCTGCGGAACCGGGCCGAGGGGAGGAAGGCGGCCCGGCGTCGAACGCGCCCGGCCGAAGGGACCGCGCCCCGAGAAGGGGGCGGAGCGGCGAGAAGGGGCGGGGCGGCCGGATTCGAACCGGCGTCCTCCGAGATGCTGTCGCGGCGCACTACCTCTGTGCTACGACCCCGCCTTGCCGATCATCATAGGGAACGCCTCCGCGCTCCGGTAGGCGTCACACCCGCTGGGTCCGCTCCGCGCCCACGGGCTCGGCGGCCATGCCCCCCATCACGACGCGCGACCGGCTGTGCAACCGCAGCGAGGCGACGACGAAGGCGATCGCGACCAGGGTCATCGCCGCGCCCGCCCAGGCGGTGGCGGCGTAGCCGAGGCCCGCGTCGATCACCGTGCCGCCGAGCCAGGGGCCGCCGGTGTTGCCCAGGTTGAACGCGGCGGTCGTCGTCGCACCCGCGAGGGTGGGCGCGGCGCCGGCGACGTTGAACATGCGGGCGTTGAGCGCCGGCGCCGTGTAGAAGGCGGAGACGCCGAGGAGCAGGGAGAGGGCGATCACGACGGCGGGGCTCGACGCGAACAGCGCCAGCGCGGCCAGCAGCACGGTCGAAGCGATGATGCCGGAGAGCAGCACGCCGAACAGGTGCGCGTCCGCGATGCGGCCGCCGATCGTCGTGCCGATCAGCGCGCCGAGGCCGAACAGGGCCAGCACGGTCGGCACCCAGCCGTCCGCCAGCCCGGCCACGTCGGTGAGCAGCGGCGCGAGATACGAGAAGGCACAGAACACTCCTCCGGCGGCGAGTGCGGTCACCACGATGGACAGCCACACCTGGCGGTCGCGGTAGATCGCCAGCTCACCCTTGAGCCGGGGCCGCTGCTCGGGCAGGGGGATGTGCGGGATCAGGGCCACCACACCCACGAGCGCGACGGCGGACGCCGCGCCCACCGCCCAGAACGCGGACCGCCAGCCCAGGTGCTCGCCGAGGAAGGCGCCCACCGGGACGCCGAGGACGTTGGCGATCGACAGTCCGCCGATCATCACGGCCATCGCCCGGGCGCGTGAGGTCTTCGGCACCATGGCGATGGCGACGGCGGCGCCCACCGCCCAGAATCCGGCGCACGCCAGCGCGCTCACGACACGCGAGACGAAGAGGATCTCGTACGTCGTCGCCAGCGCGCCCGCGACCTGGCCGAGGCCGAACACCGAGATCAGCGCGACCAGCGTGATCTTCCGTGGCAGCCGCAGGGTCGCGACCGCGAGCAGGGGCGCGCCGACCACCATGCCGATCGCGAAGGCCGATATCAGCAGCCCGGCTCGGGGGATCGACACGTCCATGTCGTCGGCGATGGGCGGCAGCAGCCCGGAGAGCATGAACTCGCTGGTGCCGAGGGCGAATACGGACAGGCCGAGGATGTAGACGGCGAGCGGCATGCGGGATGCCGGGGGCCGTGCGGAAGAGTCGGGCATGACAGGTGTCAACGAGGTCCTTGATCCCGCCATTCCCGCACACAGGTTTCGTCTCACGATGCGGCAGGGCTGCCGTGGCCGGGCCCATTGTCAGTGGTGGGAGGCAGGATGCCACGCATGACGACTTCCGCAGCAGTGATCGTGGACGCCGCCGCCTACGCGCAGGCCGTGGAGGACGCCGCGCGTGCGGCCGCCGCCTACTACGCGGGCGGCTCCTCGCCACTGGACGACGACACGTACGACCGGCTGGCGAGAGGAATAGCGGCGTGGGAGGCCGAGCACCCCGACGACGTGCTGCCGGACTCACCCACCGGGAAGGTCGCCGGCGGCGCGGCCGAGGGCGATGTGCCGCACACGGTGCCGATGCTCAGCCTCGACAACGTGTTCTCACCGGAGGAGTTCACCGCCTGGACGGCGTCCTTGGCGCGTCGCCTGGGCCGGGAGGTCACGCGGTTCGGCGTCGGCCCCAAGCTGGACGGGCTCGCGGTCGCCGCCCGCTACAGCGGTGGCCGCCTCACCCGGCTGATCACCCGTGGTGACGGCACGGCCGGCGAGGACGTCTCGCATGCCATCGGCACCGTCGAGGGGCTGCCCGAGACGCTGTCCGAGCCGGTCACCGCGGAGGTGCGCGGCGAGATCCTCATGACGACCGCCCAGTTCGAGCACGCGAACGAGGTGCGCCTGCGTCATGGCGGGCAGCCGTTCGCCAACCCGCGCAACGCGGCCGCGGGCACGCTGAGGGCGAAGGAGCGCGCCTACACGGTCCCCATGACGTTCTTCGGGTACGGCATGCTGCCCCTGCCCGAGACCGAAGCCGTGCTCGCCGGGCGGCTGGTCGAGCTCGCCCACAGCGACCTGATGTCCATGGCGGCCGGGCTCGGCGTGCACACCAGCGCGGGCACCGCGGTCCCGGACGTCGTCGCCGAGACGCCGGAGCAGGTGGTGGCCCGGGTCCAGGAGATCGCCGCGCTGCGCGCCGAACTGCCCTTCGGCATCGACGGGATCGTCGTCCGGGCCGACCTGGCCGCCGACCAGCGGGCCGCCGGATCCGGCTCCCGGGCGCCGCGGTGGGCGATCGCCTACAAGCTGCCGGCCGTGGAGAAGATCACCCGGCTGCTGGAGGTGGAGTGGAACGTGGGCCGCACCGGTGTCATCGCCCCGCGCGGCGTCCTGGAACCGGTCGTCATCGACGGCTCCACGATCACCTACGCCACCCTGCACAACCCGGCCGACATCACCCGCCGCGGCCTGCGCCTGGGCGACCACGTCATGGTCCACCGCGCCGGCGACGTCATTCCCCGCATCGAGGCCCCGGTCGCCCACCTGCGCACCGGAGACGAACAGCCCATCGCCTTTCCCGAGCTGTGTCCGCGCTGCGGGTCGGACATCGACACGAGTGAGGAGCGCTGGCGCTGCGCGCAGGGGCGCGACTGCCATCTGGTCGCCTCCCTCGCCTACGCCGCGGGCCGCGACCAGTTGGACATCGAGGGCCTGGGCACCACCCGCGTCGTCCAGCTCGTCGAGGCCGGTCTCGTCGCCGACCTCGCCGACCTGTTCACCCTCCGGCGCGAGGAGTTGCTCGGCCTCGACCGGATGGGCGACACCAGCACCGACAACCTGCTCGCCGCGATCGCCAAGGCGAAGGAGCAGCCGCTGTCGCGGGTGCTGTGCGCGCTCGGCGTCAGGGGTACCGGCCGGTCCATGTCCCGGCGCATCGCCCGGTACTTCGCCACCATGGACCACATCCGCGCCGCCGATGCCGACGCCATGCAGCAGGTCGAGGGCATCGGGTCGGAGAAGGCCCCTTCGATCGTCGCGGAGGTCGCCGAACTCGCCCCGCTGATCGACAGGCTCGCCGCCGCCGGCGTCGGCATGACCGAGCCCGGCGCCACTCCGCCCGAGACACGTACCGATGCCGATGGCCAAGGCGACGGCCGAGGTGAAGGCGCGGCCGCGTCGCCGGCGGAGGGTGGTCCGCTGGCGGGGATGAGGGTGGTGGTCACCGGCGCGATGACCGGCGACCTGGAGACGCTCTCGCGCAACGAGATGAACGAACTCATCGAGCGGGCCGGCGGGCGCTCCTCCTCCGGTGTCTCCAGGAAGACGTCGCTCGTCGTCGCGGGTGAGGGGGCCGGCTCCAAGCGGGACAAGGCCGAACAGCTCGGCGTCCGCCTCGCCACCCCCGACGAGTTCGCCACCCTCGTCGCCGGTCTCCTGGAGTGAGCCGAGCACGAGCGGTGACCAACGCCATCCGATGGATCCTATGGGATCTGCCAGGCGCCGCAGGCATCTTGACCAGGTGATCGAACCTGCCTCACCATCAGAGGCGACACGATCCTATGTGATTCCGGTCCTCCGGCACTCCAGTGGGGATACGACCATGGCCGCGGCGCGTATCACGGACGTCGATGTGATCGACATCCGTTTCCCCACCTCACGCGAGCTCGACGGCTCCGACGCGATGAACCCCGACCCCGACTACTCGGCCGCGTACGTGATCCTGCGGACCGACGCGGGTGACGGGCTGGAGGGCCATGCCTTCACGTTCACCATCGGGCGCGGCAACGACGTGCAGGCCGCGGCGACAGCCGCCCTGCGCGACCACGTCCTGGGCCTGTCCGCCGAAGCGGTGTGCGCCGACCCCGGGTCGGTGGGCCGGACCCTGAACGGCGACAGCCAACTGCGCTGGCTCGGCCCGGAGAAGGGCGTGATGCACATGGCGATCGGCGCCGTGGTCAACGCGGTGTGGGACCTGGCGGCCAAGCGGGCGGGCAAACCGGTGTGGAAGCTGCTCTCCGACGCCGAACCGGAATGGCTCGCGGACCAGGTGGACTTCCGCTACATCGAGGACGCCCTCACCCGCGAGGAGGCCGTGGCGCTGCTCCGGCGGGGCAAGGCCGGTGCCGCCGAGCGCGAGGCCCGCCTCCTGACGAACGGCTACCCGGCGTACACCACCTCCCCCGGCTGGCTCGGCCACTCCGACGAGAAGCTGGTCCGGCTCGCCGAGCAGGCGGTCGCCGACGGCTTCACGCAGATCAAGCTGAAGGTCGGTGCCGACCTCGCCGACGACGTCCGCAGGCTGCGCGCGGCGCGCGCGGCCGTCGGCCCCGACGTCCGGATCGCCGTCGACGCCAATCAGCGCTGGAACGTCGCGGAGGCCGTCGAGTGGACCAACGCACTGGCCGACCAGGCTCCGTACTGGGTCGAGGAGCCCACCAGCCCCGACGACATCCTCGGGCACGCGGCCGTGCGCAGGGGGGTCGCCCCGGTCAGGGTCGCCACCGGTGAGCACGTCCAGAACCGCATCGTGTTCAAGCAGCTCCTGCAGGCCGAGGCGATCGACGTGCTGCAGATCGACGCGACGCGGGTGGGCGGCGTCAACGAGAACCTGGCGATCCTGCTCCTCGCCGCCAAGTACGGCGTCCCGGTCTGCCCGCACGCCGGCGGCGTCGGCCTGTGCGAGCTGGTGCGCCATCTGTCGATGTTCGACTACGTGGCGTTGAGCGGGTCGACCGAGGACCGCGTGATCGAGTACGTGGACCACCTGCACGAGCACTTCAAGGACCCCGTCGCCGTCGCGAACGGGCACTACTCGGCTCCCACGACACCCGGCTTCTCCTCGGAGATGCACGCCGCGTCGATCGCCGCATATCAGTATCCGGACGGTTCCTTCTGGGTCGACGACGCCACCGATCTCGCCGAACGGCGGAAGGGTACGAACCGATGAGCGAACTCTCCGGCCTCAAAGCCCTGGTGACCGGCGGCGCGTCCGGCATCGGCAGGGCCACCGCCGCCCTGCTGGCCGCCCGCGGCGCCGACGTCGCCGTGCTGGACGTCGACCCGTCGCCCGTCGGCGAACCCCTGCGCGGTTACCTCGCGGACGTGTCCGACGACGCCTCCGTGCGGTCCGCCGTCGCCACCGCCGCCGAAGACCTGGGCGGCCTCGACATCCTGGTCAACAACGCCGGCATCGGCGCGGTGGGAACGGTCGGGGACAACGACGACGCCGAGTGGCACCGGGTCCTCGACGTGAACGTCCTCGGCATGGTCCGCACCACCCGCGCGGCACTGACCCATCTGCGTGCCTCCGCGCATGCCGCCGTCGTCAACACCTGCTCGATCGCGGCCACGGCCGGCCTGCCGCAGCGCGCCCTGTACAGCGCGAGCAAGGGCGCGGTGCTGTCCTTGACGCTGGCCATGGCGGCGGACCACCTCCGGGAGGGCATCCGCGTCAACTGCGTCAACCCCGGTACGGCGGACACCCCCTGGATCGGCCGCCTCCTCGACCGGGCGGCGGACCCGGTCGCCGAGCGGGAGGCGCTCGACGCCCGGCAGCCCATGGGCAGGCTGGTCACGGCCGAGGAGGTCGCGGCGGCCATCGTGTACCTGGCGAGCCCGGCCGCCGCCTCGGTCACGGGCACCGCGCTCGCCGTGGACGGCGGAACGCAGGGGCTGCGGTTGCGGCCGGAGGCACGGTGACGCGGCCGGACCCGAGCGGGGCGTGCCCGCCGCTGCCCAGCCGCGCCCTCGGCCGGAGTGGCGTCCGCGTCACCGCCCTCGGTTTCGGCGCCGCGGCCGTCGCCGGTCTCTACGAGGACGTGGGCGAGGAGGAGGCCGCGGCCGCCGTGGACGCCGCCTGGGCGGTGGGCGTCCGCTACTTCGACACCGCCCCGCACTACGGCCTCGGTCTGTCGGAACGCAGACTGGGCGAGGCTCTCAGGGGCAGGCCCCGGGACGGCTTCACCCTGTCCACCAAGGTGGGCCGGGTACTCGTGCCCCACGACGGCGGCGGGGACGACCTCGCCCACGGCTTCGCCGTACCGGCCACGCACCGGCGGCGGTGGGACTTCAGCGCCGACGGGGTGCACCGCTCGCTGGAGGACAGCCTCACCCGTCTCGGGCTCGACCGCGTCGACCTCGTCCTGCTGCACGATCCCGACGACCACGAGGAGCAGGTGTTCCGGGAGGCCTACCCGGCGTTGGAGGACCTGCGGTCGCAAGGGGTCGTACGGGCGATCGGCGCGGGAATGAACCAGACCCGGATGCTGACGCGCTTCCTGGACGACACGGACGTCGACGCCGTGCTGTGCGCTGGGCGCTACACCCTCCTGGAACAGGGCGCGTTGGCCGCCCTGCTGCCCGCTGCGGAGGCGGCCGGCAAAAGCGTGGTCGTCGGCGGTGTGTTCAACTCCGGGCTGCTGGCCGATCCGTCGCCGGGTGCCACGTACGACTACGCGGCCGCTCCCGCGGACCTCCTGCGCCGGGCCGTGCGGATGCGCGACGTCACCGAGTCGTGGGGAGTGCCGTTGCGCGTGGCCGCGCTGCGCTTCCCCTTCGGGCATCCGGCGGTCGCCTCCGTCCTCGTCGGGGCGCGGTCGGCCGCCCAGGTCCGGGACGCGGCCGAGCAGTTCCACCGGCCCGTCCCCGACGCCGTGTGGGAGGGGCTGCGGGCGCGGGGCCTGCTGCCCGGCGAGGTACCGGTGCCGACCGGGAGCGACTCCTGAGTCTCGTCCGCACGCACCACCACGGAAGCCGTGCCCGAGCCCGCATTCGCCCTCGGCACCCGGGCAGGCCGCCGATCGCGTCGGGGCAACGGGAACCGGTGCGTTGTCAGCCGGATCCGAGCCGGCCGAGCCGGCGTTCCAGGCTGCGGGCGAGGTGGTCCGCCATCGCCTCGGCCGCGCGTTCGGGCCTGCGGCGCAGGATCGCGCGGACCACGCGCTCGTGCTCCGCGAGGGTCGGGGCGCCCTCGCTCCGGAGGCTGCTGAGGCGGAAGATGTGCAGATGGGAGTGGAGCCGCTCCACCGCGTCCGCGAGCAGGGGCCGGCGGGCGGCCTCGGCGATCGCGTCGTGGAAACGCTGGTCCAGGACGGCGAAGTCCCGGTAGGCCGCGTACGGTCCGGCGGGACCGGGGTGGGCCTGCATGTCCTCCAGGATGGCCTCGACGGCGTCGAGCTGGGACTCGTCGGCGTGGCGGGCGGCCAGGGCGGCGGCTCGCGGTTCCAGCAGCAGCCGCATCTCGAAGAGTTCCTCCACTCCCTGCCGGGTCAGCAACTCGGTGGCCCGGTATCCGGACAGGGAGCGCTTGACGACGAGACCGTCGGACTCCAGCCGCGCCAGGGCCTCGCGCACGGGGGTCGGTGAGACGTTGAGCGTGCGGGCCAGGGCCTCGATGCCCACGCGGGCACCGGGAGCGATCTCATGGTCCATGACCATGGCCTTGATGTCCTCGTAGACGCTGTCGGACAGCACCTGCCGGACCGGCGCCGAGGACGGCCCCTTCGCCCCGGCCGCGTCGTCGGAGACGGACGGGTCGTGTGCCGGCATCCGGTCTCCTCAGTGCGCTGTGCGTTACGGCGGGCGCCAGTTTAACGAGGTGGGGCGGCCGCTTCGAGGTCGGCGACGGTGCCCGACATGATCGTCCGCACATGCTCGGTGATGAGGTCCGCCGGCCAGTCCCACCAGGCCAGCGCGAGCAGCCGGGCGACGTCCTCGTCGTCGTAGCGGGTGCGGATGAGCCGGGCGGGGTTGCCACCGACGATCCCGTAGTCGGGCACGTCCTGGGTGACCACGGAGCCCGCGCCGATGATCGCCCCGTGTCCGATCCGTACGCCGGGCAGGACCGTCGCGCCGTGGCCGAACCAGACGTCGTTCCCCACGACCGTGTCGCCCCGGTTCGGCAGGCCGGTGAGCAGGTCGAAGTGCTCGGACCAGGAACCGCCCATGGTGGGGAACGGGAAGGTCGAGGGGCCGTCCATGCGATGGTTGGCGCCGTTCATGATGAACCGCGTGCCCGTCCCCAGCGCGCAGAACCTGCCGATGACGAGCCTCTCCGGCCCGTAGTGGTAGAGCACGTTACGCGTCTCGAACGCCGTCGCGTCGTCCGGGTCGTCGTAGTAGGAGTACTCCCCCACCTCGATCAGCGGGGAGGTCACCAGCGGCTTGAGGAGCACCACCCTCGGCTGCCCGGGCATCGGGTGGAGCACCGTGTGGTCTGCGGGCACGGACATGTCGGACGGCTCCTCGGGGTCGGCGTGCGGTCACTCGGCCCCATGATCGCCGCAACATGGCACGCGGGACACCGAATTTCGGGAGTGTACGTTCGTACACTTTCGGTTGTAGGCTCCGCGCATGACTGTTGACGTACTGCGTCGGCCCGCCCTGGCCGAACGGCGGGCTCGCGTGGCCGTCGCCGTGCTGTTCTTCACCAACGGGGCCCTGTTCGCCAACCTCCTGCCGAGGTATCCGCAGATCAAGGCCGACCTCGGTATCGGCAACGCCGCCTACGGGCTGGCCGTGGCCGCGTTCCCGGCCGGCGCCATCGCGGCCGGACTCGCGGCCGGGATACTCGTCCGCCGGTTCGGCTCGGCGCGGGTGGCGGTCGGCGGCACGCTGCTGACCGGGGTGGGGATCCTCGCCGCCGGTCTGGCGGACACGGTGGTGCTGTTCGCCGGCGCCCTGTTCCTGGCCGGGGCGGCGGACGCGTTCACCGATGTCGCGCAGAACGCCCACGGTCTGCGGGTACAGCGCCGTTACGGACGCTCCATCATCAACTCCTTCCACGCGATCTGGTCGATCGGCGCGGTCACCGGCGGGTCCATGGCCGCCGCCGCGATGGCGCTCGACGTCTCGCGGGGCGGCCATCTGCTGTTCTCCGCCGTGGTGTTCGCGGTCGCGGCGTGCGTCGCCCTGCGGTTCTGCCTGCCCGGCCCCGAGACCGAACCGGACGGGGAACCCGACGCCGACGGCCGTGCGCCGCGGCAGACGCGGCGCACGGCACCGGGGCCGCGTACGACCTACGTACTCGCCGCGCTCGTCCTCATCGCCACGGCCGGCACGCTCGTCGAAGACGCGGGCAGTTCCTGGGCCACGCTCTACCTCTCCGACTCGCTGCACGCGTCGGTGGCGCTGGCCGCCTCCGGCTATGTCGCCCTGGTCGGGGCGCAGTTCGTCGGCCGGCTGATCGGCGACCGGCTCGTGGACCGGTTCGGCCAGCGCGCGGTGGCCCGCTCCGGCGCTCTCGTCGCCGCGGCCGGCATGGGCCTGGCGCTGGCCGTGCCGACGGTATCCGGGACGATCCTCGGATTCGCCGCGGCCGGGTTCGGAGTGGCGACCCTGGTTCCGGCCGCGATGCACGAGGCGGACGAGCTGCCCGGCCTGAAGCCCGGTTCCGGGCTGACCATCGTCTCCTGGCTCATGCGGCTGGGGTTCCTGCTCTCCCCGCCGATCGTGGGGCTGGTCGCCGATGCGTCGAGCCTGCGGGTGGGGCTGCTGGTAGTGCCGTTCGCCGGGCTCCTCGTGCTCCTGCTGGCCGGAGTGCTCCAGCCCCGGCGACGGTGAATGTACGTTCGTACGCTCCAGGGTACGATCGTGCGCATGCCGACGGACCACTTCGCGCACGACCTCCGCACGAACCTCGAACGCATGGAGGCGGGCGACCTCTACATCGCCGACGACCCCGAGATCGCCCGCAGGCAGCAGCAGGCCGTGCGGCTTGCCGCCCGCTACCAGGCCGCGTACGTGGAGGACGCCGAAGCCGCGCGGCCGATCCTCGCGGAACTGCTCGGCTCCGTGGGCGCCGAGGCCCACGTGCGGCCACCGCTGTACGTCGACTACGGCGGCAACATCACGATCGGCGCGCGCACCTTCGTCAACTACAACCTGACCGCGCTGGACGTCGCGGCGATCACCATCGGCGAGGACTGCCAGATCGGGCCGGGCGTCCAGTTGCTCACCCCCACACATCCCCTGGAGGCCGGGCCCCGGCGGGACAAGCTGGAGGCCGCCCGGCCCATCACCATCGGCGACAACGTCTGGCTGGGCGGGGGCGCCGTCGTCCTGCCCGGCGTGACCATCGGCGACGACGCCGTCATCGGCGCCGGAGCGGTCGTCACGAAGGACGTGCCCGCGGGCGTCGTGGCCGTCGGCAACCCCGCCCGGCCGGTGCGGAAGGTGTAGGCCTCTTCCCATGGCAACCGGACACACGGATCCGCAGCGGCGTGAACGCATCATCGCCGCCACGCTCGACCTGATCGCCGAGGAGGGCATCGCGCGCGTCTCCCACCGGAAGATCGCCACGCGCGCCGGGGTCCCCCTGGGTTCGATGACGTACCACTTCAGCGGCATCGAGGAGCTGCTGCGGGAGGCGTTCGGCCGCTTCACCGACCACATCGTCGCCGTGTTCGACGCCCACCTCGGCGCGGCGGCCGACCGCGACCAGGCCCGGGCCGCGGTTGCCGACCTCGTACACGAACTGTCCGAGGGGAGCCAGCGGGACCTGGTGCTCACCCAGGAGCTGTACACCCTCGCCGCGCGGCAGCCGGCCTACCGGGAACTCACCCACGAGTGGATGCGCCGCAGTCGCGTCCACCTGGAGAAGCACTTCGACCCGGGCACGGCCCGCCAGCTCGACGCCCTCATCGAGGGCCTGACACTGCACCGTGCACTGGCCCGTGAGCCCCACGGACGGGCCCTCACCGCGGAGGCCATCGCCCGCGTCACCACCACGGACCGGCGCGATCCCTAGGGCCTGTCGTTTGGATCAGGTCGGCTGAGGGAGACCGCGCCTTTCAGTCCACCCGAGCGGGGCGTGGTGCGTGCAGCCGCAAGGCGGAGGAGGGCGGCAGGGCGGAGCCCAGCGGAGACCTGGCAACCGACGACAACGCCGCAGACGCGCGTGCCACGCCCCGCGACGCCGGCAAGATCCAAACGACAGACGTGCGGCACAGGCCTGACCCCTGTGCCGCACGGGAATCCCCGTTCAGCAGACGCCGTCGCCCGACTTGGGGTTGCCCAGGCCGAACAGGGGACGCAGCTTGAGTCCCACCCACGTGCCGGCCAGTGCGAAGGCGCCCCACAGCCAGCCGCTGAGGCTGCCCGAGGCGATGCCCGCCAGATAGGCGCCGATGTTGCAGCCGCCGGCCAGGCGGGCGCCGATGCCCATCAGCACGCCGCCGAGCACCGCCGCGAGCGCCGTGCGCCAGGGGACGCCCCGGTGCAGGGCCCAGGTGCCACCGACCGACGCGGCGACCGCGGCGCCGATCATGGTGCCGATGTCGGTGAGGCTGGTCTTGTCGGCGAGCACCGGGCCCGCCAGCATCTCGGCGTTGCCGGGCCGCTGCCACCACGTCCAGTTCTCCGGGTGCCCGCCGAGCGCGCCCACGAGTTCGGAGCCCCACAGGCTGAAGGCGCTCGTGACGCCCCAGGCACCGCCGGAGACCCACAGCACACCCGCTCCGAGCACGGCCAGAGCGAGGGCACCGGAGGCGAGCGGCCAGGAGCCGCGGACGGCGCGGACCACCGCACCGCGCGCCGAGGGCACCGCCCCGAGGGGCGGCGGGTTGCGGCGCGCCTGGACGCGCCGCGTGACCAGCACCACCAGCAGCAGCGCGGCGATGGTCACGGCCCAGGAGCCGAACCAGCCGACGTGGTCGGACAGGACGACGGGCTCCCAGGCCGGCAGGTCCCTCCACAGGTCGAACTGCCAGGCGGCGAGCGTGGCGCCCGCGATGAAGCCGCCGAGGGTCAGCACCACCGACCCCTGTCCCGAGCCGACGGCGAAGAGGGTGCCCGAGGCGCAGGCGCCGCCGAGTTGCATGCCGATCGCGAAGAGCGCCGAGCCGGCGAACAGGCCGACCCCGATGGACCCGGCCGACGGGGCCGGCTGGGAGCCGAAGAGTCCGGTGCCCGTGCCGATGAGCAGCGCGAAGAGCGTGGCCGTGGTGCCGAGCAGCAGGGTGTGCGCCCGCAGCCCGACGCCGTTGCCGACGGCGACCAGCTGCCGCCACGCGGAGGTGAAGCCGAACCGGGAGTGGAAGAGGGCGACGCCCAGACCGAGACCGAGCAGCAGCAGTACGCCCGGCCTGGCTCCGTGCGCGGACCACACGTACGCGGTCAGGGCCGCGGCGAGCAGCCCGGACATCGCGAGTGGCGTCCGTCGCACCGGAGGCAGGGGCGGCGCCTCGGGCCGTGCCGAGGAGGTGGGAGAGGGGGCGAACAGAGAGGCGGGCGCGTGCTGCGGCGCGGCCGGGACCGTCCCGGCTGGGGGTGCGGTGGTCACGGACGAACTCCGGTGTGGTGCACGGGGACGGCGGGCGACGGCACTGGCGTACCGGCGGCGCGGTTCACGCGGCCGGTACGGGGCTCAGCGGCGACAGAGGCCGTCGTCGACGCACCACGCCGAGTTCGCGAAGAGCGCGAGGCACAGCAGCGGAGCCGAGGCAGACATGCGCGCGAATATACGGAGCGGGGCGCTCCGGGTGCCAGGCCGTCTCGCCATGCGGATGGCGAAGTGGACGGCAGACAGGCCGAAGCGCCCGGGCTGCGCGGCCCTCCGTGCCCCGCGAGTCACCCCGTGGGGCAGACGTGAGGCCCCGAAGCGGGGGACCGCCTCGGGGTCTCACACCGAACGGCGTGGCTAGAGCGTGCGCTCCAGGCGGTCCGCCACCAGCTTCACGAAGCGGGCCGGCTCCTTCGGCCGGCCTCCCTCACCGAGTACCGCCAGGGCGTGCAGCAGTTCGGCGGTCTCGGTCAGTTCCGTCCGGTCCCGCTGTTCCGTGTGCGCCCGGTTCAGGGCCTTCACCAGCTGGTGCTCCGGGTTGAGTTCGAGGATCCGCTTGGCGTGGGGAACCTCCTGGCCCATGGCCCGGTACATGTTCTCCAGCGCGGGCGTGAGCTCGTTCGCGTCGGAGACGACACAGGCCGGGGAGACCGTGAGGCGGGAGGAGAGGCGGACCTCCTTGACGTCCTCGCCCAGGTGCTCCGTCATCCAGCCGAGCAGCCCGGCGTACTCCTCGCTCTGCGCGTCCTTCTCGGCGTCGCTCTTGTCGTCCTCCGTGCCACCGAGGTCGATCTCGCCCTTGGCCACCGAGCGCAGCGGCTTGCCCTCGTACTCGCCCACCGCGTCGACCCAGACCTCGTCCACGGCGTCGGTCAGCAGCAGCACCTCGACACCCTTGGCCCGGAACGCCTCCATGTGCGGGGAGTCCTCGATGGCCTGCCGGGACTCGCCCGTCATGAAGTAGATGTCGTCCTGTCCGTCCTTCATCCGCTCCACGTAACTCTTCAGCGTGGTCGGCTCGTCGGCGTCGTGCGTGCTCGCGAACGAGCAGGCGGCGAGGATCGCGTCCCGGTTGTCGGAGTCGGTCACCAGGCCTTCCTTCAGGACGGCGCCGAACTCCCGCCAGAAGGTGGCGTAGCGGTCCGGCGCGGACGTCATCAGGTCCTTGACCGTGGCCAGGACCTTCTTGGTCAGGCGGCGCTGGATCATGCGGATGTGGCGGTCCTGCTGGAGGATCTCGCGGGAGACGTTGAGCGAGAGGTCCTGCGCGTCGACGACGCCCTTGACGAAGCGGAGGTACGGCTGGAGCAGTTCCTCGCAGTCGTCCATGATGAACACGCGCTTCACATAGAGCTGTACGCCGCGCTGGTAGCCCTGGGTGAACAGGTCGTGCGGGGCGTGCGAGGGCACGAAGAGCAGCGCCTGGTACTCGAAGGTGCCCTCGGCCTGCAGCCGGATCGTCTCCAGCGGTTCGCGCCAGTCGTGGCCGATGTGCTTGTACAGCTCGTGGTACTCGTCGTCGGACACCTCGTCGCGCGGGCGGGCCCACAGTGCCTTCATCGAGTTGAGCGTCTCGGCCTCGCGCGCCTCGGCGCCGTCCTCGGCCGGCTCCGGCAGCAGGCGGATCGGCCACGTGATGAAGTCCGAGTACCGCTTGACGATCTCCTTGATCTTCCACTCGGAGGTGTAGTCGTGGAGCTGGTTCTCGGCGTCCGCGGGCTTGAGGTGGAGGGTGACGGAGGTCCCCTGCGGCGCCTCGGCGACCGTCTCCAGGGTGTAGGTGCCCTCGCCGCGCGACGTCCAGCGAGTGCCCTCGGTCTCACCGGCGCGCCGGGTCACCAGGGTGACCTCGTCCGCCACCATGAAGCCCGAGTAGAAGCCGACGCCGAACTGGCCGATGAGCCCGTCGGCCCCGGCGGCGTCCTTGGCCTCGCGCAACTCCTCGAGGAACTTGGCCGTGCCCGAGTTGGCGATGGTGCCGATGAGGTGCGTGACCTCTTCGTACGACATCCCGATGCCGTTGTCCCGCACGGTGAGGGTGCGGGCCTCCTTGTCGACGTCCAGCTCGATGTGGAGGTCGGTCACATCGACGTCGGGAGTGTCGTCCCGCAGGGCGGCCAGGCGCAGCTTGTCCAGCGCGTCGGAGGCGTTGGAGACGAGCTCGCGCAGGAAGACATCCTTGTTCGAGTAGACGGAGTGAATCATCAGCTGCAAGAGCTGACGCGCCTCTACCTGGAACTCAAACGTTTCGGTCGTCATGGCTGGTGAGTACCTCACAGGTCCGCGGTCTTCTGCACTGGCGGAAGTCACTCTAGAACAGCCCGGGTTCCCATCGGCGCCGGTCAGCCGACCTCCAGCGGGGCGGCCTCCGCCGGCCAGTCCGTCAGAGCCTCCGACGGGTTCGGCCGCACCGGCTCCAGATGCCGTTCGCCGTAGCCGCAGAACGGGGAGTCGGCGTAGGACGACTTGATGTCCAGCGGCGCGCGGCCCTGGCGTGCCGACTCCTCGGCCAGGGCCTGGACGGACCACGCGGACAGCGCCGGCCCGTAGGCATCGCCGGGGGTGACGAGGGTGCGGTACTAGAAACCGGTGGCCGGAACACTCCCAGGAAGGCGGCGCGGACCCCACGGCGGGAGTTGACGCCTCGGCTCGCTCAGCGGCCGGGCTCTCGGAGCATGCACCAGGTCAGCGGCCCATCGTGCGGAAGGCTCACCTCCGCCGTCACTTCGAAGCCGAGGCGTTCGTAGAACCGTACGTTCCCCGCCTCCGAGGTCTCCAGGAAGGCGGGGAAGCCCGCGCGCTCGGCCGCCTCCAGGCCGGGCCGGAGCACGGCGGTGCCCAGACCGGCGCCCTGGGCCCGCGGGTCCACGCCCACCGTGGCGAGGAACCACACCGGGCCACTCGGGCGGTGCGGCGCCAGCGCGCGCTCGGCGGACTCCAGGGCCACCGCCCGGTCGCCCGCCAGCTCGGCCACCTGGGGGCCGACCTCCGCGAAGGCGGGCCCCGGGTCCCGCTCCGGGGTCGTCCAGGCGGCGACGGCACGGCAGTCGTCGGTGACCCAGGCACGTCCGTAGGCCATCGCGATCCGCGCCAGGAACAGTTCCTGGAAGCGGCGCACCCGCTCCTGGTGATCGTCGGCCGCCACCACGTGCCGGGTGAAGGGGTAGTCCGCGAAGGCGCGGGCCAGCGTCCGTACGGCGGCGGGTACGTCGTCGCGGGTCGCCTGGCGCACCTGGGGCGCGGGGTCGGGCACGGCGTTCCTCCAAGGGCCCCGGGGGGCGGAAACAAGTCTTCGGCGGTGGTGATCTTGCCTTGTCGGCACATCCTCACCACACGTTCCGACGGTGGGCAACGCCTTTTCTGCGGCAGCCCGTCTCCGCCCGGTACACGCGGCCCGGCTCCGGCCCCCGCGCTCGCGGCCGCGGCCAGCGCGCCGAGGACGTGCATGCCGCCGTAGGGGAAAGCATCCACACGGCGACGAGCGCGACCTGGACGCCACGATGCATGTATCGATCTTCGATCGGAATCGATCGAAGATCGATCGACTCCCACAGGCACGCTACAAGAAGTCCCGTCAACAACGTTGACTCAAAGTCAGGGCGCATGCACATTACTTAAAAGTAGAACCGACCGGTAACCAGCGGTCGGGCGCTCGCACAACTCCCGTGCCCACGCCCCGAGAAGAGAGACCACATGCCGAAGCATGCCCTGCGTCGTGTCATGACTGCGTCAGCCGCCCTCGTCGGCACACTGGCTCTCGGCCTCACCGACGCCACCGCGCACGCCACCCCCTCCCTGGACTACGTCGCCCTCGGCGACAGCTACAGCGCCGGCTCGGGCGTCCTGCCCGTCGATCTCACCAACCTGCTCTGCCTGCGCTCCACGGCGAACTACCCCCACGTCATCGCCGCCACCACGGGCGCCCGCCTCAAGGACGTCACCTGCGGCGCCGCCCAGACCGCCCACTTCACACAGGCGCAGTACCCGGGCGTCGCTCCCCAGGTGGACGCGCTCAGCGCCGGCACGGACCTGGTCACGCTGACCATCGGCGGCAACGACAACAACACGTTCATCAACGCCATCACAGCCTGCGGCTCCGCCGGCGTCCTCAGCGGCGGGAAGGGCAGCCCCTGCAAGGACAGACACGGAACGTCCTTCGTGGACCAGATCGAGACCAACACCTACCCCGCGCTCAAGGCCGCGCTGCGCACCGTCCGCGCCAAGGCTCCGGGCGCCCGGGTCGCGGCCCTGGGTTACCCGTGGATCACACCGGCCACCGCCGACCCGTCCTGCTTCGCGAAGCTGCCGGTCGCCGCCGGTGACGTGCCCTACCTGCGGGACATCCAGACGCGCCTCAACGCCGCCGTCGAGCGGGCCGCCGAGGAGACCGGTGCCACGTATGTGGACTTCTCCCGGGTGTCCGAGGGCCACGACGCCTGCCAGGCCCCCGGAACCCGGTGGATCGAACCGCTGCTCTTCGGGCACAGCCTGGTCCCCGTACACCCCAACGCCCTCGGGGAGCGGCGCATGGCCGAGCACACCATGAGCGCGCTGGGCCTGAGCTGACCCCCACTCCCCACGTACGCTGGCTCCGTGCCGTCCTCCCGCCTGCGTCGTGTCGCCGTCCTTGTGCTCGAGGGTGCGAAGCCTCTCGACGTAGGCATTCCGGCGCAGGTGTTCACGACGCGCGCGAGCATGCCGTACGAGGTGCGGGTGTGCGGCGCGGCGCCCGGCCTCGTGACCGGCGGTGACGGCCTGTCGTACCACGTCGCCCACGGCCTCGACGCGCTGGCGTGGGCCGACGTGGTCTTCCTGCCCGGTTACCGGTCCCCGGACCTCGACGATCCGCCGCGGACCGTCGTCGACGCGCTGACGGCGGCCCATGAACGGGGCGCGCGGCTCGCCGCCATCTCCACGGGCGCCTTCGCGCTCGCCGCCACGGGCCTGCTCGACGGCAGGCGCGCCACGACGCACTGGCACTACACGCGGGCGCTCGCGGCGAAGCACCCTCTCGTGCGGGTCGACGAGAACGTGCTGTTCGTGGACGAGGGCAGCGTACTGACGTCCGCCGGCGCCGCCTCGGGCATCGACCTGTGCCTGCACATCCTGCGCGGCGACCTCGGGGTGGCCGCGTCGAACCACGCCGCCCGGCGCCTCGTCGCCGCCCCCTACCGCAGCGGCGGCCAGGCCCAGTACGTGCCGCGCAGCGTGCCGGAGCCGCTGGGCGAGCGGTTCGCCGCCACCCGCGAGTGGGCGCTGCGCCGGCTCGGCGAACCACTGACTCTGGAGGCCCTGGCCCGGCATGCGGCGGTGTCGGCGCGCACGTTCTCACGCCGCTTCGTCGACGACACGGGGTACACGCCGATGCAGTGGGTCATGCGCGCCCGTATCGACATGTCCCGTGAGCTGCTCGAACGCTCGGAGCGCAGCGTCGAGCAGATCGCCGCCGACGTCGGCCTCGGCACCGGCGCGAATCTGCGGCTGCACTTCCAGCGCATCCTCGGCACCACACCGAGCGAGTACCGGCGCACCTTCGCCCAGGGCGACTAGCGCCGCCACCGCCGCCTCCCGAGCTTGGCGCGATCCTTGCGAACCATGGCACTCACGCCGCTGCCGTCGGCGGACGCCGCGCGGGAGTCTGGTGGCGCACCGCATGGCGAACCGAAGGGGCACCACTCATGACTCGCATCGGCATCAACGGTTTCGGCCGCATCGGACGCAACGTACTGCGCGCCCTGCTCGAACGCGACAGCAAGCTCGAGGTCGTCGCTGTGAACGACCTCACGGAGCCCGCGACCCTCGCACGGCTGCTGGCCTACGACTCGACGGCAGGCCGGCTCGGCCGCCCGGTGACCGTCGACGGCGACACCCTCGTCGTCGACGGCCACCGCATCAAGGTGCTCGCCGAGCGCGAGCCGGCGCGGCTGCCCTGGGCCGAGCTCGGCGTCGAGCTCGTGCTGGAGGCCACCGGCCGCTTCACCTCGGCCGGCGCCGCCCGCGCCCACCTCACCGCGGGCGCGCGGAAGGTCCTGGTCAGCGCGCCGTCGGACGGCGCCGACGTCACCCTCGCGTACGGCGTGAACACCGGCGCGTACGACCCGGCCGCGCACACGATCGTCTCGAACGCGTCCTGCACGACCAACGCGCTCGCGCCGCTGGCCGCGGTCCTCGACGAGCTGGCCGGTATCGAACACGGCTTCATGACGACGGTGCACGCCTACACGCAGGAGCAGAACCTCCAGGACGGTCCGCACCGCGACCCCCGCCGCGCCCGCGCCGCCGGGGTCAACATCGTGCCGACCACGACGGGCGCCGCCAAGGCGATCGGCCTCGTGCTGCCGAACCTCGACGGCAAGCTGTCGGGCGACTCGATCCGGGTGCCGGTACCGGTGGGTTCGATCGTCGAACTGAACACGACCGTCGCCCGCGACGTGACGCGGGACGACGTACTGGCGGCCTACCGCGCCGCCGCCGAGGGGCCCCTCGCGGGCGTGCTGGAGTACTCGGACGACCCGCTGGTCTCCTCGGACATCACGGGCAACCCGGCCTCGTCGATCTTCGACTCGGCCCTGACCCGAGTCGACGGCCGCCACGTCAAGGTGGTCGCCTGGTACGACAACGAATGGGGCTTCTCGAACCGGGTGATCGACACGCTCGGACTGCTCGCCACACGCTGAAAGGACGGCCGGTGCGACATCACGGGGGCTCGCACGTCACAATGGTGCGATGAGCAATTCCAAGGTTTACTTCGACATCGACATCGACGGCCAGGATGCGGGCCGCATCGTCTTCGAGCTCTTCGAGGACGTCACCCCCAAGACCGCCAAGAACTTCCTCGAGCTGGCCACCGGCGAGCACGGCTTCGGCTACACGGGTTCTCCGTTCCACCGCGTGATCCCGCAGTTCATGCTCCAGGGCGGTGACTTCACCCGGGGCGACGGCACCGGCGGCAAGAGCATCTACGGCGAGAAGTTCGCGGACGAGAACTTCCAGCTGAAGCACACCGAGCCCTACCTGCTCTCCATGGCGAACGCGGGTCCGAACACCAACGGCTCGCAGTTCTTCGTCACCACCGTCCCCACCCCCTGGCTGGACGGCAAGCACGTCGTCTTCGGCAAGGTCGTCGAGGGCACGGACGTGGTCGACAAGGTCGAGGGCTACGGCTCCTCCCCGGCCGGCCGCACCTCCGCGGAGATCACGGTGCGGGCGTCCGGCAAGCTCTGAGGGTGCTCGGCCGCACGACAGCCTGAAATCGACGGGGCTCATCGCACACGGTGCGGTGGGCCCCGTCCCGTCCCGTCTGGTGAGGGGCGCCAGGTGGTGCGACGCTGGGGTGGAGAGGCATCCGAGCGAGGCAACCCGGGAGGGCCGATGGGACGGGACGTCCCGGCGCTGGTCTTCACCCGCGAGGACCGCCGCCGGTACCGGAGCAAGATGCAGGAGTGCCTCGAGGCCTTCGCGCAGATGCTGCGCGAGTCACGGTTCGAGACCGAGCGGCCCCAGGTGGGGCTGGAGATCGAGCTGAACCTGGTCGACGACGAGGCCGAGCCGGCGATGTGCAACAGCGACGCGCTCGAAGCGATCGCGGACCCCGCCTGGGCCACCGAGCTGGGCCGGTTCAACCTGGAGATCAACATCCCGCCCCGCGCCCTGACGGCGGGCGGCCCCGACTCCTGGGAGACCGAGATCCGCGCCGCACTGAACCACGCGGAGGACCGCGCCAAGTCGATCGGCACGCATCTGATCATGGTCGGCACCCTGCCCACACTGCGCGAGGCGGACGTGGGCGAGGCGGCCCTGTCGGAGAACCCGCGCTACCGGCTGCTCAACGACCAGGTGTTCGCCGCCCGGGGCGAGGACCTGCACATCGAGGTGGACGGCGTCGACCGGCTGCGGACCTACGCGGACACGATCATGCCGGAGGCGGCCTGCACCAGCACGCAGTTCCACCTCCAGGTGTCCCCGGACGAGTTCGCCGACTACTGGAACGCGGCCCAGGCGATCGCCGGGGTCCAGGTGGCCCTCGCCGCCAACTCGCCCTTCCTGCTCGGCAAGGAACTCTGGCACGAGAGCCGTATCCCCCTCTTCGAGCAGGCCACCGACACCCGGCCGCAGGAGATCAAGGCCCAGGGCGTGCGGCCCCGGGTGTGGTTCGGGGAGCGGTGGATCAACAGCGTCTTCGACCTCTTCGAGGAGAACCTGCGCTATTTCCCGGCGCTGCTGCCCCTGTGCGACGAGCAGAACCCGGTGGAGACGCTGGACCGGGGTGACATTCCGGACCTGGGCGAGCTCACCCTCCACAACGGCACCATCTACCGGTGGAACCGGCCCGTCTACGCCGTCGCCCACGACAAACCGCATGTCCGGGTGGAGAACCGCGTGCTGCCCGCCGGCCCGACCGTCGCCGACACCCTCGCCAACGGCGCCTTCTACTACGGGCTCACCCGCGCCCTGGTGGAGGAGGAGCGGCCGGTGTGGTCGCGGATGTCCTTCTCGGTCGCCGAGGACAACCTGCACACCGCGGCCCGGCACGGCATCGAGGCACGGCTGTACTGGCCCGGCGTGGGCGAGGTGACCGTGCCCGAACTCGTCCTGCGGCGGCTGCTGCCGCTGGCGCACCGGGGACTGGAGCTCTCCGGCATGGACGCGGCCTGGCGGGAGCCGCTGCTCGGCATCATCGAGCAGCGGTGCGTCACCGGGCGCAATGGCGCGGTCTGGCAGAAGGAGATGTTCCACCACATCGACGCCTCCGTCCATCCGGGCCGCCACGAGGCGCTGCGCCGGATGACCCAGCAGTACATGGACTACATGCATCTCAACGCCCCGGTCCACACCTGGCCGGTCGACTGAGGGCCGGCGCCCCGCGCGGCACGCGCCCAGGACCAGGGAGGCGGCAGACGATGTGCCGATGGCTTGCCTACTCGGGAACGCCCGTGCTGCTGGAGACCATCCTCTACCAGCCGCAGCACTCACTGATCGACCAGAGCCTGCACGCCCGGATGGGCGTGGAGACGACGAACGGGGACGGGTTCGGCGTCGGCTGGTTCGGACCGGAGATGACGACGCCCGCGATCGTCCGGGAGATCGGTCCGGCGTGGAGCAACCGCAATCTGCGGGAGATCGCGAGCCACGTCCGCTCACCCCTGTTCTTCGCGCACATCCGGGCCTCGACGGGCAGTGCGGTGCAGCAGACCAACTGCCACCCGTTCCGCCACGGCCGCTGGATGTGGATGCACAACGGCGCGATCGCCGAGTTCCACCGCGTCCGGCGCGACCTCGCCCTGGCCGTCGATCCGCGGCTCTTCACGCACATCGAGGGTTCGACGGACTCGGAGATGATGTTCTTCCTGGCCCTCACGTTCGGCCTGGAGGACGATCCTCCGACGGCCGTGGCACGGATGGCGGGACTGGTGGAGGAGATCGGACACCGGCACGACGTGGAGTACCCGCTGCAGATGACGGTCGCCGTGACCGACGGGCTACGGCTGTGGGCCTTCCGCTACTCCAGCCAGGGGGAGTCACGGTCGCTCTACTACAGCTCACGTGTGGAGAGCCTGCGTGCCCTCCAGCCCGACCTCCCGTTCCTCCGGGAGGCGTCCGACGAGACCCGCCTGATCGTCTCGGAACCCCTGGGCGATCTGCCCGGCGTCTGGAACAAGGTGCCCGAGAGCAGTTACGGCGTCGTCCAGCCGGAGGGCGATGCCATGCTGCCCTTCGCCCCGCAGCCCGCCCGGCCCCATTGACACGGGTTGACACGGGCGCGAGGAGATCACACAATCGGTGCTATGACCACATACCGGTTCGGCACCACGGCGGAGTGTCCCCGCGTGCCCGAGCGGACCGGCTGTGAGCGCTCCGGCCGATAACGGCCGTCTTCGAACCGAGGGCCCGACGCGTACCGCGTCGTGAGCCGATCGGTGTTCCTTCCGGCGAACAGTCCGGAACACCTTTATTTCGAACACCTTCATTTCCCGGGCCGTCCGGCGAGGACGTCGTACCGCCATGGCCCGGCCCACCCGTACCGCCACACAAGGGGAGGACTCCCATGACAGTCACTGCTGCCGGCCCGATCACCGGCCTGCGAGAAGCACGCATTCCACAGGACGGGATGTACGAGGGCCGGCGTGTGCTGCGCCGACTGCCCGCGGGGTGGGAGGAACGGCCCTACGAACTCTTCGAGGTCGTTCCGCAGGCGCGCACGATCGGCGCCGAGATCAGAGGCGTCGACCTCTCGCGCCCGCTCGGTTCCGCACTGCGCGAGGAGTTGAACCGCGCCCTTCTGGAGTGGAAGGTGCTGTTCTTCCGCGCCCAGCACCTCACCTCCGACCGGCAGCGCCACTTCGCCGGCCACTGGGGCGAGTTGGAGACCAACCCCCTGCTCGCCGCCGGGTCCAGCGAGGACGTCGTCCGCTTCGACAAGGCCGACGGGACCACCCCGACGTACGAGAACGTCTGGCACACCGACGTCACGTTCCGCGAGCGGCCGGCGCTCGGCGCCGTCCTCCAGCTGCGCGAGGTGCCGCCGTTCGGCGGGGACACCATGTGGGCGGACATGGCGGCTGCCTACGACAACCTGCCGCAGGAGGTGAAGGACCGCATCGACGGTGCCCGCGCCGTGCACGACTTCATCCCCGGCTTCGCGAGGTTCTACGGTCCCGAGCGGCTGATCCCCCACCAGGACCTCTTCCCGCCCGTGGAGCACCCCGTCGTGCGTACCCACCCCGAGACCGGGCGGCGCATGCTGTTCGTCAACACCTCCTTCACCACCCACATCACCGGCATGGACCGGGACGAGAGCGACCGGCTGCTGCGCTTCCTCTTCCAGCAGGCGCACGTTCCCGAGTACCAGGTGCGCTTCCGCTGGCAGCCCGGCGACGTCGCCTTCTGGGACAACCGCGCCACGCAGCACTACGCCGTGGGCGACTACGGCTCCGACCGCCGCGTCGCCGAACGCGTCGCCATCGAGGGCGACCGTCCCTTCTGATCCCGCGCGCACCTGGGCCGGAGGTGGCGGTCCGCCGCCTCCGGCCCGGGGTCCCGCTATGCCGGGTCCCGCTCCTCGATCTCCTCGATCGCGGCCGGGCGCAGTTGCGCGGCACGGATGCGTCCGACGTCGAGTTTCAGGCCGCGGTCGAACCGGTAGACGCCGTTCTGCTCCTGGAAGACGTCGGTCAACTGGGTGTAGCAGTAGCCGAACATGTCACGGTTCCCCAGCAGTACCTCGGTCAGGCCGCTGAACCGTTCGTGGAACTCGTCCTCGTTGCGGACCCGTTCCCCGTAGCCCCAGGACACGGTGCGGTCCTCGCCGGAGCGGTCGGCGGCCGCCTCCGGGTCCCACCAGATGCCGCCGAACTCGCTGACGAAGTACGGCTGACCGCGGTAGGGCTGCGAGTAGGGGGCGCCGTTGTCGTAGGCGTTGACGAAGGGGGCGTCCTTGGCGAGGCCCGACATGAGCTGGCGGAAGGCCGCCGGGTCCTGCTCGTAGTTGTGGGAGTCGTAGATGTCGGTCTCGGCGACCCGGTGGGCGTAGCCGGAGGCGTCGATGACCGGTCGGGTGGTGTCCATGGCCTTGGTGGCCAGGAACATCGCCCGGGTGACGGCGTCGAGCTGGGTGATGCGGTCGTGCAGCTTCTGGTACGTCTCGTTGAGCGGGCACCAGCCGATGATGGAGGGGTGCGAGTAGTCGCGTTCGAGGGCCTCCAGCCACTGGCCGACGTAGGAGGCGTCGGGCTGCTGGTTGTCGCCGGAGGAGCCGCCGGTCTCGCAGCCCCAGTCACCGAACTCGCCCCAGACCAGGTAGCCCAGGCGGTCGGCGTGGTACAGGAAGCGCTCCTCGAAGACCTTCTGGTGCAGCCGGGCGCCGTTGAAGCCGGCCGCCATGGCCAGCTCGATGTCCCGCACCAGCGCCTCGTCGGTGGGGGCGGTCATCAACCCGTCCGGGTACCAGCCCTGGTCGAGGACGAGGCGCTGGAAGAGCGGGCGTCCGTTGAGGGTGACGGCCTTGCCGCGCAGGCCCACGGCGCGCAGCCCGGCGTAGCTCTCCGCGCTGTCGACGACCTGTCCGGTGGCGTCGAGGAGTTCGAGGCGCAGGTCGTACAGGTGCGGATCGTCGGGGCTCCACTCCCGTCGCCGGTCCTCCGGCACCGGCAGGTGGAGGCGCGGGGCGAGGTCCAGGTCGGCGCGTGCCTCGGCGCGGCTCACCTCGCCGTCGGCGTCGCCGAGGACGGCGCGTACCCGGTGGCCGGGCCGGTTGCCGGACAGGGGCAGTTCGAGGTGGAAGGCCGAGCCTGCCAGGTCCGGAGTGATCCGGGGGCGGCGCAGGTGGAGGTCGGGGACGGGCTCCAGCCAGACGGTCTGCCAGATGCCGGTCACCCGGGTGTAGTTGCAGTCGTGGTTGGCGTACTGCACGGCCTGCTTGCCGCGCGCCTGCGGTCCGGACCTCGGGTCGCGGGCCCGGACGGTGACGACGACCTCGTCGCCCGCCCCGGCGATGTCGCCGAGGTCGGCGGTGAAGGGGGTGAAGCCGCCGCGGTGCCGGGCGACCTCCTTGCCGTCCGCCCACACGGTGGTGTCGTAGTCGACGGCGCCGAAGTGCAGCAGTACGCGGCGCCCGGCCCAGGCCGCCGGCAGGGTGAGGGCGCGCCGGTACCAGACGGCCTCCAGGAAGTCGGTGTCCCCGATGCCGGACAGCTCGGACTCGGGCGGGAAGGGGACGAGGATCTCGCCGTGCAGCTCGCGGTCGAGGAGGCCTCGTTCGAGTCCGCTGTCGCCTCGGTCGGTCTCGAACTGCCAGGCGCCGTTCAGGTTGAGCCAGTCGCGGCGCACGAACTGCGGTCGCGGGTACTCCGGGCGCGGTGCGGAGTGAGTGGGCACACATGCTCCAGTCGATCGGTGGGCCGGCGTGGGAGTGCCGGGCCCGTGTGTACAGCGGGTCGGAACGAGGGTCAGGAACCGCCGAGGCCGGTGGTGGCGACGGAGTTGACGATGCGGCGCTGGAAGAGGAGGAAGACCGCGATCAGCGGCAGGGCCGCCAGCAGGGCGGAGGCCATGGACTGCGCGTACTGGATGCCGTAGGCGTCCTTCACGGTGGCCAGGCCCACCGGGAGGGTCATCAGGTCCGGGTCGTTGGTGACGATGAACGGCCACATGAAGTTGTTCCACGCCCCGATGAAGACGAAGATCGCCACCGCGGCCACGATCGGCCGCGAGAGCGGCAGCACGATCGACCGGAAGACCCGGAACTCGGAGGCACCGTCGATCCGGGCCGCCTCCTCCAGCTCTTTGGGGATGCCGTCGAAGAACCGCTTGAGGATGAACACCATCATCGGTGCGACGACCTGGGGCAGGATGACCGCCGCGTAGGTGTCGACCAGGTCGAAGAGCAGCATCTGCTCGAACAGCGGCACGACGAGCAGTTGCGGCGGGATCATGATGGCGGCGACGGTGACGGCGAGCAGCGCCCGGCGGCCACGGAACGTGCCGCGCGAGAAGCCGTACGCCGCGAGGGTGGAGACCACCACCGTGATCAGCGTGACGAGTGCGGCGATCAGGAAGCTGTTGAACGCCCAGACGGTGACGTTCCCGCGTTCCAGGATCTGCTGGTAGGCGTCGATGGTGAAGGCGCCCTTGAACGGCGAGAGGCCGGGGGCGGCGACGTCCTTCTCGCTCTGCACCGAGGTGACGATCGCCCACAGGAACGGCACCAGCCAGACGACCGCCAGGACGGCCAGCGCCGTCCTGGCCAGGACGCGGGGCAGCCGGCCGTGGCCGAGGAGCAGTGGGGAGCCGGACGCTTCACGAGGTGGACGGCGCCGTGTGCGGACGGTGGTGGCGGTTGCGGACACGGTCAGTCCTCCTGGCGGAAGAGGCGGAGCTGCACGAGCGAGACGACGATGACGAGCGCGAAGAAGAGGTAGGAGATGGCGGAGGCGTAGCCGAGCCGGTAGCCGGTGAAGCCGACGTCGTAGACGTACTCGAGGACGGGGCGGGTGGAGCCGCCCGGGCCGCCCTTGGTGAGGATGTAGATCTGGTCGAAAACCTTGAGCGACGCGAGGATCTGGAGCATGGCCACCAGTGCGGTGGTCCTGCGCAGTTGCGGCAGGGTGATCGACCACAGGCGCCGCCACGCCCCGGCGCCGTCGAGTGCCGCCGCCTCGTCGAAGGTCGAGGGCAGGGACTGGAGCGCGGCGAGGTAGAGCAGGAAGTTGAAGCCGACCGTCCACCAGACGGTGAGGGCGGCCACGGACCACATGGCGACGGACTCGTCGGACAGCCAGCCGACGGAGTCGAAGCCGAGTGTGGTGAGGAGCTGGTTGCCGAGGCCCAGCTCGGGCTGGTAGAGCCAGGTCCAGATGAGGGTCACCACGGTCACGGGCAGCAGGTAGGGGGCGAAGAACGCCAGTCGCCACGCCCACTGCCCGGCGAGCCCGCTGTGCACCAGCAGTGCCATCGCCAGCGCGACGAGCACCAGCGGCACGCTGGAGATGACGGTGAAGAAGACCGTGTTGCCGAGGCTGCTCCAGACGTCCGGGTCACCGAACGCCTCGGCGTAGTTGTCGAAGCCGACGAAGCTCGTGTCGCGCACAGCGAGCGAGGTGTCGGTGAAGCTCATCCACAGCCCTTGCACGATGGGCCACACCATGAAGAGGCCGAAGACGAGCAGGAACGGCAGGACGAAGACGAACCCGGTGCTCGGGGTGGTGCGCATGCGGCGCAGGACGGCTCGGCCGCGGCCGCCGGTGCGCACAGCGGGCGGATCGGTCTGCGCCTCGGCGCCGAGAGGTGCGGTGGTGGTCACGTCGGTCACTCCTTCTGCTGGTCAGGCCACCGGGTTGGGCTGCCGCAGCAGCGCGTCCGCTTCGCGGACCATCTGACGCACCGCCTTCTCGGCGGACGTGTTGCCCAGCAGTGCCGACTGGAGCGGCTGACACATCCGGTTCTGGAAGTTCGAACCGGCGCCGACGAACCAGTTGGGCGGGTCGAGCACCGCCACCTTCGCGGCGTCCGCGTAGGAGGACTGCGGGTCGAGGGCCGCGTACTCCGGTTCCGCTAGCACGGGCTGATAGGCGGGGATGTGGCCGGCGCTCGCCCAGGTGAGGCTCTGCTTGAGGATCTCCGCGACATACCGGTGGGCCTCGCGTCGCCGCGCCGGGTCGGGGTCCTCCTGGTGCGGGAGGACGAAGCTGTGACTGTCGGTGTAGACGGCCGGCCTGTCGAAGACCTGGGGGAAGGGGGCGGCTCCCAGGGGTATGCCGGACTGCTTCAGCGTCGGCAGCTCCCACTCCCCGAGCATGGCCATGCCGCCGCGGCCGCCCGTGAAGGCGGCCACCGAGCCGTAGTAGTCCAGGTTGTTGGGGTTGGTCCGGCCGTCGAAGAGCTGCTTCATGAACGTCACGACGCGTACGGCGGCGTCGATGTCGATCTCCGGGGGTCCCCCGTCCGGCAGGGCGAACTCGGCACCGGTCTGCGCGTAGAGGCCGGCGAACAGCCGCCAGTTCTGTGCCGTGTCGGTGACGTGGCCGAAGAGGATGCCCGACTCCCCGGTGGCCTCGGCCAGGGCCTTGCCCGCGTCCAGCAGCGCCTCGGGCGAGCCCATCGGAGCCAGCTCCCCCGAGGAGTCCAGGAGACCGGCGGTGTCCGCGGCCTCCTTGTCGTAGAAGACGATGAACGGGTGGACGTCGAGCGGGATCGCGTAGACCGTTCCGTCGTGCTGCGTACGCGCCCAGACGGCCGGTGTGAAGTCGTTCCGCGTGACGCCGAACTCGGCCAGCAGATCCAGGTCGAAGGCGTCCACCAGGCCGCCGGGCGCGTAGCCCGCCAGCCGGGACAGGTGCATGGCGGCCACGTCCGAGGCCCGGCCGCCGGCGGCGGACATGGCGAGTTTGGTGTAGTAGGACGGGCCCCAGTCCAGGATCGTGCGGTCGACCTCGAAGCCCTCGGCCCCCTTGGAGACGGCCTGGATCATGTCGTCCATCAGCATGCCGTCGCCGCCCTGGAACAGGTCCCAGACGCTCAGCGCGGACGCGCCCGAGGCGGAGGCCGGTGAGGCGCAGCCGGAGAGCGGGCCGGCGGCGAGCAGGGCTCCCGTTCCGGCCATGGTGTGGCGCAGGAGCCGACGGCGGCTGAGGCGGCGTACCGGGTCGGAGGCGGCCGGCACCCCCTGGGCAGGCAAACGGGAACTCATCGCGGACCTTTCGACGGCCGGACGCTGATGCGGTGGCTAGTTTTTACATCGATGTACATTGGCTGTAAAGAGCTGAGGCCCGGAGACGGGCGGCGGCGACGGTGCACGGGGAGTCATGCCGGGGAGTTACTCCGACCTGCGCTCGGGCCGGTGCGGTGCCGGGACATAGACTCGGCTCTCGCGTGAGAGGCAGGGAGGTCTCGGTGGCACGGCCCAGGATCAAGGACGTCGCACGTCGTGCGGGCGTGTCGGAGAAGACGGTGTCCAATGTCATCAACGACTACGCCCATGTCTCCGACCGGACCAGGCAGGTGGTGCGCGAGGCCATCGAGCAGCTCGGCTACCGGGTGAACCTGGCCGGGCGTCACCTGCGCAAGGGCCGCACCGGCATCATCGCCCTGGTCGTTCCCGAACTGGACATCCCGTACTTCGCCGAGCTGGCGCGGCATGTGATCCGCGAGGCCGAGCAGTGCTCCCTGACGGTGCTGATCCACCAGTCCGGGGCGGATCGCGACCACGAGCTGGCGGCGCTGGCCGGCTTCGGCTCCGCCTTCGTTGACGGGATCATCCTGAGCCCGCTCGCCCTGACCGCCGACGACCTGCGTGATCGTGCGGGCGCCCCGCCCACCGTGCTGCTCGGGGAGCTGCTGGAGGAGGGCGCCGACCACGTGGCCATCGACAACGAGAGTGCCGCGCGCGAGGCGACGAACCACCTGATCGGTCTCGGGCGGCGCCGCGTCCTCGCCGTCGGCGGGCGCGACGACTCGGGTCTGGGGACGGCCGAGGCCCGCACCCGCGGCTACCGTGCCGCCCTGTCGGAGGCGGGCATCGCCTACGATCCGGCGGCCCTGCTGCCGGTCGAATCCTTCCGGATGCCCGACGGCGCCGAGGCCGTGGCGCGGGCGCTGCGTGGCGGCGCGCGGCCGGACGCGCTGCTCTGCCTCAACGACCAGCTGGCGCTGGGCGCGTTGCGTGCCCTGCACGAGCACGGCGTCAGGGTGCCGGAGGACGTCGCCGTCATCGGCTTCGACGACGTGGAGGGCGGGCGTTTCAGCGTACCGACGCTGAGCACGGTGGCCCCCGACAAGGCGGCGGTGGCCAAGGTCGCCGTGCAACTGCTCCAGCGCCGCATCGAGGAGGCGACGGGACCGGACGGCGTGAGTGACGGCGCCGACTCGGGTGTGCTGTCGCCCCAGGACCGCATCGTGGCCCACCGGCTCGTCCTGAGAGAGAGCACGGAGGGCCACGAGCGGCACTGAGGGGGCGGCCGGCCGGGCGCGTCGGTTCACGTAGACCTCTGCGCGGTCGACGCTCACGAAGGATGCCTCGGACTGGGAGTTGTGCTCTCCCGTGAGCCGCCGTCGACGCTGACGGCCGCGTAGCCGTTGCCCGTGTCCTTGACGGAGAGCAGGGCGATGCGGGTGCCGGTGAAGGAGAAGGTGGCCGTGGCACCGGCGCGGTCGCTCCAGTGGTCGTCGCCCCAGAAGCACTGCGTGGCGCATCCCGTGCCGGAGTTCCAGGCACCGCCGTAGGTGACGCCGCCGGGGCCACTGGAGCGGCCGTCGTCGTTGATCCAGCAGTTGCCGGATCCGGGACCGCCGGCGGGCAGGTCCTGGGTGGCGCCCATCCCGAGCGGGCGCCCGAAGTCGGGGCTGCCGTCGGCCCGCCAGGTGAACTTCCGCGCCCGGGTCGTGCGGTTGCTGTAGGTGTTACGGACGTGGTCTTGGCGTGGTGGACGATCCAGGCCTCCTTTCCGCCCGGAGACTTGAAGAAGGCGTGGTGGCCCGGGCCGAACACGCCGCGGTCGTCCGCGCGCGAGAAGACCGCGCCCTGGTGCTGCTGCCAGTTGCCCGGCACGAGCGGGTCGGCGTTCAGCGGCATCGACATCATCCAGACCTGGTAGTCCGGCTTACCCGTGTCGCAGGTGGAGTACGTCATCCAGACCCGGCCGCCCCGGTGGCGGCGCGCGGTGCGGGTGAAGGTGAAGGCGACGCCGCGGCGGCCGGTGCGGTGAGCGCGGGCAACAGGCCCACGACAAGCCCGAGGAGGGCGGTGACGAGCGGGCCGTGGCGCGCCCGGGGATGGTGTGAGGGCTGTGGCCGGGAAGCGCGGGGGTTCAAAAATGGTATTCCATTTGCCGCAGGCCTCTTGACGGTGCCGTTTGGCGAAAACTACGTTCTGTTCATCGGAACGCCGCTTCCGCTTTGTGGAACTCTCCAATTCCCCCGCACCTGATCCCAGGAGTCCCGTATGACTGCCCTGGAAGACCGCCGCTCGCCCGCGGAGACCAGCGACGCCACCCCCAGCTCGGGTCTCTACACGTACGACCTGGCCCCGACGAAGAGGGAAGGGCGCCGCTGGGGCGCCTACAACGTCTTCACGCTGTGGGCCAACGACGTTCACAGCCTTGGGAATTACGCCTTCGCCATCGGACTGTTCGCCCTGGGACTGAACGTGTGGGGCATCCTCGCCGCCTTCGCGCTCGCGTCGGTCCTGCTCTTCCTGCTGCTGACGCTGTCCGGATTCATGGGACACAAGACCGGCGTCCCTTTCCCCGTGATGAGCCGCATCGCGTTCGGCATCAAGGGAGCGAAGCTCCCGGCCGCCGTTCGAGGTGCCGTCGCCATCGCCTGGTTTGGTATCCAGACTTACCTCGCCTCCGCGGTGTTGAGCACCCTGCTGGTGGCGATGTTCCCCGGCCTGGCCCGCCTGGACAGGAACTCCCTGCTCGGCCAGTCGACGCTCGGCTGGATCACCTTCCTGGTCCTGTGGGCCCTGCAAGTGGTCATCGTGAGCTACGGGATGCAGATGATCCGCCGGTACATGGCCTTCGCGGCGCCCACCACGCTGCTCACCATGTGCGCCCTCGCGGTGTGGATGTTCGTCCGGGCGGACGGCTCGATCAGCCTGTCCAACGGCGAGCCGCTCACCGGCGGCGCGATGTGGCTCCAGGTCCTGCAGGCCGCCGCCCTGTGGGTCGTGATCTACGGGACGTTCGTCCTGAACTTCTGCGACTTCACCCGGTCCGCGAGGAGCCGCGGCTCCATCGTCCGCGGGAACGTGATCGGCATCCCCGTCAACATGCTCTTCTTCGCCGTCATCGTGGCGATCCTCAGCGGAGCCCAGTTCACTCTCGACGGGCACGTCATCACCAGCCCGACGGACATCGTCAGGACCGTCCCCAACATGTTCCTGCTGGCCGTGGCCTCACTCGCCCTCATCGCCCTGACCGTGGCGGTGAACCTGCTGGCCAACTTCGTGGCACCGATCTACGCCCTGGTCGACCTCTTCCCGCACCGGCTCGACTTCCGCCGGGCCGGCCTCGTGAGCGCGATCCTGGGCCTGGTGATCACACCCTGGAACCTCTACAACAGCCCGGTCGTCGTCAACTACTTCCTCGGCGGGCTGGGCGCCCTGCTCGGCCCCCTGTTCGGCGTGATCATGGCGGACTACTGGCTGCTGCGGAAGTCCCGGGTGAACGTGCCGGCCCTCTACACCGAGCAGGCGGGCGCCGAGTACCACTACCGCCGCGGCTACAACCCGCGGGCCGTCGCCGCCTTCGTGCCGAGCGCCGCCATCGCCGTCGTCGTGGCCCTGGTGCCCTACTTCCAGGCCGCGGCCGGATTCTCCTGGTTCGTCGGCGCGATCATCGCCGCGGCGCTGTACGCGCTCATCGCCGACCGTGCCTCGCCGATCCGCGACGTGGACGGCGAAGCCATCGCCGTCGCCGCGGAATAGCTCCGCCGCCGCGCCACACCCCACTCGAGCAGAAGGCCCGCCCATGCGCATTCTCGTGGTCAACGTCAACACCACGCAGTCCATCACCGACGCGATCGGCAAGCAGGCGGCCGGCGCGGCCTCCCCCGGCACCGAGATCGTTCCCCTGACCCCCGCCTTCGGCGCGGAGTCCGTCGAGGGGAACTACGAGAGCTACCTCGCCGCGATCGCCGTCATGGAGACCGTCCGCGCACACCCGGAGCCGTTCGACGCGGTGATCCAGGCGGGATACGGCGAACACGGCCGGGAGGGCCTTCAGGAACTGCTCGACGTCCCCGTCGTCGACATCACCGAGGCCGCGGCGAGCACCGCCCAGTTCCTGGGCCGCCGCTACTCCGTCGTCACCACCCTCGACCGCACGGTCCCCCTGATCGAGGAGCGGCTGGAGGTGGCCGGACTGAGCGCCAGATGCGCCTCCGTGCGCGCCAGCGGACTCGCCGTACTGGAACTGGAACGGGACGAACAGGCCGCCGTGGACGCCATCACCGCGCAGGCCGCCCGCGCGGTCGAGGAGGACCGGGCGGAAGTGGTCTGCCTGGGCTGCGGGGGCATGGCCGGCCTCGCCGAACGCGTGGTGGAACGCACCGGTGTGCCCGTGGTCGACGGGATCGCCGCCGCCGTGACGATCGCCGAGTCACTGGTCCGGCTCGGCCTGTCCACGTCCAAGGTGCGCACCTACGCGCGACCGCGTCCCAAGCAGATCGTCAACTGGCCCCCGAGGGCAGGCTGAAACCGCCGAGTCCCGTCCCTCTCCCGCCCCGGTGGGCGGCCGCACACCGGCCACACCGGCAGCGGGGTATTCTGACGGGCCGCCCGACCGACGCTCCGCACCGGCGCGGTCGGCGCGCCTCGGAACGGGAAGACAGACGAAGGACGGCGATGGCTGCGTCAGAGGGCTTCACGCCCGAGTCCGAGCGGGTCACGCGGCAGTTGCGCGACGAGATCGTCGACGGTGCGCGGCGGCCGGGCAGCCGCCTGGTGGAACGGGAGCTTGCCGAGGCGCTCGGCGTGAGCCGGCTGCCCGTCCGGGAGGCCCTCAAGACCCTGGTGTCCGAGGGCCTGGTGACGCCTCGACCGCGGTCCTGGGCGGTGGTACGGGAGTTCACCACGAGCGACATCGCCGATCTCGACGAGGTCCGTTCGGGCCTGGAGACCCTGGCGTTCCGGCTCGCCGCCCAGCGGCACACGCGTTCCGGGCTGGAGAGACTCCGCGCGACGGTGGACGCCGAACTGGAGGCGGCCCGCGCGGACGACGCGGTGCGGGCCCGCCGGGCAGCCGCCGACTTCCACCAGACGGTCATCTCCCTGGCCGCCAACGAACTCCTCAACGAACTCGAGCGCGTCCTGCGCAGCCGGCTGCGGTGGCTCATGGGCCAGCACGACGACCTGCTGGCCGTGGCGCTGGAACACGAGGCTCTCTACCAGGCGATCGCGGAGCGCGACGTCGAGCGCGTACAGGCGCTCGTCCTCCATCACCTCGCGACGAGCCGCAGCGCCGCCCTGGGCCACCACGCACGGGAACGGGCGCAGGAGAACGAACAGCCTTAGCCCGGCTTTCGGTGACTCGCCGTGAAGCGGGACGGCGGTGCGCCGAAGACGCGTCGGCCCGGGCTGCATCGGTGACACCGGCGTCCGGGGCGGCCAGGGACGCGCGGCAGAGACCCTCCCGCCCGGGCAGAGCGTGGTCGGCCTCGAACTCGTCCGCCGTCAGGAGCGGTTCACGCAACAGGGGCGGGACGTCCACTGCGGGTGCTTCAGGCCAACTTCGACGGTGCGCCGGTCGGTCTCGGGCCGGTCGCAGGACAGCAAGGGTCCCGGTGTGCGCGTGCCGCCCAGTTCGCGATGCCGACGGCGATTTCTGGCACGTACGACGGCGAACAGCGGGCATACGGATGTCCCGAGGCCCTCTCCGTCGCCGACCAACGGGAGTTCCCTGTGACGCCGAGCCTGCGCACCGCCCGCGCGTGCCGTGCCGCCGCCGCCCTCCTTCTCGCGGCGGCCGGATACGCGGCCGCCCACCACCCGTGGCTCGCCCTGCCCGGCCTGTACGCCGCCGCCGTGTTCGCCTGGTGTGCCGCCCGCGCCCGGACGGAGCACCGGCTGCGGGTCGCACGGGCACAGCGTGCCGAGCGGCTGGCACGCCCCCGCCGGCAGCAGCCGCTCGCCGCCGCGCTGAAACCCTGCTGCGCATTCTGGCAGCACTCCGACGGGACCGTGCACGGCCCGAGGTGCACCCGCCCCGCTGCCGCCCGCGTCCCCCTCCGCGACGACTGCTGCGAGCGGTGGTGGACCTCTCTGGGCGCACAGCACGACGCGGGCTGCCGCCATCACGTCGGCACGTCGGAGCACGACCGGGCCCGCACGACCCCGCAGTAGTACGTCACCGCTCCCGGGGATCGCCGACGACGCCGTGCCGGTCGGCCGGATGCCACGACCTCCCGGGCCCCGCAGGAGGCGACGACGGCGTTTCACTGCCGGGCCGTTCCCGCCGCGCCTGCTCCAGTGCCGTTCGCAGGGCCAGTGGGGTGGCGACCGCCCATGCCTGGGAGAGCAGGAGTGGGTACGGGCCGCCGCCGTGGTCGTGGGGTACCTCTACTCCCCCGCCGGTGCCGACGCCCGCCTCGGCCGCCTCGCGCCGTGAGCGCACCGCCGCTTTCTCCCCGCGCACCCACCAAGAGACCACGAAGAGCACCAGGAGGACAGGAACCGTGACCGCTGCCCCCGCCCCCTGGGCCCGCACCATGCACGCCCGGGTACTGGCCGCCGGGCCCGAGACGCGGCTGGCCGCCGTCTGGGCCCGCCGTCCAGGCCGAGCTGGCACCGCCGGCGGCGAAGCGGGGCAAGGCCCTGCTGCTGGAGAAGCCGCTCGGGCCCGATCTGGCCGCGGCCGCCGCGTAGCCGCCGCGGTCGCGGCCCCGCGCACCCGCTGGTCTACGACACGGCCGACATCGACCACGAGGAGTGCTGGCCCGTCCTGCGCCACGACTTCGCGACGACCGTCCGCACCGGTACACGGCTGACCGACGGGCGCGACGGCACCGAGTTCAGCGGGTGTCCGTCAGACCGCCCGTGACGGCGATGACCTCGCCGACGGTGAAGCTGGAGTCCGCGTCGGAGGCCAGGTACACGTACGCGGGGGCCACCTCCTCCGGTTGGGCGACCCGTCCCATGGGGGACGAACTGCCCAGGTTGGTCAGATAGTCGTCGGGGAACCGCTGCCCCGCCAGGTTGAGCACCGTCCAGGTGGGGCCCGGGGAGACGATGTTGGCGCGGATGCCGCGCTCGGCGAGGTGGGGGGCGATGGACTTGGTGAAGACGACCTGCGCCGCCTTCGAGGCGGCGTAGTCCATCATCATCTCGCTGCCCTTGAGCGCCTCCTCGGACGCGGTGGCGATGACGGCGTCACCGTGGGAGAGGTGCGGCAGGGCCGCCATCACCAGGTGGAAGTAGGCGTAGACGTTCGTCTTGAAGACCCGGTCGAAGTCCTCGGCGGTCAGGTCGGACAGGCTGTTCTGGCTGTTGAGGTAGGCGGCGTTGCTGACCAGGACGTTCAGGGCGCCCAGCTCCGCGACGGTGCGTTCGACGGCATCCGCGCAGAAGGCCGGGTCGCACAGGTCGCCCGGCAACAGCAGGCAGGTGCGGCCCTCCTTCTCGACCGCCTCCCTGGTCTCGTCGGCGTCGCTCTGCTCCTCGGGCAGGTGGACGATGGCGACGTCGGCCCCCTCGCGCGCGTAGAGCACAGCCACCGAACGGCCGATTCCGGAGTCGCCCCCGGTGATCAGCGCGATCTTCCCGGCGAGCTTCCCGGAGCCCCGGTAGTGGGGGGCGAGGTAGCGCGGGCGCACTTCCATCCGCTCTTCCAGACCGGGGCGCTGCTGACGCTGGAAACGGTACGGCGGAGAGAGCTCCGCCTCCTCCTGGGGCATCGCCGGACGGTCGAGCGGTCCGCCGCCCGTTCCGTTCCTCTCCACCATTTACTGGCCTCCACACGATCACGTTCGCGGTCGGCGCCCGCCGGACGGCGGCGCCCAGCAATCGCGTGTCCGGAGCTCGGATCCTCAAACGGCTCCGTCGGGTTCAGTCGACGACCGCGGTGGCCTCGACCTCGATCAGGTGCTCGGGCACGTCCAGCGCCGCGACACCCAGCAGGGTGGCCGGCGGTGCCGCGGTGACCCCCAGCTTCGCGGTCGCCCGGGCGATGCCCTCCAGCAGCAGGGGCATCTTGTCGGGGGTCCAGTCGACGACATGCACGTTCAGTTTCGCCACGTCGTCGAAGGAGGCACCGGCGGCGGCCAGGGCGGTGGCGACGTTGAGGTAGCACCGCTCGGCCTGCGCGGCGAGATCGTCACCGCCGACCGTGGTCCCGTCGGCATCCCACGCGACCTGCCCGGCGATGAAGACCAGCTTCGATCCGGACGCGATCGACACCTGCCGGTAGACGTCGATCTCCGGCAGTCCGCCGGGGTTCACCAGGGTGATGGCCATGACTTCTCTCTCCTCGCCACTTGCTCTTGTGGTCGGTTTCTTGGTCGGTTTCTTGTGGTTACTCGGAAACCGTAGGAGAGTGACCGCTGACATGGAAGAACGCACTTTTCAGTGACTGGGGAACCTGATGGTGACCAAGCAGTTCGCAGGCTCGCCCGACGACGCGGACCTGACGCGCGCGGACTCCCTGGCACGGGAGATCTTCTCGGACATCGCCAACAAGTGGGCGCTTCTGCTCATCGAGGCGCTGGGTGATCGCACCCTGCGGTTCGGCGAGTTGCGAGACGAGATCGAGGGCATCAGCCACAAGATGCTCACGCAGAACCTGCGCATGCTGGAGCGCAACGGGCTGGTGGAGCGGTGCGTGCACCCCACGGTGCCGCCGCGGGTCGAGTACACCCTCACGGAGCCGGGGCGGGGACTGCTGAAGACGACTCATCACATGTGCGACTGGACCCACCAGTACCTGGGCCACATCGAGGCTTCCCGTCGCAGCTTCGGGGCATGACGGGCGCCGCCCGGTTCAGCGTCGTCGGCGAACGGGGCCGCGGAAGACGGCCAGCCGCAGGACGACGAAGCGCACGACGGTGACGGCGACGGACGTGGCGGCGAGGACTCCGGTCTCGGCGGCGGGCGAGGCGCCGGGCTCGGCATGCCTGAACCACAGCACGGCACCGGACGTGACCAGGTAACCGAGCAGGAAGAGGCCACCGGCTCCCAGATGGGCACGGGCCGCTCCCGCGGCGGTGTGCCGGAACGTCAGCCGCCGGTTCGCTTCGGTGTTCAGCACGGTCAGCACCAGCAGGGAGACCAGGTTGGCGGCGGCCGGGGGCCACCACAGGCGCAGCGCCCAGTACAGCAGGGCCTGTCCGACGGTCGACACGATGCCGATCGCGACGAACCAGCCGACCTCCCGCGACCACACCGTGCGTCGCGCGGAGGGAGTACGGAGCGGCTCGCGAGGCTCGGGAGTGACCGGTGACGCATTCAGCCGAGCCACACGTCACGCCCCCCCACCCATGCCGACCGACCGTCAACTCCTGGTCGCGCAGCCTACTACGCCACCGTGAGACACTTTGCCTGGTCTTTGCCTTTCGGGAACCGAGCGACCCCCGGGTGCGTTCATCCTGGTAGCCGCGAGAAATCGCGGCCAAGGACCAAGACGGACACGCAGCAGCAACAGAAGCCGAGGTGGCACGAGTGGCGATGTGGGACAAGATCAAGGACCAGGCCAAGACCTTCCAGCAGTCCCAGGGCACTCGGGGAGCGAGCGGACCCGGGCAGGGGCCGCAGGGACATCAGGGGCACCAGGGATCCGGCCGGCCCGGCTCCTCCTCCGGCGGCTCCAAGGCCCAGCTGATCGGGATGTTCAAGACCCAGCTCGCATCGGTCAAGACCGAACTCAAGAGCGGCGCCTACCGGGACGCCAGCATGGCCATGTGCGCACTGGTCGCCGCGGCCGACGGACAGGTGGAGCCGGCGGAGCGGCAGCGCGTGGAGGAGCTGATCGTCTCCAACGAGGTGCTGCAGAACTTCCCGGCCGACCAGCTCCGCCAGCGTTTCAACCAGCACGTCGACAAGCTCGTCGCCAACTTCGAGCTGGGCAAGAGCGAGGCCCTGCAGGTGATCGCCAAGGCCGCCAAGAAGCCCGCGGAGGCCCGCGCGGTCATCCAGACCGGCATGGTCATCGCCGGAGCCGACGGGGTCTTCGAGCCGTCCGAGCAGTACGCGATCCGCGAGGCCTGCACCGCCCTTGGCGTGTCGCCCTCGGAGTTCGGCGTCTGACCGACCTCGCCGTCCGGCGGACGGGAAAGTGTTTGACGGCCGTCGGCGTCGGGGGATCGGATGAGTCCCATGAGTTCAGGGCAGACGCAGCAGGGCCTGCATCCCCTCGACGACCGTCTCGTACGGCGCCTGGTCGCCGGGCAGTTCCCGCAGTGGGCGGGGCTGCCGGTCGAGCGCTTCCCGTCCGGTGGCACGGTCAACGCGATGTACCGGCTCGGCGACGACCTGGTCGTACGGCTGCCGTTGATCGAGGGCGGGGTCGAAGACGTGCTGGCGGAGCGGGAGTGGCTGCCCCGCCTGTCGCCCCTGCTGCCCACCGCCGTCCCCGAGGTGCTCGGGGACGGCGGGCCCGGCGAAGGGTATCCGTGGCCGTGGTCGGTGTACCGGTGGCTGCCCGGAGAGACTCCCGAGGCCGGAGCGCTGAGCGAACCCGCGCTGCTGGCCGGGGATCTGGCCGGGTTCGTGGCGGCGATGCGGAGCGTCACCCTGCCGGACGCGCCGCGGGCCCATCGCGGCGGCCCGCTCGCCACGCTCGACGAGGCGACCCGGTCCGCGATCGAGGAACTGCGCGGCCTCCCCGAGGAGGGTATCGACTGCGATGCCCTGGCCGCCGTGTGGGAGGACGCGCTGCGGGCCCCGGCCTGGGACGGACCGCCGGTGTGGCTGCATGCCGACCTGATGCCGGGCAACCTGCTGGTGAACGGCGGCAGGCTGTCCTCGGTGATCGACTTCGGGTGCATGGGAGTGGGCGACCCGGCCTGCGACCTCTTCCCGGCCTGGAATCTGCTGCCGGCCGGCGCGAGGGAGGTCTTCCGCGAGGCGCTCGGCGTGGACGACGCCGCCTGGCGGCGCGGCCGCGGACGGACGCTTTCCCAGGCGCTCATCGCGCTGCCGTACTACCGCGATACCAACCCGGCGATGGCCGGCAACGCCCGCCATGTGATCCGGGAGGTGCTGGCAGAGGACGGTTGAGCGGTCACCCGCCCCACCTTAAGGGAGCTAGGGAGCGATGCCCACACCGTCGATCCGGCTCCACGCCCGCTCCTGCGCCGCGGTCATGGCGGGCCAGCCGAGTCCGCCCGGCCGGGGCCGCACCCGCGAGGCGTACGGCGCGGGTTGGAATCCGGGGTCGTAGAAGCAAGTGCCGTACGTCGCGTCGAAGGCGCCGCAGGAGGCAGCGACCGAACGCGGGGTCGGCTTGCGGCCGGAGCGCACCCAGGCGTCCAGCGTGGAGAGGGAGTTGGCGTACTCGGAGTCGCTCAGCGAACTGTGCTCGGCCTCCTTCGTGAACGTCTGGACGAGGTTGCCGCCCCGGCCGGCGCCCTGGACTGTGGCGCGGTAGGCCGCCTCGTGCTCCACGAAGGCCGTCGGGTCGTCGATCGCGTGCAGCGTGAGGACGGGGAGGGACACCCCGCCGGTGAGGTCGCTGTCGTAGGAGAGGTCACGGCGTGCGGAGGGGTCGGCCGAGAAGCGCTCGACACCCGCGTTGAGCGCCTTGTCGTCGTGGGAACCCGAGTACCGCACACCCCGGTTGCTCCACGGGTTCCGGCCGCCGAGCCGGTTCGTCACGATGTCCCGGAACGTGAAGGTCGCGAACCTCAGATGCGACTCCAGGGTGCGCTCCGGGATGCGGGTGACCGCGAGGATGTCGTCGAGGTTGCGCCGCTGGAGCGCGGTCCGGTCCTCGGGTTCGGAGGCGTACCCGGTGCACTCCTGCAGACGGGCGCGGAGCCCGGCCGTCGTCATGGCGGAGTCCGGGCGCAGCCCCTGCCACAGCGGGTACTGCGGCTCGGTCGGGCGGGGGTGGTTGTGGCAGTAGTACTGGTAGACCACTCGCAGGTCGACCCGGTAGTCGTAGCCGCGCGATCCTCCCCCGAGGACACCGTTGGTCAGCAGCACTCCGTCGTAGGCGCCGGGCCGCCTGCCGTAGGTCTCGGCGACCTTGGCGGCGACGTTGCCGCCCCAGGACTGACCGTGGAGGTAGGTCCGCCCCGGCCGGCCGAACCGCTCGGCGAACAGGCGGCGGACGTTCTCCGTGTCGGCGGCCGCCATCCGGGCTCCGTAGCCACCGCGGCGGTAGGCGGAGCCGGCCCAGGCATACCCTTCGTCGACCATCACCGCCCAGCGCTCCAGGTCGTCGGTGCCGCGGGACGGGTCGGAGGAGTCGCCGAGGTCCGGGCCGCCGTGGGCGTGCACGACGAGGGACCCGTTCCAGTCCGCCGGCACGGCCATCGTGTAGTGGGCGCCGCCCGCGTCCTGGCCGGTGTAGCACCGCGCCTGGCCCGCCAGGTCGGGCGGGCAGGCGGTTTGCGCGGGCGAGGCGGGCCGCGCGTGGGCGGCCGGTACGTTGCCGAGCGTGCCGAGGAAGACGGCGGCGAGGACGGCGGCCACCACCGCCGGACGGCGTCGGCGGTGGGAGGCCCAGGGGACACGGGTGGGCGCGTCAGGTGTGGTCACGAAGCGGCTCCTGTACGTGCTCGGCGCGAAGTTGCGCTGCGAGCCCGGATGTCAGGAATCCGCCGAGGCCGGGGCCACCCCTTCGATCATTGCGTTCATAGTGTTCGCCCGCTCACCGGAGGGCGCGGCCGGCTCAGCTGTCGTAGTCCACGGTCAGCTTCTCCGAGACCGGGTACGACTGGCAGGTCAGGACGTAGCCGGCGTCGACCTCGGCCGCTTCGAGCGCGTAGTTGCGGCGCATGTCGGCCCGGCCGTCGGTGACCAGGGCGCGGCAGGTGCCGCAGACGCCGCCCTTGCAGGCGAAGGGCAGGTCGGGGCGGGTCTGCTGGGCGCCGTCGAGGATGCTCCGCTCCCGGGAGAGGGAGGAGGTCGTGGAGCGGCCGTCCAGGGTGATGGTGACCTCGCTGACGGGCCCCTCGGGGCCGGCCTCCTCGTGACGGACCTCCCGCACGGGTTCGTCGTCGGCGTAGAACAGCTCCCGGTGGACGCGGTCCGCCGGGACGCCGAGGCCGGTCAGGACCTGCTGGGCGTCGGCGACCATGCCCTGCGGTCCGCACAGCCACCAGTGGTCCGCGCCCTCCACGTCCACCAGGGAGTCGACCAGCGCCGAGAGCCGCTCCGCGTCCAGGCGGCCGGAGAGCACCTCGGCCTCGCGGGGCTCGCGGGAGAGCACGTGGGCCAGGTGGAAACGGGTCGGGTGGAGGTCCTTCAGGTCGGCCAGTTCGTCGGCGAACATCACCGTGTCGGTGCGGCGGTTGCCGTAGAACAGGGTGACGGACGAGCGGTCGTCGGCGGCCAGCACCGACTCGGCGATGGACACCATGGGCGTGATGCCCGAACCGGCAGCGATCAGCACGTGGTGGCCCGGGGTGGTCAGGTCGGGCGTGAAGAAGCCGGTGGGGGCCATCACCTCGACGGTGTCGCCCGGACGCACCTCGCTCACCAGCCACGACGAGAACAGGCCGCCCGGCACCACCCGGACCCCGATGCGCGGCACCGTGCCGGCCGGTGCGCAGATCGAGTACGAGCGGCGCTCGTCCCGGCCGTCGAGCTCGCGCCGCAGGGTGAGCGACTGCCCCGGCGCGAAGGCGAACTCCTCGGCCAGTTCGTCCGGGACCTCGAAGCTCACGGCCGCCGCGTCCGCGCACAGCCGCTCGACGGCGGCGACGCGCAGCCGGTGGAAGGCAGGACGGCGGCGGGTGCGCGCCGGCGGCGCCGAGGCGGAGGCGGTCGCCGAGGCGGGGGCGGTCGGGGCCATCAGATCTCCTTGACGTACTCGAACGGCTCGCGGCAGGCCCGGCAGCGCCACAGCGCCTTGCAGGACGTGGCGGCGAAGCGTGAGGTCTCCTCGGTGTCCGCCGAGCCGCACCGGGGGCAGGGCACCGCGGGCCGGGTGGGCGACAGGACGAGGGAGACCGGGCCGCGGGGCGCGGCGCCGGGCGGGGCGATGCCGTGCTCGGTGAGCTTGCGGCGGCCGGCCTCGGTGATCCAGTCGGTGGTCCAGGGCGGGTCGAGAACCGTGCGGATCTCCACGCGCGCGTACCCCGCCTCCCGCAGGCGCGCGGCGACGTCCGCCCGCATCTCGGCCATGGCCGGACACCCCGAGTAGGTCGGGGTGAGGCTCGCGACCACGGTCCCGTCCCCGGACACCTCGACGCCGCGCAGCACGCCGAGGTCGGCGAGGGTCAGCATGGGCAGCTCGGGGTCGGGCACCTGCTCGGCGACGTGCCGGGCGCGGCGTGCGTCCAGAGGTGCCAGGCCGCCGGTCACCATGTCGCCTCCGGGTGGGCACGGGCGACGCCCTGCAACTCCGCGAGGAGCGGCGCCAGATGCTCGGTGTGCTCGCCGGCGCGGCCGGAGCCCGGCAGCGGGCGGTACACCGGCAGGGGCAGTCCGGCCGCCTCGGTGACCTGGCGCAGGTCGTCGGCGACCTCGTCCCGGACGTCGTACGCGGTGTGCAGCTCACCGAAGTACGGGGCGATCCGCTCCAGCGCCGCGCGCGTCCTGCGGTGCGACTCGTCCGTGCCGTCGCCCAGGCGTACGACCCACTCGGCGGCGTACTGCCGGTGGTACGTCAGTTCCTTGACGCCCTTCGCCGCGACCGCCGCGAGGACAGGGTCGGGGTGGGTCACGAGTCGCTGGAAGTGGGCCAGGCGCCAGCTGGAGAGAACCAGGAGCCGCACGACGGCGAACGCGAAGTCGCCGCCGGGCAGTTCGGCCAGCGTCACGTTGCGGAAGTCGCCGGCGTCCCGGAAGTAGGCGTAGGCGTCCTCGTCGCGGCCGGTGCCGTCGACCTGACCCGCGCGCGAGTAGAGCAGACGGGCCTGGCCGAGGAGGTCGAGGCCGATGTTGGCCAGCGCCACCTCCTCCTCCAGTTCCGGCGCGCGCGTGACCCACTCGGCGAGCCGCTGCGCCGAGACCAGGGCGTCGTCGGCGAGCGCCACGCAGTCCGCGGCCAGTTCACCGGCGTCGACCCCCTCGGGCACGGTGGTGTCCACGCCGTGCAGCGGGTCCTCGAAGCCGGTGCCGTATGCCCAGCGGCTGTCGTCCTCGTGCCCCTCGGCCAGGGTCAGGTAGACGTGGTCGTCACTCATGCCCTGCTCCTAGATGTGGGGGACGTCGTCGGGGATGTCGTAGAAGGTCGGGTGGCGGTAGACCTTGTCGGCGCTGGGTGCGAAGAAGGGGTCCTTCTCGTCGCGGGTGGAGGCGGCGATGTGCTCGGAGCGCACGACCCAGATGCTCACGCCCTCGTTGCGCCGGGTGTAGAGGTCGCGGGCGTGGGTGAGGGCCATGGTGTCGTCGGCGGCGTGCAGCGATCCGACGTGGACGTGGTTGAGGCCGCGCTTGCCGCGCACGAACACCTCGTACAACGGCCAGCCCCGCTCGTCGGCGCTCATGCCGCCGCTCCCTTCTTCGTACGGGCCGCCTGCTTGGCCGCGTGGGCGGTGGCCGCCTCGCGCACCCAGGCGCCCTCCTCGTGGGCGGTCCGCCGCCGCTGGATCCGCTGTTCGTTGCACGGGCCGTCGCCCTTGATGACGCGCATCAGCTCGTCCCAGTCCGGGGTGCCGAAGTCGTGGTGCCCGGTCTCCTCGTTCCAGCGCAGCTCCGGGTCGGGCAGGGTGACGCCGAGCTTCTCGGCCTGCGGGACGGTCATGTCGACGAAGCGGCGGCGCAGTTCGTCGTTGCTGTGCCGCTTGATCTTCCAGGCCATGGACTGCGCGGAGTTGGGCGAGGCGTCGTCGGGCGGGCCGAACATCATCAGGGACGGCCACCACCAGCGGTTCACCGCGTCCTGGACCATCTCGCGCTGGGCGTCGGTGCCGCGCATCATCGTCATCAGCAGCTCGTAGCCCTGCCGCTGATGGAAGGACTCCTCCTTGCAGATGCGCACCATCGCGCGCGCGTACGGCCCGTAGGAGCTGCGGCACAGGGGGACCTGGTTGCAGATCGCGGCGCCGTCCACGAACCAGCCGATCACGCCGACGTCCGCGAAGCTCAGGGTCGGGTAGTTGAAGATCGACGAGTACTTCTGGCGCCCCTCGATCAGCCGCTGGGTGAGGTCGTCGCGGTCCGCGCCGAGCGTCTCGGCCGCCGAGTACAGGTACAGCCCGTGGCCGGCCTCGTCCTGGACCTTGGCGAACAGGATCGCCTTGCGGCGCAGTGAGGGCGCGCGGGTGATCCACTCGCCCTCCGGCTGCATGCCGATGATCTCCGAGTGGGCGTGCTGGGCGATCTGCCGGACCAGCGTCTTCCGGTAGCCGTCCGGCATCCAGTCGCGCGGTTCGATGCGCTGGTCGTGCGCGATCGTCGCGTCGAAGTGCTCCTGCAACCCGTCCGGGGGCGGCGCCTCGGCGGCGTGTGTCGTGGTCATCGTCACCAGCTTCCCAACCGACCATTCGTTCGGTACCAGTGTGACGTGTTTCCCGGTGCCGGGCAAGACCCGGACCCTCGCCGGCCACACTCTTGACAGGGCAACCGCACGGCTGGATTACTGTGCCCTGCCATGTGCTAACCGAATGGTCGGTCGGGAGAACAAGGTGGTGGGACCACGTGGTGGGAAAGGTGTCGCAGGCCGCTGAGCCGACGTCCACGGAGGTGATGTTCTCCGCGGACGAGGCGTCCCGGCGGCTGGGCATCGAGCTGGTCGAGCACGGCGAGGGAACCGCCGTGCTCCGTATGACCGTGACCCCGGCGATGGTGAACGGACACAGGATCGCCCACGGCGGCTACCTGTTCCTGCTCGCCGACACCGCTTTCGCCTGCGCGTGCAACAGCCACGGCCCGGTGACCGTGGCCGCGGGTGCCGACATCGTGTTCGTCGCGCCGGCCCGCGAGGGCGACGTGCTCGTGGCGCGCGCCGAGGAGCGGGCCCGGTTCGGCCGCAGCGGTGTCTACGACGTGACGGTGCGGCGCGGCGCGGAAGTGATCGCGGAGTTCCGCGGACGCAGCCGCAGCGTGCGGGACACCACGGCGCGCGAGACGCCGGGCACGACGACGAAGGAGTCGCGATGAGCAGCCAGCCGACGACCGGGACGGCCCCGGCACCCCGCCGGGGAGAGCCCCTCCCCCACGACCTGCGGGACGACGCCGAGCGGCTCTCGCGGGAGCAGCTCCGGGAACTCCAGCTCGACCGGCTGCGCACGACGCTGCGGCACGCCTACGAGAACGTGGCGCTGTACCGCGAGAAGTTCGACGCCGCGGGGGTGAAGCCCGACGACTGCCGGAGCCTCGCGGACCTGTCCAGGTTCCCCTTCACCACCAAGGCCGACCTGCGGGACACCTACCCCTTCGGCATGTTCGCCGTCCCGATGGCCGACGTGCGGCGCGTGCACGCCTCCAGCGGCACCACCGGCCGTGCCACCGTCGTCGGTTACACGGACAACGACCTGACCATGTGGGCGGACGTCATCGCCCGTTCGATCCGGGCCGCGGGCGGCCGTCCCGGTCACAAGGTGCATATCTCCTACGGCTACGGGCTGTTCACCGGAGGCCTCGGCGCGCACTACGGCGCCGAGCGCGCCGGGTGCACGGTGATCCCGGCCTCCGGCGGCATGACGGCACGGCAGGTGCAGATCATCCAGGACTTCCGGCCCGAGATCATCATGGTCACCCCGTCCTACATGCTCACCCTGCTCGACGAGTTCGAGCGCCAGGGTGTCGATCCGCGCACCACCTCCCTCCAGGTCGGCGTCTTCGGTGCCGAGCCGTGGACCGAGGAGATGCGCCGTGAGATCGAGGAGCGCATGGACATCCACGCCGTCGACATATACGGGCTCTCCGAGGTGATCGGCCCCGGCGTGGCGCAGGAGTGCGTCGAGACCAAGGACGGGCTGCACGTGTGGGAGGACCACTTCTACCCGGAGGTGGTCGACCCGCTCACCGACACCGTGCTGGCCGAGGGCGAGGAGGGTGAGGTCGTCTTCACCTCACTCACCAAGGAGGCGCTCCCTGTCATCCGGTACCGCACGCGCGACCTGTCCCGGTTGCTGCCCGGGACCGCCCGGCCCGCCTTCCGCCGGATGCAGAAGGTCACCGGCCGCTGCGACGACATGATCATCCTGCGCGGGGTGAACGTCTTCCCCACCCAGATCGAGGAGATCGTGCTGCGCACCCCCGGTGTCGCCCCGCACTTCCAGATCCAGCTCACCGAGCGCGGCCGCATGGACCACATGACCGTACGGGTCGAGGCCCGCCCCGACGCCGGTCCCGGGCAGCGCGCGGCCGCCGCCGCGGCGATCGGCCAGGGCGTCAAGGACGGTGTGGGCGTCACCGTCGAGGTGGAGATCGTCGACCCGGAGACCCTGGAGCGCTCGCTCGGCAAGCTGCGCAGGGTCAGTGATCTGCGCCGGGTCAGTGATCTGCGCCGGACGTGACCGTGGGCCGGTGAAGAGACGAAACGTGAGCACCGACACGTCTGTTCATCCCTCGTGCTGGTGTGCGCAGGGATGCTGATGGGCATTCAATGCATGATCGGGGGAGCTTGAGTACGTCCTGGGGGTACGTCGCGTGCGCGTGTGTGTGATCGGTGCGGGTCTGTCGGGGTTGGCGGTGGCCCACGCCCTCAAGGGGCGCGGCATCGACTTCGTCTGCCTGGAGAAGGCACCCGACGTCGGTGGGATCTGGCGCCAGCCGGAGGCCGGCGAGCGAGGTCCCGGATACCTGTCGCTGCACCTCAACACCGCCAAGCAGCTCACCGGTTACGCCGACTTCCCGATGCCGGACCCGTACCCGCTCTACCCCCGGCACAGCCAGGTCGCCGCCTATCTGCGCGCCTTCGCAGACTGGGCCGGCCTGCGCGACCACGTCGAACTGCGGACCGAGGTGGTCTCCGTGGAGCAGGACGCGGACGGCCGGTGGACGGTCGTCAGCCGGGACGCGGACGGCGCGATGGCGACGCGGCGGTTCGAGCAGGTGATCGTCGCCTCCGGGCACCACACCGACCCGGCCCTGCCGGACCCTCTCCCGGAGGGTTCCGCGTCCTTCACCGGCACGGTTCTGCACTCCCTCGACTACCGCGACGGCGCCGACTTCGCCGGTCGGCGGGTGGTCGTGGTGGGTCTCGGGGCGTCGGCGGTGGACATCGCGGCGGACCTCTCCCGGCATGCCGCCGAGACGGTGCTCTCGGTGCGCCGGGGACTGCACATCGTGCCCAAGCAGTTGTACGGGAAGTCGCTCGACGAGATCGCCGAAGCGCCGTGGTGGAACGAGATGTCCTTCGCCGAGCGGCGCAAGTGGGCCGAGGAGGCCCTGCACGTCGCGCGCGGCAGGCTGGCGGAGTACGGCCTGCCCGAGCCCGACCACCCGCTCTTCTCCTCCGCCGTGACCCTCTCGGACGAGATCCTCAGCCGGATCCGGCACGGCGCCGTGACCCCGAAGCCCGCGATCGCCTCCTTCGACGGCGACCGGGTCGTCTTCACCGACGGCACCTCCGTGATGGCGGACGCGGTCGTGTACTGCACCGGCTTCCACATGACCTTCCCCTTCCTCCCCGCCGGCTGCCCGGTGACGGCGGACGGCTCGGTCGAGCTGTACAGACGGGTGGTCGCGCCCGGCCGGCCGGGCCTCTACTTCGTCGGACTCGTCCGTCCCGTGGGAGCGATCACTCGCTTGGTGGAGGCCCAGGCGCAGTGGGTGGCGCGGATCGTCGACGGCGAGGCCGAGCTGCCCGCGGCGGAGGAGATGCGCGAGGAGATCGGCACGTACCTCGCCGCCATCGTCCAGCGCTACGGCCGGACCCAGGGCGCCTCGATCCAGGTCGACGTGGGCCCGTACCTCGCGGAGTTCCGGGAGTCGCTGCCCGTGTAGCCGTCCCGCCGGGCGCCGACGCCGACGCCCGGCCACCCCGTCCGTGACCAGGGCTCCCAGTGGGTCTCACGGGGAGCCCTGTGGGGTCCGGAGGGTCCGCTCAGTGCACCGCCACCGGGTGGCGGACGGCCTCCGCGGCCGGCGGCCTGACCGCGTACGCCTCCGAGGAGAGGTAGGCCGTCACCCGCGGCGGGCGGTCCTGCTGGTGGGCCAGCGCCAGGTAGGCGATCAGCCCCACGCCGTCCTCGGGCCGCCGGTCGGTGAGCGCGGCCAGGGCGCGGGCCGGCACCGATGCGTCCATGCCGTGGTGGCGCAGCACGCTCGCCGCCCGTGCCAGGGCCTCCCCGTCGTGCCCGGCGTAGTCCCTGACCGGGATGTGGAGGGTGAAACCGCTCGGTCGGGCGGACGCGGTGTCGGTGAAGGAGTGGCAGGACAGGCCGGGCCGTCTGCTGAGCCCGGTCGCGTCGGGGCCGAGGCCCGCGGCCGTACGGAAGAATCCCTCGATCGCCGCGGGACCGGGCCCTGGAGACATCCGGGACAGCCGCCCGGCCTGGCCGGCCGTGAGGTCGTCATGGCGCACGTAGACCTTCGCCCGGGGCTCCTCCCAGTCCCCCAGGTCCAGGGCGAGGAAGGGGTACCCGCTCCCCTGGGGCAGGTTGGCGAAGGCCTGCCGGTGGCCCAGCCGGTGCAGAGCCTCGCGCACCGTCCCGGCGGAACGTTCCGGCCCGTTCGCGGCCGGGTCCAGATAGACCTTGACCTTGGGCACGCCGCCCGGTCTCAGCTCCAGGGCGCACCACAGGGCCAGGGCACCCTGCGGAGAGGGTGGGAGGAAAAGGTCCTCCAGGTCGTCGAGCGGTCCGGTGGTGAAGTGCCAGCGCCGGGCCAGCGCCCGGACCGCCTCGAGTCCGACGCGGCCGCCCTGGGCCAGGCTGTCTGCGCCGCAGCCCGGGTCCAGGAGCACCCGCAGGGCGGGCGCCGCGTTCGGCTGGAAGGAGAGCGAGAACTCCACGGGGGTGTGGTCGTCGGACAGGAACGTGCGGCTGGGCGGCGGCAGTTCCAGCGACCGCTCGGCCACCGGGCCCAGCGAGTCGGTCAGGACCCGGGCGTACGTCTCGACGTCGGCCCCGGGCAGGCCGACGACCGCGCCGAGTCTTCGCAACTGGCCGCTGGTGAAGGCGCCGAGCGTCGGTGTGCCCCGCAGGCCCGCGTCCGTCGGTGCGGCGGTCACCGGCCCGTCCCCGGCCGGAGCCGCACAGCGAGATACCCGCCTGGGGAGGCGGGTATCGGGGGGTTCGGCGGCGGGAAAGCGGCGTTCGTGGATATGTGGTCCACGACACCTCCTTTTACTCGTAAGCAACTTGAATGCCGCGTTGCTCACTACCCGTGCCGTTGAACCTTCATGCGGGAGGGGCGGGTTGGGAGGGTGTTGCGCATGTCACCGTGTGAGCCAGTTGAGGAACTGGCTCCACATGCCGCTGCGTTCGGCCGGACGGGCCGGTCCGACCGGCTTCTCCTCCTCGGCCGCCCCGGATCCCGGCCGCGGGTCGCCGCGCCGCCCGGACCGCACCGGGGTGAAGCGGGCCGGGAGTGTGGCCAGGGCCCGGTTGAAGGGGCCCGGACGCCACGTCAGGCTGTCCTCGGGGACGGCGAGTTCGACGTCGGGCAGTTCGTTGAACAAATGCTCGATGGCGGTGACCGTGATGTGCCGGGCCGGCTCCTTGGACGGGCAGGCGTGCGGGCCCGCGCTCCAGGCCAGGTGCGCGCGGTTGCTGCCGGCCTGGCGCGACGCCCTGAGCGCGGGGCCGGTGTTGGCCGCGGCGAAGCTGACCAGGACCAGGTCGCCCGCCCGCAGTTGCTGTCCGGCGAGTTCCGTGTCGGCGGCCGGGTAGTGCGGCGCGTAGTTCGACATGGGAGGGTTCTCCCACAGCGTGTCGTCGAGGGCCTCGTCGATCAGGCCGCCCTCTCGGGCGTACCGCTCGTGGGTGAGGAGCCGGTGCAGGGTGTTGCCGATGAGGTTGCGCAGCGGCTCGGCGCCCGCACCGAGCAGCAGCGCGAGCTGGTGGACCATCTCCTCGTCGGTCAGCCGGGCCTCGTGCTGCATCAGCCAGGAGGTGACGTCGTCACCGGGCTTGCTCCGCTTGAGCGCGACCAGCTCCCCCACCGCCTGGAACAGCACCGCGGTGGCCTTGTCGGCGTTGACGCCGTCGAACATGCCGGAGATGCCGAACAGCACCCGGTCGCCGATGTCGGCGGGGCAGCCGAAGAGTTCGTTGAACACGAACAGCGGCAGCTGCCTGGCGTAGTCGCCGAGCAGGTCGGCCGAGCCGCGGCCGCCGAACTGGGAGATGAGGTAGCCGGAGATCTGCTCGGTACTCCGGCTCAGCCGGCGGGTGTCCACCTTGGCCATGCTGTCGGTGACCGCCTGGCGCAGCCGCAGGTGGTCGGCGCCGTCGGCGAACATGCAGTTGGGCCGGTAGGCGAGCAGCGGCGCGACGGGGCTGTCCGGACCCACCTTGCCCTCGTTGAAGGCCCGCCAGCGACGCGCGTCCTTGCGGAAGGCACCGGAGTCCTGCAGCAGCTGGAGAGCAGCCGCGTAATCGGTGACCAGCGTCGCCTCGACCCCGGGGGCCAGTTCGACGGGCGCGGCGGCCCCGTAGTGGCGCAGGTACTCGTAGTACGCCTGGGGGTCGGCGGCGAACTCCGTCCCGTGCAGCGGCACGCGGGCGCCGGAGCCGTGGGCCGGGCACCCGGGCGGCGGCACCGGGGCGGTGTCGTGGGCGTTCATGTCTGCTCCCAGCTCCTAGCGGGTGCGGTCCAGCAAGTAGCGGACGAGGGTGGTCAGTGCGGCGGCCGAGGACTTCTCGTCGCGGGCGTCGCAGGTGACGACGGGGGTGTCGTCGAGCAGGTCCAGGGCCTCGCGCAGCGCCCGCTCGTCGCGCAGCGGCGCGCCGTCGAAGTGGTTGACGGCGATGGCGTACTCGAGCCCGTAGTGCTCGATGAGGTCGATCACGGGGAAGGAGTCGGCCAGCCGCTCGGGGTCGACCAGCACCAGGGCGCCGAGCGCGCCGCGGGCCATGTCCTCCCACATCTGCACGAAGCGCTGCTGGCCGGGCGTGCCGAACAGGTAGAGCACGACGCGGTCGCTGATGGTGAGGCGGCCGAAGTCCATGGCGACCGTGGTGGTGGTCTTGCCCTGGACCCCCTTGAGGTCGTCGACCGGCTCGGCGGCCTGCGTCATCGTCTCCTCGGTGGACAGCGGCTCGATCTCGGAGATGGAGCCGATGAGGGTGGTCTTGCCCACCGCGAAGTGCCCGACGACGAGGATCTTCACCGCGGTCTGGGTCGCCCCGCCGCGTACGTAGTCCTGTTCACCCAAACTTGGCGCGGAGCCCATTGAGCACCTCCTCCAGGATCTCCCTGTCGGCCAGGCGCGCGGGGGCCACCGGCGGGCGGGTCATGACGTAGCCGCCTTCCATGAGGGATGCCAGCAGGATCCGCACCACGCCCAGCGGGAAATGGGTGTGTCCGGCGATCTCGGCGACCGAGAGGTAGCCGGCCGAGCAGAGTTCCAGCAGGCTCTGCTCCTCGGGGGACAGCCGGGTCGACCGCCGCGCGTCCTCGGCGGAGGCGGTGACCAGGGTGATGAGGGAGAGGTCGTCCTCGTCGGGCAGGCCGCGCCCCTTGGTGATGACGTACGGCCGTACTAATTCGGCGGCCTCTGGCTCCCAGCCGTCGCGGCCGGTCATGAGCGGGTGCCGAGGTTCTCGCGCGGCGGTGTCGTCAGCCGCTTGCCGAGCTGGGCGACGAGCTGCTGCATCCGGAAGGTGATGTCCGCCATGTCGACCTCCGGGGAGGCCGAGACGCCGAGGTATGCGCCCTCGCCGGCGGAGATCAGGAACACCCAGCCGCCGTCGAACTCGACCAGCGTCTGCCGCCACGCCTGGTGCGGGTCCTCACAGAAGAAGGCGAGGGTGCGGCTGAGTGACTGCACACCGCTCATCGCGGCGGCGACCCGGTCCGCGTCGTCCTTGTCGAAGTCCTGCGTCCGGGCCATCAGCAGGCCGTCGGCGGAGATCAGGACCGCGTGCAGGGCCCCGGGAATCTCCAGGGCGCTGTCGAGCATCCATGACAGATCGTCGTTCACGAGTCCTCATGTCCTTCTCTGCTTGCACCAGGTGTTCTGCTCGTCCGGTCCGTTTCCTCGGGCCGGGTGACGCGGCCGGTCTGCGTGCCCCGCTGGAAGGCACCCATGATCTGTGCCTGCTCGGAGTCGGAGCGGCCCGCTTGGCGCGGGGCCGAGGAGCTGCCGGGCACGATGGCCATCGGGCGCTTGCGGCGCCGCCGGGGCAGACCGTCACCGGTCTGGGACGGGGCGAGCGCCGTCTCCGGTCCACCGTCCGGGCCCGGCCGGGCCGTACCGCGGGCGGCGGGGGCGGGTGCCTTCTTCTCCGGCATGGCGGTGAGCAGTTCGTGCGGCAACAGGACCACCGCGCGTACACCTCCGTAGGGGGAGGAGGAGTCCACCGACACCTCGAAGCCGAAACGCTCGCACAGCAGGCCGATGACCGCGAAGCCGAACTGGGGCGGGTTGCCGAGCCCCGCCACGCCCGAGGCCCGCTCGGTGGCGAGCAGCTTGTCGGCACGGGCGCGTTCCTCGTCGCTCATCCCGACACCGGCGTCGTCGACCACGACGCAGATGCCCTTGGGCACGGTCCGGATGTTGATCTCGACGACGGTGTCCGGGCTGGAGTAGCTGGTGGCGTTGTCGAACAGCTCGGCGAGGGCCAGGGCGACGGGTTCGACGGCCCGGCTGGTGATGCCGAAGTCGACCTGGGAGAGGATCTCCACCCGGCGGAAGTGCCGGATCCGGCCCTGGGCGCTGCGCACCACGTCGTACACCGAGGCGGTGTCACGCCGGCCGCCGAGCCAGCCGTCGCACAGGACCGCGATGGACTGGGCGCGCCGGCCGAACTGCGAGTTGGTGTGGTCGATCTCCAACAGGTCCTGCAGAAGTGCCGAGTCGCCGTACTTGCTCTGCAACCGGGAGAGCACCAGTTGCTGTTCGGCGGCCAGGCCCTGCAAGGTCCGCATGGCCGACTTCAGAACGGTCTTCGTCTCGTCCTCGGCCCGCTCCTGAGCCGCCTGCACGGACTTCCCGTAATCGTTCTCCAGCTCCGTGTAATGATCCCTGAGCCCTTGGACCTGCTGCCGCAGAGCTCGTGCCGCCCTGCGCTGGCGGCTGATGAGCGCGGCGGCGGCGACGAGGGCGACGAGAAGGACCCAGAGCAATGGGTTCCCTATGTATTCCGTCATAAGACTCTCTTCAGGCGACTGAAGGCCGGCTTGCTGGATTCCCGTCTACGCGGGCGGCCCGGTGGACTGCCCGCACCGGGGTTCCTGTCCGGGCTGTCCCTGAAGTCGGGGATGCGGTCTCTCACCCATCCGCCCGCTCCGCAAACGCGGTGATCGTATCACCGCGTGATCAGGTGAATTTACGTCAAGAAGTGTCCAACCAGGACCGGTTGGGACCGGCACACCCATCGACTCCGGCGGTGGGTACAGTCGTCGCCGTGAAAGATGCACAAGACACCTTCCGGCCGTCCCCGGGCCCGGCGCGGGGCGGCACGGCGTGACGCCGGAGGCCATGGGCGCGGTGTTCGCCGCGGGCGTCGGGGCCGGCGCCATCAACAGCGTCGTCGGCTCCGGAACGCTGATCACCTTTCCCGTACTGCTGGCCACGGGGCTGTCCCCCGTCACCGCCACGGTCTCCAACGCGCTCGGCCTCATCCCCGGCTCCATCAGCGGGGCGATCGGCTACCGGAAGGAGCTTCGCGGCCAGCGTCGGCGCATCCTGAAACTGGGCGTCGGCGCGCTGATCGGCGGCCTCGCGGGCGCCACGCTGCTGCTGTCCCTGCCGGCCGACGCGTTCGAGACGATCGTGCCGGTCCTGGTGGGCATGGCCCTGGTGCTGGTGGCCCTCCAGCCCCAGATCGGCAGACTGGTGCAGCGCCGCCGCGCCCGCACCGGCGCCTCCCCGCGCCGTGACGGCGGCCCGCTCCTGTTCACCGGCCTGACGCTCGCCAGCGTCTACGGCGGCTACTTCACCGCCGCCCAGGGGATCATCTACCTGTCCCTGATGGGCATGCTCCTCGACGAGTCCCTGCAACGCCTCAACGCCGCGAAGAACGTCCTCGCCGCCATCGTCAACACCGTCGCCGCCCTCTTCTTCCTCTTCGCAGCGGACTTCGACTGGACGGCCGTCGCGCTCATCGCGGTCGGCTCCGCCCTCGGCGGCTACCTCGGAGCCAAGGTGGGCCGCCGCTTCAGCCCGCTGGTCCTGCGAATACTGGTCGTGACGGTCGGCACCGTCGCCCTCGTGCAGCTGCTGCTCCGCTGACCCTGCAGCGGGCCCGCGGCCTTCTCGGGTCCGCGGGTCGAAGGGCGACCGGAAGTGGAACGTGCCCCACCGATCGCCCTTCCACACCTTGTCCGCGCCCGCGGTGCCGTGGCGAACACCACGCCCTCGCGCCGATTGCCCCGGGCAGTGATCTGGGAAGCCATGGAGGCGCCCAAGATCGACTCGAAGGGACACACCCTCGTGACGCTCGTAGCGCCTCCCCCCATACCCAGGGCAGCGGGCTCGCTGCCGCTTCTGGGTCACGCGATACAGCTGCTGCGCGACAACCTCGGCTTCATCGCCTCACTGCGCGCCTCCTACGGACCGCTCGTCGAGATAACCCTCCAGCCCGGCACCCGCACACTGGTCGTCCAGGACCCCGACCTCATCCGCACGATGCTGACCGACCTCGGACCGAGCCTCGACAAGGGACGGTTCTTCGAGAAGATGGGCCAGTTGCTGGGCGACTCCGTCGTCACCGCGGCCGGCCAGGTCCACGTCCGCAAACGACGCCAGCTCCAACCGGCCTTCGCCCGTGACGAGATCGCCCGCTACGTCGACACCATGCGCGGCGAGACCGAGGCCGCCGTCGACAGCTGGGCCCCGGGCCGCCGACTCGACGTGCGCGAGGCCATGGTCGGGCTCAGCCTGAACATGCTGGCCAAGACCGTGTTCTCCGGCAGCCTCGACGACACCACGTTCCGCCGACTGCGCGCGGACCTCTCGGTGGTGATGAACGGCGTCGGCGCCCGGGTCATGCTGCCCGACTGGATCGAGCGCCTTCCGCTGCCCGTCAACCGCCGCTTCACCGCGGCGCGCGACGCCGTACGGGCCACCATCGACCGGGCCGTCACCGGCCTCCAGGCCTCCGGCCACGACACGGGCGACATGCTCTCCCTGCTCCTGCGCACCACCGACGAGGAGACCGGCCGGCCGCTGACCGGCCACCAGATCGCCTCCGAGATCCTCACCCTGGCCGTGGCCGGCACCGAGACCACCGCCTCGGTGCTGTCCTGGGTGCTGTACGAGCTCGCCCGGAATCCCGGTGTGGAGGCGCGGGTGCTGGACGAACTCGACGAGGTGCTCGGCGACCGGCCGGTCACCTTCGACGACCTGGGCCGGCTGCCGTATCTGAGGAGGGTCGTCGACGAGACCCTGCGGCTGCACCACACCGGGTGGCTCGTCACCCGCCGCACCGTCGCCGAGACCCGGCTCGGTCCGTGGACCGTGCCCGCCGGCACCGAACTCGCCTACTGCCAGCACGCTCTCCACCGCGACCCAGAACTCTTCCGGGATCCGCTGAGGTTCGACCCCGACCGCTGGCTGGACGGCGACCAGCCCCGGCCCACGCACGCGTTCCTGCCCTTCGGCGCGGGCAAGCACAAGTGCATCGGTGACCGGTTCGCCCTCACCGAACTCGTCACCGCCATCGCCACGATCACCCGGCGGGTACGGCTGGAACTCGCTCCCGGTCAGACGGTGCGGCCCGTCGCCGCGGCCACCGTGCGGCCCCGGACCCTGCTGATGACCGTGCGCCGCAGAAGGGACTCACCGGCCTCGCCCGCCGGCTGATCCGACGCACCGGTCCGGCCGGCGCGCTCCGCCGGCCGGACCGGGCCCGCCATAACGGCGCGTTATGTGAAGTCGGGATTGGTGGCCCCGAAACCGAGCCGGAGATGCTGAGCGGCGCCCCCACACATCAACACGCGCCCCCACGCGTGTCGTCGGAATCGAGGAGCCTTGCGCATATCCAGACTCGTCCCCACCTTGACGGCCGCTCTCATGGCAGCCCTGCTGTCCGCCCTCGCGCTCGCGCCGAGCGCCTCCGCGGCGGAGCCCCGGCCCGGTGACGGCGGCCCCCAGCCGATCATCGGCGGCGGCTACGCGCAGAACGCCCCCTGGGCGGCCCGGCTGTTCTCCAACGGAACCCAGACCTGCTCATCGACCATCATCTCCCCCACCTGGATCCTGACCGCCAAGCACTGCGTGAGCGGCGGCGGCCTCTCCTTCCGCATCGGCAGCCTCGACCAGAGCTCCGGCGGCACCGTGGCGAGCGGCGTCCAGACCGTCATCCACTCCTCGTCGGACCTCGCGCTGGTCCGGCTCGACCGCTCCGTGTCCGCCTCCTACGCACAGCTCGGCCAGCCGGGCACGGTGCGGGTCGGCCAGAGCGTGCAGGTCTACGGCTGGGGCGCCACCTCCCGGTGCGGCTCGGAGATCAACTGCCAGTCGCGGTACCTGAAGGTCGCCAACCTGACCGTCACCCGCGGGTGCTACGACGCCTACTACGGTCAGGCGATCTGCGCCCGCCCCGGTGACGGCATCACCGCGGGCGGCGACTCCGGCGGCCCGATGATGGCCGGCGGCGTCCAGGTGGGTGTCGCCTCGACCAGCGACCGGCAGACCACCACCGCGTACACGAACGTGACCGCCTACCGTTCGTGGATCCAGTCGGTGGCGGGCGTCTGACCCTGATCCGTCTCCGCGTGGAGCGGGCCGGGCCGTCCAGGAACCGGACGGCCCGGCAGGCGCGTGGTGGATGCATCTACCGTTCGCCGTGAACGATCGGCGTCCCGCGCGAAGGAGCTCCGTCATGGCCGGGCAGACAGTCAAGTCACTGGTGGACGAGTACGAGGCGGCCGTCCTGCGGCTCCAGGACGTGAGCGTCCGCCGCCACACGACGGACCAGCTGATCCTCGACGGGGTCGACTGGACGGTCCGGCCGGGAGAGCACTGGGCCCTGCTGGGGGCCAACGGCGCCGGGAAAACCACCCTGCTGCGGCTGCTCGGCGCGCTCATGCACCCCACGACCGGCACCGTCGAGGTCCTCGGCAGCCGGCTCGGACGGGTGGACGTCCGTGAGCTGCGGGCACGCATCGGCCATGTCGGCTCCGCCCAGCGGGTGCCGCAGGACCTCACCGCCCACGCGATCGTGCTCACCGGTCACAGCGGCACCGTGCAGCCCCTGTGGCGGACGTACGACGACGAGGTCCGGCTCCGGGCCCACGACCTCCTCTCCGAACTCGGCGTCAAGGAACTGACCGACCGGCCGTACGGTGTCTGCTCGGGCGGGCAGCGGGCGCGCGTCCTCATCGCCAGGGCACTGATGGCCGACCCGGCCCTGCTGCTCCTGGACGAGCCGTTCAACGCCCTGGACCTGCCGTCCCGCGAGGATCTCGTCGAGGCCATGCACCAACTGGCCGAGGGGCGCCGGCAACTGGCCACCGTGACGGTCACGCACCATCTGGAGGAACTGTTCCCGGCCGTCAGCCACGGCCTGCTGCTGCGGGAGGGCCGGGTCCTGTCCCAGGGTGTCGTGGACGGTGTCCTGACCGACCCCCTCCTGACCGCCTGCTTCGGCCGCGACATCACGGTGTCCAGGCGCGACGGCCGCTGGTCGGCCTACTCGGGCCGCCGAGGCCACGCCTAGAGCCGCGATACGACGTGTGGCCGCGGAGGAACTGGGCGGCCGCTTCCAGCTGGTCCCGTCCGCGCTGCCGGCTCGTTCACGGGGCATGCGCACGGGTGGAGGACCTCCGCCTCGCCCGTCCCGCCCCGACACGAGGAGCAGCCGCATCGTGGGAACCGCCGTCCACGTCCCGCAGACCCGGGACATGCTCGGAGACGAACTCTCCGGTGACGAAGCCCTGACCGCCCTGCGCCGGTACGGCGGCCTGCGGCTGCTGACCGACTCCTTCACCCGGTTCCGCTACGCGGACGGCTTCACCAACGCCCGGGCCCTCGCCTTCCAGGTGGTCCTCGGCCTGGTCCCGTTCACCATCGTGCTCGTCGGCCTCGCCACGTCGGTGCACACCGAGGGCGTGGGGCGGGTCATCGAGCTCACTCTCGGCCGCATCGTGCCTGGCGCCAGTGCCGACGTCGTGGAGACGGCGTTCGAGGGCACCCGGCGCAGCGCCGGCAGTGACGTGTGGAGCACGCTCGCGCTGTGGCTGGGCCTGGCGTTCGCCGTACTGAACCTCGCTTCGGCCATGGGCCAGATCGAGCGCGGCGCCAACCGCATCTACGGCATCGAGCGCGACCGCCCTGTCCACCGCAAGTACGCGAGGGCGCTGGTGCTCGCGCTCACCGCCGGCCTGCCCATGGTGCTGGGGTTCCTCGTGCTCGTCGCCGGTGAGGCCGTCGGGGACGCCGTGGCCCGCTCCGTCGGCTCCCGGGACGGCGGCACCGGGTGGTGGGGCGTGCTGGAGGTGCCGGCGGGGCTGCTGCTGGCCTGGGTCGCCTCGGCGGTGATCCTGCGCTGGTCGCCCCGCCGGGACCAGCCCGGCTACACCTGGCTGGCCTTCGGCTCGGCGGTCCACCTCGTGCTGTGGGTCTCGGCGACCTGGCTGCTCGCGCTGTACGTCGGGCACAGCGGCGCCTTCGGGGCCGTCTACGGTCCGCTGACCGCCTTCATCGCGCTGCTGCTATGGGCGAACCTCACCGCCGTGGCGCTCTTCCTCGGCATCGCGTTCGCCGCGCAGCTGGAAGCCGCCCGGGCCGGCATCCGTACGCCGGTACGGCCGGACCCCGGGCCGGGAGCCTGACGGTCCCGTCGGTGACGACCGGGCCGCCCGGCGAAGCCGACCCTGGGGCCTGTCTGACAATTCGCGTCGTCGCCCGAAGGGCGGCCTCGCGGCGTCAGGTGCGTGCTCTGGGGGTCCCCCCGGCCGGAGGCTGGGGGAGTGCCGGGCGTAGAGCCTCGTACTGGATGTACTTGGCTCTGCGCCCGGTGCGGCGAGAGTGCGTGCATGGCGTCGCGAGGCAGGCGGGAATTGTCAGACAGGCCCTACTAGGCCGCGTCGTGGGGCGGAGTCAGCGCCCAGCGGATCCCCGCGGTCACGGCCACGCCGAGCGGGCGTACGCACACCCCCTCGGCCGGGGGGACGCGCGGCAGCCACAAGGCGCGCGAGGCCCAGCCCGGCAGGAGGGAGACCGCGTTGGCGGCGATGACCGCGTACGGGAGGCGCGCGAGCAGCGGCACGGGCGGATTGAACAGCAGGAACCGCGCGGTGCTCCGCGCCTCGCCGGTCGCGCGCAGTTCGCCGCGGTAGGCGGCCAGTCGCTCCGTGAGTCCGGCGCGGTCCACGGGCGGGTCGGGCAGGCCGAGTGCGGTGGCGATGCGCGCCGCGTCGGCCACGTACGCGTCGCACTCGCCGTCGTCGAGGGGCCGGGCGCCGTAGCGCTGGTGGGCGCGCAGGAAGCTGTCGACCTCGGCGACGTGCACCCAGCACAGCAGGTGCGGATCCGCGGCGGCGTAGGCCTGCCCCTCGGAGGTGGTGCCGCGCACGCTGTCGTGGACGGCCCGTACCCGCTCGCACGCCTCCTGTGCGCTGTCGGCCGGTCCATAGGTGGTGACGGCCAGGAAGGTGCTGGTCCGCTGCAGCCGGCCCCAGGGGTCGCCGCGGAAGCCGGAGTGCGCGGCGACGGCCGCCATGGCCAGGGGGTGGAGGGACTGGAGCAGCAGGGCGGTCAGGCCCCCGATGAACATCGAGGCGTCCCCGTGCACCCGCCTGATCGGCCGCTCCGGGCCGAACCAGCGCGGACCCGGTGTGTCGTGGATGCGGGCGCGGTTTCCGGGCCCTTCCGGCCCCGCAACCCTGGAGAAGATCATGTCGCCGAGCCGTGCGCGCGGGGCGGGACGGCTGTTCCCGGGGAGAAGTCCCATGGCTGCCGAGCCTCCTTCACCCTGGTGCGGACGGGCGGCCCACATGACTACTTCTGCCCGGGTCCGCCGGGCGGGAACGTCAGGCGCAGCCCCAGGCCGACATCCCCTGAAGACGGGCGAGGCGTTTGGCCACGGCGATCTGCTCCCCGCGGGTGGCGAGATCGGCGCGCGGGGCGTACTTGAGGCCGCCGGCCGCGATCCAGCTCGACCGCGCGAACTGCAGGCCGCCGTAGTAGCCGTTGCCGGTGTTGGCCTGCCAGTTGCCGCCGGACTCGCAGGCGGCGATGGCGTCCCAGTCGGTACGCGGGGGGACCGACGGCAAGGCGGCCGCTTCGGTGGTCGTACCCAGTGCGGTCGCGGCGAACAGGACCACCACCGCGGTCCGGATCCTGCGGCCCCGCGAACTGCGCACGTCGCTCTTATGAGCATTTCGTCTACAGATCATACAGAGACTGTTACACCACGTGACGGTGAGGTGCCGCGCCGACCGCCGCCTTCTTACGCCGGTCGGAGCACACGATCCACCGCCCTCGCCGACCCCTCGCCCCCTACCCGCCCGACGTCGTCGACCGAACGGGACGCGGGCCGTCCACCACCGCCTCGGAGGCGAGGTAGTCCGGGACCGCCTCCGGGTCGACGAGGCGGTTGAGGCGGCTGGGGACGTCGAAGCCGATCAGCAGGATCACGACGAGCGTCAGCGAGAACGTCAGCACCGCGAGCGACTGCCCCAGGGACATGGACGACGCCAGCCCGGCCCCGAGCACCGGGGCGACGGCGCCGCCCAGCGCTCCGACGTTGTAGGTGAAGCCCAGCGAGGCCGCCCGGGTCTCGGTCGGGAAGTGCCCGGCGATGAACTTGGGCAGGAGCCCGGAGATGCCCTGCATACAGGCGAGCATGAGGAAGAGCAGGATGCCCAGCCCGACCTGGCTGTCCCGGATCGCGAAGACGGGGAAGACGAAGGCGATGCCGATCAGCAGGGTGCAGGCGTAGGCCCTGCGCGTGCCGAACCGGTCACCGAGGAAGCCGGTGACGACGCAGCCCGCCATCGTGCCGAACCCGGCGTAGTAGAGCGCGTCGCTGACCTGCGCGGGGGTGAAGCCGAGCTCGGTCTTGAGGTACGTGGGCAGCAGCGCCTGGACCGGCCAGCTGTAGAGGAAGGCGCAGAAGACGGTGACACAGAGCGCGACGAACAGCAGCCACCGCTTGCGTCCGCCCAATTGCACGGCGAACGCGATGAGACAGGCCGCCGCGACGACCGAGAGGGCGGGCACCGCCCCCGCGCCGAGCGGGGTGAACACCGCGAAGAGCGATCCGGTGGCGACGACGGCGAGCACCGTGTTGACCGTGGCCCGGCGCGGGCCCGCGAACAGCGGCCGGAACGGGTTCGGCCGTTCACCGGCGGCCCCCACCCGCGCCTCCCAGTCGTCGGCCTCGGGCAGCGCGCGCCGCACCCAGAGCGCGACGACCACGGGGAACAGGCCGATGTAGAACAGCCAGCGCCAGCCGTGTCCCGGCACCACGTGCTCGTAGACCTCGGCCGCCAGTACGCCGCCCAGCGAGAAACCGGAGATGAGGAATCCCGAGGCGCGGTTGCGCAGCCGGGCGGGCCAGCTCTCCAGGACGTAGGTGGCGCTGGCGCTGTACTCGCCTGCCATACCCATGCCGATCAGCAGTCGGGCGGTGAACAGGCTGGTGTAGTCCCAGGCGAAGCCGCAGGCGGAGGTGCCGATCGAGTACAGCAGGATGCTGGCCACCATGGCGCTCTTGCGGCCGAAGCGGTCGCCGAGCGCGCCGAGCACGGCGCCGCCGAGCCAGCGGGTGATGAAGGCCCCGGAGACCAGGCTCGCGGACTCGACGGTCGACAGTCCGAAGTCGTCGGCGATCTCGGTCAGCACGAGAGTGATCAGGACGAAGTCGAAGCCGTCGAGGAGGTAACCGATCCAGGCGGCGAAGAACGACTTCCACTTCTCCCTGGAGATCTCGCGGTACCAGGGCAGGACGGCCGCAGTGGTGCGCGCAGACGACATGACGGATCCAATGCGGGTGGGAGACGCGCGTCAGGGCTGGAGGTGCGGGGCCGGGGGCGGGTCGGCCGCCCCCGGCCCCGGTGTCACAGGAGGCCGGCCTCGGCCAGTCGGCCGCGGATCCGGGCCAGGGCCGTCTCGTCGAGCGGTACCTGCGGTGCCGCGGTCGTCGCGCAGTCGATGTGGCCGAGCAGGTGGGCGGCGGCCTTGAAGGCGCCCAGCGCGGCGGAGCTGGGGCCCATCAGGGCCGGATCGCCCGCCTCGGTGAGGGCGAACAGGATGGCGAGCCGGTCCTGTTCGGCCCTGGCGGCGGCCCAGTCGCCGGCGCGGGCGGCCCGGTAGAGCCGTACGTAGCCGTGGGCGTCGACGTTGCCCAGGCCGGGCACTACTCCGTCGGCGCCCGCGAGCAGCGCGCAGTCGACGGTGAGTTCGGAGCCGGTGAGCACCGAGAAGTGGGGTGCGCACCGGCGCAGTTCGACCAGGAGGCGGCGCAGGGAGCCCTCGTCGCCGCTGGAGTCCTTGAGCCCGGCGAGGGTGCCGTCGCCGGCCAGGCCGAGCACCACGTCGCGGGGCAGCTTGGTGTGCACGGCGACCGGGATGTCGTAGGCGAACAGCGGCAGGCCGGCGCCCGCGCGGATCCGCCGGAAGTGGTCGGCGATCTCGACGGGGTGCGTTCGGGTGTAGAAGGGCGCCGTGGCCACGAGCGCGTCGGCGCCTGCCCGTACGGCGTCGGCCGCCCGGTCCAGTACCCGGGCGGTGGTCGTGTCGATGATCCCGGCCAGTACGGGGACGCGGCCCGCCGCGGTGTCCACGGCTGCCTCGAGGGCGGTCAGCCGTTGGGCGTCCGTGAGGTAGGCGGCCTCGCCGCTGGACCCCAGCACGAACAGGCCGTGCACACCGGCCGAGATCAGGTGCTCGGTGAACCGGCGCACCGAGGCGGTGTCCACCTCCCCTGCCGGGGTGAACGGGGTGATGACCGGGGGGACGACGCCTCGCAGCGGCGCGGGGAAGGGCATGCGGTACTCCAGGTCGTGCCGTTTCCGCCCCGGGCGGTGGCGGGCAGCACCCCGCCTCCCGCCCAGGGCATGGGGACGTAGGATGTCCTACGTCCTGTTCGGAGTGACACACGGCAGCGCAGGGGGTGTCAAGGGTCGAGAGGGGACGGCACATGCGTTCGGTAGCCGCGGACGCCGAGGAGAAGATCAAGGAACTGATCGTCGAACAGGGCCTCGGCCCCGGCGATCCGCTCCCCACCGAGACCGAGCTGATGGAGAGCTTCGGCGTCAGCCGGAACTCCCTGCGCGAGGCGCTCAAGTCCCTCCAGGCCATGCACATCGTCGAGATCAGGCGCGGCTTCGGGACCTACGTCGGCACCATGTCGCTGGAGCCGATGACCGAGGCCATGGCGTTCCGCACCGTGGTCGGGCAGCGCCGGGGGCAGGGCAGCCTGCTCGAACTGCTGCAACTGCGCGAGGCGCTGGAGGCGGGGCTCATGCACCGGCTGGCGGGCCGGCTGCCCGACGAGGACCTGGCCGAACTGGACGCTCTGGTCACGACGATGCACACGGAGGTGCACGAAGCGGGCGAGATCGCGGCCCGGACCGACCGGGCCTTCCACCGGGTGCTCCACCGTTCACTGGACAACGAACTGCTCAGCGAACTCCTCGACGCCTTCTGGAGCGCCTTCCACCGGGTGCGCGCGCAGGGCCTGGGCACGGCCGCCGACGGCGAGGAGCTGGCCCGGATGCACGCCAGGATCGTCGACGCCGTCCGGGCGGGTGACGCGGAGGCCGCGGAGGCGGCCGTACACCGGCATTTCGACGACATCCGCGGCCGGCTGTCGCGGCGCTGAGCGCGCGCACCCCTCGTTCGTGTGAAGTAACGCGAGGACGTCCGCCAGTCGAGTGAGAGCCGGGCGGGAACGTCCCGGCGCGCCCTTACGGTTTCGCGGTGACCACGATCTCGACTGACACGCAACCCCTGCGGACCGCCGACCTCGGCACGCTCGTCATCATGTCCTGGAGCCGTGAGACCCCCGACGGCGACGTCCCCTTCCTCCTCATCTGCTCGCTCGGCGACGGCGAGGGCGGCCCGGAAGCGTCCCCGGCGGCCGTCGAACGGCTGCTGCGACACTCCGGACTGTCCGTGGGCGACGGTGTCCTCGACGCGACGCGCCTGCCGAAACTGCCGGTCAGCCTGCTGGTGGTACCGGGCGCGGCGGCGCTCACCATGCCGGGCGTCAGCGCCCAGTTCGTCCCCACGCCGCAGTGGCGGACGGCTGTCGACAAGCGCGGGTACACCTGCCTGATCTTCGCCACACGCCCCTGGTCCGACGGCGAGCCCGGCGACGGCGAGGCGGTCGCCGCCTTCGCGAACGACGAGGCCACGCTCACGTCGGCCGCGCAGGTCATCCTGCCCGCGCGCAGCCTCCGGACCTGACGGGACGAGAGCGGCGGGTGCCCGCGTCAGCGGATCGCCTCACGTCCACAACTCGCCGCTGTCGCACAGCCGGGCGCCCATGTTCCGCTGCATCATGCGCAGCGCGGCATCCGCGAGGTCGGCGTGGATGTGGGCGACCGCGTCGCGCGGAACGATGACCTGCAAGTGGCGGATGTGGGCGTCGAGCGCCGAGTAGAGCACGCACTGTTCGGTCACCTGCCCGCACAGCACCAGCCGGTCGATCCCTTGCTGGTGGAGCAGATACTCCAACGGGGTCTCGTAGAAGATCGAGTGGCGTGCCTTGACCACGAAGAGGGAGGCGTCGTCGGGACGCAGCGGCTCGACGAGGCGGGCGTGCGGTCCCGAGAGGGCCTTGTCGAGGATCTCACCGTGGTGCGAACGCCACTCGCCGAAGTTGTCGTTGACGTAGATCACGGGGACGCCCTGCCGCCGCGCCCGCCTCAGCAGGCCGGTCTGCGCCGGCAGCACGGATTCCACGGCGGGAATCAGCGAGTCGGCGTCCTCGTGATCGTAAGTGTTGATCATGTCGATGACGATCAGCGCGGTCTTGCCCATGCTGCCCAGGTTGCCACTGGGCGGCGGAAAATTCGCCCTTCCCGGGCCGACGGCGGGGCTGGGAGGACACGGCGGATCACCGGGAGTACCGGTCCGAGGATTCCGCCCCTTCCTCCGCGAGGGCACTCGGTGCCCAGGGCGGCGGCCCCAGCCCCTCGCTCCAGTCACGCAGTCGGCCCTCGTTCACGCAGAGTATTCCGCACCGCTCGGCGTACTCGACGGCCGGAGCGGTGAAGTCGCTGCTGGTGACGAGGACCGCGACGTCGGCCTCGTGGACGGTGAAGCAGGTACCGCCGAAGCGCTGGAGGTCCTGGGAGCCGACCTTGTTCTCGTCGCCGTAGTGCTTGCACTGGATGACGACGCGGCGGCCGTCGGGAGCCACCGCCACGACATCCGCGCCGAGGTCGCCCGCTCCGCCCACGACCTCCACCTCGGCGCAGCCGTCCCGTACGCAGAGACCGGCTATCGCCTGCTCGAACTCGTCGGGGCTGAGCTGCTCGTGGTCGACGACCGCCTCCGTGGCGGACTCCTCGATGCCGTGCGGCTCCTCCGCCGGCGCGGCCGTCGGCGTCTCCAGTGCGTCCAGGGCCGTGGCCGTGGCCTCCTCCAGGGCGCCCGTGGCCCGGCGCGCCAGCCTCCTCGGGGAGAACCCGGCTCTCCTGCGCACACAGACGACGCCAGCCACCACTCCCCCGAGCACCAGGACGACGGCCCAGGCGGGACGCCGCTCCGCGACGTCGAACGCCATCCGCACGATCCATCCCACGACGCTCAGGCCGACGGCGGCGAGCCCGAAGAGCATGGCCGTCGCACGGAGGTCGAAGCGGCGCCCGCGGCGTCCCGGGCGTATGCGGCGTTCAGGCACGGTCACGGTGGGCGTTCCTCTCTGGGGCCGACATGAAGATCACTTACGCCGTCTGCCCAAGAACCACCGGTTCACCGTCCGTTCATGACACGCCGTCGGATGGCTCATCCCTCCCGTGCGAGAATCTTTCGGGCATAACGTGCGGAATATGAAGAAATGCCATGTCGTGTACCTGGTGTGCACCGCAGCGATGATCGGAACGGGGCTCGGTGCGGCTCCGGCGTCCGCCGGCCACATGACCCACGTGGTCCACCCCGGCGAATCGATCCAGAAGGCAGTGGACGCCGCCGGCCCCGGCGACACCGTTCTCGTCACCCCCGGCACCTACCGCGAGAGCGTCAAGGTGAGCACGCCCGGGCTCACCCTGCGCGGCACGGGCCGCAGCACGGTCATCAAGCCGAGCACGAAGAAGGCCACCGACAACACCTGTGCCGAGGGCGGCAACGGCATCTGCGTGATCGGGACGAAGGACGAGAACGTCAAGGGCGTCACCGTCGCCAACCTGACGGTGACCGGCTTCAAGCGCACCGGCCTGTTCTCGATGGCCACCGACGGGCTCACCGTGCGGAACGTGACGGCGGTGAAGAACGGCGTCTGGGGCATCGCCCAGGAGCGGTCGATCCACGGCACCTTCCGGGACAACACCGCCCGCGACAACGGCGACGCCGGCATCTTCCTCGCCAACACCATCAAGGCCGAGGAAGGCGCCGCGGACACCCAGGGCACGGTCGTCGAGCACAACCGGATCGAGGGCAACCGGATCGGCGTCACCGTCCGGCGCCTGCGCAACCTCGCCGTCGCGGACAACTACATCGGCGGCAACTGCGCCGGCGTGTTCGTCGTCGGCGACGAGAACAAGCCCAAGGCCGGCGACCTGGTCGTGCGCGACAACTACGTCGTGCGCAACAACAAGTCCTGCCCGAAGACCGACCGGCTGGAGGCGCTCCAGGGTTCGGGCATCGTGCTGACCGGCGTCGAGAAGGTCCTGGTCGCCGACAACACGGTCGAGGGCAACGCCGGCAAGTCGTCGATGTCGGGCGGCATCGTCCTGGCCAAGAGCGTGGTGGGCGCCGGCAACTCCAAGAACGAGGTCAACGGCAACAGACTGCGCGACAACTCCCCCGCCGACCTCGTCCACCCCGAGACCGGGGACACCGCCAGGACCAACACCTTCGAAGGCAACACCTGCGGGGCCTCCAAGCCCGCGGGACTGTGCTGACCGTAGCCACCCGTGGACCGAAGTAGGAAGGAAAGCGGCACATGACGACCGCACAGACTGCCCCACCCCCGCCCATGCGGCTGAGGGAGCTCGTGTTCGGGGCGGCATGTGCCGCCGCCCTCCGCGCGGCCGCCCGGCTCGGTGTCGCCGACGCACTCGGCGACACCCCCATGGCCGTGGAGGACCTCGCGGCCGCGGTGAAGACCGAACCCAGGCCGCTGCGCCGGCTCCTGCGTGCCCTGACCTGCTACGGCGTCTTCGCCGAGCGGAAGGACGGGACCTTCACGCACACCGACATGTCCCTGCTGCTGCGCGAGGACGACCCGCACAGCCTGCGCTACATCACGCTGTGGTGCACCGAGCCGTGGACCTGGGACGCGTGGCCCCAGCTCGACGAGGCGGTGCGCACCGGCCGCAACGTCGTCGAGGGCCTGTACGGCAAGGAGTTCTTCACCTACCTCAACGAGGACGCTCCCGAGTCGGCCGAGGTCTTCAACCGCGCCATGACCACCTCCAGCCGGCAGTCGGCCCAGGACGTCGCGGCGCTCCTCGACCTGTCGGGGAGCACGTCGGTCGCGGACATCGGCGGCGGCCAGGGGCACGTGGTGGCGAGCCTGCTGGAGAAGTACCCGTCGATGCACGGCACCCTGCTCGACCTGCCACGGGTGGTGGAGAACGCCGACCCGCGGCTGCGCGAGGGCGGATCGCTCGCGGACCGGGTGCGGATCGTGCCGGGCGACTGCCGGGTGGCCGTCCCCGTCCAGGCCGATGTGTACATCATCAAGAACATCCTGGAGTGGGACGACGACAGCACCGCCCGCGCCCTGCGCAACGTCATGGCGGCGGGCGGGCCCAGGGCGCGCGTCGTGGTCATCGAGAACCTCGTCGACGACACGCCCTCGATGCGGTTCAGCACCGCCATGGACCTGCTGCTGCTCCTCAACGTCGGCGGCGCGAAGCACACCACCGACAGCATGGTCGGCCGGCTGACCGAGGCGGGCCTCGTCATCGACGACATCCGCCCGGTCAACCCCTACCTGCACGCGTTCGACTGCACCGTGCCCGAGTGAGCTGACCGGGAGACGCGGCACGTCGGCCGCCGGGCCCCCCCCCCCGGGGCGGCGGGCCCGGGGGGGGGGGGGTTGGGGGGCGGGGGGGAACGGAGGCGCGGCGTGCTTCCGTGCTCATGCGCCCCCCGCTTCCTCTTC
>NZ_JBHYOB010000013.1:87433-213134 GCF_042744565.1 Streptomyces sp. NPDC058812
AACCCCCCCACCCCCCGCCGGTCCCCCGCCCCCGCCCCGTCGGCGGCGGCGCGGGCCCGGGCCCCGCCGCCCCCCCCCCCGGCCCCCCGGCCCCCGCCCCCCGACGTGTGCGCGCCGTGAGCGGGGCGGGTCAGGCGTCCGGCGAGCGGCGGTCGGTGACGAGTTCCATGCGAGCGCCCTCGAGAGCGCGGGCGAGGTCACCGCCCGCCGGGGCGGAGGCGTCGGTACCGGCGGGGTCGTCCAGGAGTGTCGTCAGCTCGGCCACCTGGCCGGGGTCCGTGAGCCCGAGGGACACCGCCGGGTCGCCGGCGTCGAGACGGCCTCGTACGTCGACCAGCCGGACCACGACGTCGTCGCGCTGGAAGATCGTGCTGCACAGGACCGGGCTGCGCGGATCGTCCGCCGCCGCCTCGTCGCGGTCGGCGAGCAGCTGGGCCAGCCGCATGCCGCGGCCCGGCCGGGCCGGGTACGACAACGCGTGCCGCCGCGCCGCCGGATCCTCCTCCCCCGCGGTCACATGGTGGACGGCGGGCAGCGCCGCCCGCGTGTAGAACACCCGGGCGGACTCCGGGTCGCCGAGGTCCCGGTCCTGCTCCAGGTACGGATTGATGGCCTCCTCGACGGCCCGCACCTCGGGCTGCTCGGCCACGTGCCGCAGGGCCGCGAGCAGGTCGCCGCGCACCTCGATGGCCCGCACCACCCGGTTGCCGTGCAGGAACAGGGAGGTGCGGCACAGCCGTGTGGTGTCGTCGACCCGCGGCTCGGGCGAGGCGTAGTCGGCGAGGATCTCGGCGACCGCGTCCTCACTGCCCGGCTTCACCGTGAAGGTGAGCGCGTGCCGGATCACGCCGTCACCGATCCGGGGCGACGGCTGGAGCCCGCCCCGGGCGGTACCGTCACCCGCCGCCGGGTGGCTCGTCTCGCGGACGACGTGGAAGCGCAGCGACCTGGTGTCCCGGACGCAGCTGTGCAGCGGCTTCACCATCCGCACGTGCTCCTCGCTGCTCACCCAGTTCAGGAAGGGCGGGGCACTCTCCCATTCGCTGGTGATGAGCCACTGGGAGGGGTTCTCGATGGACTGGCACAGCTGCTCGCCGAGGTGCCCGGGAACGGACTCGACGTGGCTGCGCAGCTGCTCGTACGTCTCGAGGAACTGCTGCTGTGCTCCGTCGTAGACCTCCACCAGCAGGACGACCCGGAGTCTGGAGCCGTCGAACACCGACTGGGAGACACGGTGCGACACCTGTCGCGTCAGCGGTTCGGAAGCAGGGGTGGATGTGGTGGTCATCCTGCGCACATCTCCTTCGCGGGGGCGGAACTGAACGTCGGCCGCGGTGATGCGACGCCAGCGTGCCTCGATCCTGTGCCCGGCCCCGCGGGCGCGCGACTCGTATGCACTGCGCGGGTGACCGGGCGGCACCGGGACGACTCGTACGGGACTCAGGTGAGGTGCGCGAAGACCACCAGGTTGTCCGTGTAGTCCTTGGCCTTGCGGTCGTAGTCGCCCGCGCAGGTGATGAGCCGTACCTCGGCCCGGTCCCCGTCGCCGTACACGCGCTTGCTGGGGAAGTCGTCCTTGTCGAAGGTCTCCAGGCCGTCGACCACGAAGGACGCCTTTCGTCCGTCGGCTCTCTCGACGTGGAAGACGTCGCCCTTCTCCAGTTGGCCGAGGCGGGCGAAGACGGCCGCCGACGTCTTGGTGTCCACGTGCCCGGCGATGATCGAGGTGCCCTCCTCCCCGGGGGAGGCGCCCTTGGCGTACCAGCCGACGAGGTTGGTGTCGTCGGGCGGCGGGGCCTGGAGCTGTCCGTTCGCACCGATGGCGAGGTCGGTGAAGGGGGCGTCGACGGAGATCTCCGGGATGTGCAGGCGTACCGGCTTCGACCGTGGCAGGTTCTTCCCCGGCTTCCCCGAGGCGGGCGGGGCGGACGGGGCGGACGCGCCGGGCTGTGCGGAGAGCGGTGGGCGGGAGGAGTCGGCCGAGGTGTCGTTGCCGCCGATCAGGCTCACCGCCAGGACCAGGAGGGCCACGGCCAACAGCACGGTCATGCCCGAGCGGGACCCGGTCGGCGCCGGCTCGTCGTCGGCGGGGGAAGGGGGGACTGCCATCGAGGACCACCTCACTGGGTCACGGGCGGACGGGGTGGGGGGAAGCGAGCCGGGCCGCCGCGCGGTGCCTGGGCGGCGGCCCGACTGCTATCTCGCCCGGCACGGCTTACGCCATTCCGTGAGCCGACTTCCTGCGTCGGACGGCGTACAGACCGGTCCCGGCGACGGCCAGGACGGCCAGTCCGCCCGCGGTCGTGGTCGGCGTGTCCAGCCCGCCGCCTCCGGTGTGCATGCCGCCGCGCGGCTTCTCGTGCTCGCCGCCGCCCCAGGACTTCTCACCCTCGTCCTGCTTGTAGGTTCCCGAGCCCTGCTTGGAACCGCCCTCCCAGTCGCCCTCGTTCACCGCGGTCAGCGCGCCGCCTCCGGTGTGCATGCCGCCGCGCGGCTTCTCGTGCTCGCCGCCGCCCCAGGACTTCTCACCCTCGTCCTGCTTGTGGGTCTCCGAGCCCTGCTTGGAGCCGCCCTCCCAGTCGCCCTCGTTCACCGCGGTCAGGGCACCGCCACCCGTGTGCATTCCGCCGCGCGGCTCCTCGTGCTTGCCTCCCTTGTCGTGCTCCTTGCTGTAGGAAGAGTCGTCGTGGTCCCAGTCGCCTCCGACCGCCGCGTAGGCGCCGGGAGCACCGAGGACGAGGACGGCCGAGGCCGCCGCTGTGGTCAGGAGCATGTGAGCAGAACGCATCTGAGGTTCCTTCCGTCACGACCGGGCAGCTGGTGCTTCGTCAGCTGAGGTGACCCGGCCCCGACGTGAATTACCGTCAGCCAGTCGTCCCGCTCGCACCACTCAAGGCGCTCAGCCGGGTGACGACCCGCCCGGCGCGGGAGCCCTCCCGCTCGCCCGTCCACCGGCCGGTGGACGACGGGTGCGGCCGGACACCTCCGCCCGTCAACCGCCTTGGCCCGCACGGCAGTCGGCGCCGACGGCCCGAGGCGGCGGACCACCGTGCCGGCGAGGCCGGCCGGAGCGCGGCCTGGGCAGGGAACCACGGAGCAGGTGCCGATCTCCGCCCGTTCGGGTGCCCCGAACGGGCGAGCCGCCGCGCCGCGCCCACCGGCTTCCGTGCCTCGCTTCGGCGGCCTGACCGACGCGGGTCCGACCACGACCGACGAGAGCCGGGACATCGAACCTCTTCAGGTCCTCGTGGGCGTCAAGGGTGCCGAACGCGTCCACGCAGTCGACGCCGCCCGTCCTTGTCTCCCCGCGTGGCCTTGTTGCCGTCGCGGTCGGCGGAGAAGAAGCCGACCGCGGGAGGGACGCCGCTGTGTCCCCCCAGAAGCCGCCGCATCCCCCGGAAGGCGAACGCACCCGCTTCGCCACCGCACGCAGCACGCCGCCGGACGAGTACGGGGAACAGGTGGGCACGTGAACGCGCCGCCGCCCTCCCCCTCTACTCGTCCGGGTCGACGTGTGTCGGGTCCCGCACCTCGGGCTGCTGGCGGCGTGAGCCGGGAGCGGCCCGGTCCGGGCTGGCCTCGCTGTGCGCGGATTGGGGCGGTGGAGGCGGTGCGGTGTCCCCGGGGGCGCCGACGCCGGCGGCGGGCAGGCGCAGGGCGAGCAGCGCGACGTCGTCGCCGCGGGGTGTGATGCGGTCGAGCAGCTCGTCGCAGTACTCGTCGATGCTCCGTCCCTCCAGCCGGCGGGCCAGGACGCCGGCGTGGTGGCGGAGCTTGGCCATGCCGAGGTCGATCGGGCGGTCGCGGCTCTCCACCAGACCGTCGGTGTAGAGCAGGAGGATGCTCTCCGGCGGGAGTTCCTCCCGCGCGTCGGGCCAGCTCAGACCGAGGCGCAGAGTGGCGCTCATACCGATGAGCGGGCCGTGGCCGCCCTCCAGGAAGCGCGTCTCCCCGTCCCGCGTGATCAGCAGGGGCGGCGGGTGCCCGGCGTTGACCCAGTGGAACTTCCAGGGGCCTCCTTCGGGACCTTCGACGCGGGCGAAGAGGAGCGTGGCCATGGGAGCGTCGCTGGTGTTGGTCACGGCCTCGTCGAGGCGCCGCATGACCAGGCTCGGCGGTTCCTGGTGGTCCCAGGCCAGGGCGCGCAGCATGTTGCGGACCTCGGCCATGTGGGCGGCGGCCTGGAGGTCGTGCCCGACCACGTCCCCGATGACCAGTGCCATGACACCGTCGGCGAGCAGAAAGGCGTCGTACCAGTCCCCGCCGACCTCCATGGCGCTCTCGGCGGGCCAGTACCGGGCCGCCATGCGCAAGTGGTCGACCTGCGGGAGAGGTGTCAGCAGCTGGCGTTGCATGGTCTCGGCGACGTTCTGCTGCTCGTGGTAGAGCCGGGCGTTGTCGAGGACCAGTCCGACCCGGCGGCCGATGTCGGCCAGTAGGGCGACCTCGGCCTCGGTATGGGCGGGACGGTCCTCCGCGCGGGCCACGGTCAGTGTCCCGTACGACCGTTGCCGGGTGCGGAGCGGGACGACGACGGCCGAGTGTCCACCGAGCCGTTCGAACAGCACCCGGTGGGTGGCGGCCAGGGGGCTGTGCGGGTCGTTCAGCAGGTCCTCGGCGCTCAGCGGGGCGGGGCGGTCACTGTTGATCAGCCGGGTCAGCGCGGCGCGGGCCGAGTCCGGCAGCGAGGTCACCGGCCCTCTCAGCCGTCCCGCCCGGTGCGGGTGTGTGCTGCTGCGCACGGCGACCCGCTCCAGGACGTCCGACTGTCCCTGGCAGACGTCGACCGCGGCCCACTGGCCCAGCTCCGGCACCAGCAGCCGCAGGAGGCGGCGGAGCGTGGCGGAGGTCCGCTCGGTGGGGATCAGTACCGTGGAGATCTCGGCCACCAGGTGCAGCTGGGCGGTGAGTGCCTCCAGGGCGGCGGTGCGCGCCTCGTTCTCCTCGGCGGCGCTGCGGTGCAGGCTGAAGTCGTGGAAGACCAGCACCAGCCCCTCCTGTCGGCCCTCCTCCCCGACCAGCGGTGTGGCGGCCCAGCTGATCGGTACCGTGGTGCCGTCCGCCCGCTGGAAGTACTCCTCGCTACCCTCCTCGGAGGGCACTCCGTCCAGGGGGTTGCGCAGGGCGCACCGCTCGCGCGGCACGGGGCTGCCGTCGGCGTGCCGGTGCAGGAGGTCGTGCGCGTCGTGTCCGATCATGTCCCGCGCCGGCCGGCCCAGCAGGTGCTCGGCCCACGGGTTCACCGAGGTGATGCGCGCGGACGGGTCGAGGGTGAGGACGCCGGCGCCGAGAGCGTGCAGGACGGCACGGTCGAAGCCGGGCGCCGGGGCACCGTCCGCTCCCTCGTCACCTGGCTCGTCGCCCTCCCGGTGGCTCGCCCAGCGTGATGTCACGACCCTCACAGCCTTCCGATGCCGTCCATCCCGCCAGGTTCCCTCAGTGGGCGGGTACGGACCGCTCCGGAGGGCCGAAGGAGGGAGGTCGGGTAGGCTCCCGGTGCTGATCATGCACCTGGAGGGTTTCGTGCGGACGAAGACCACGACCACGGCGTCGGCCGTGCTGACCTGTCTGCTGGCCGGGACCCTCGTGGCGGGGTGCGGCAGCGGTGGCTCCGGCGGGAACCAGTCCGCCGACGACATGCTCGAGGACGCCAACGCCGCGATGCGGGCGCTGAAGTCCGTGCGGGTCGACTCCACCAGCACCGCGGCGGAGGGCGGCACCGTCTCCATCCGGCTCGTGACCGACCTCGACAGCCGGTGCACCGCGAGGACCACCATGTCCGAGGGCGGCAGCCTCGACCAGATCCGGATCGGCGAGACCGACTACGTCCGTCCCGACCGCGCCTACCTGCAGAAGTGGAAGGGCGGGACGAGCGTCACCGGCGAACAGAAGCTCTGGATCAAGAAGCCCGTGGACGCCGCGCAGCCCGGCGACGGCCTCTCCTCCTGCACGCGCCCCTTCGTCTCCTTCGGCACGGCGAAGAAGGGGAAGACCACCCGCGTCGGCGACCGGAAGGCGGTCGAGCTGACCGTGACCGACAAGGAGGACAAGGACGGGACGTACCGCTTCTACGTCGCCACGCAGGGCAAGCCGTACCTGCTCAAGGCGGTGTACAAGGGTGCCGAGTACGACACCACCACGAACTTCGCCGGCTTCGACGAGCCGCTGGACATCCAGCCTCCGCAGCCGACCGAGGTGGTCGACGCGGAAGAAGCACTGAGGTGAGGCCGTGAGCGGCTCCGGACTCCTTACTGATCGCCTACTGCTCCGCGTGTGGCGGACGTCCGACCTGGCCCCGTCGGCGGCCATGAACGCCGACCCGGTGACTCTCTCCACTCGCGGGCGGTGATGCGCCGCCCGCTACCGTGCCGTTCACGCGTCGGCGAGCCTCACCGCGGCCCTCATGCGCTTGCCGACCGGTTCGCGGTGCACCTCGAAGCTCTGGCAGACGGCCATGACTATCTCCAGCCCGTGCCGGCCGATCCGGCCCGGGTCCGCGGGCTCGGCCACCGGCAGCACCGGATCGCTGTCCCACACCGTGACCTCCACCCGGTCCTCGGCCAGCTCGAGATCGACCAGTGAGGGGCCGGGCGCGTATTTGCAGGCGTTCGTCAACAACTCGCTGACCACCAGCTGCACCAGGTCCGTCGCGCGGTCGGACACCGGGAGGCCCTGCGCCGCCCGCACCCGCGCCAGAAACTTCCGAGCCAGCTCGCGGCCCCGGGCGATGTCGCCGGGCATGCCCTCGTACTCTGCGGAAACCCTGACCAGCTCATTTCTCAGCTGGTCCCCATTGTGGGCAGCCACGTCCATCCGATCCGCCCTCTTCCTGAGCCTTGACCGATACGCCAGCCCGTCTACCCAGAAAATCCGGGAACACCGGAGGAAACCGGAGAACAGCCCGTCCGATCGGCAGAACACCGTGGTCCTGCCACTCAGTCGCCCGTGGGGCGCAGGACGAGGCAGAGGAAGCCCAGCGCGTCCCGGTAGACCCGAAGCCATCCGTCACGGTGGGTGGTGGCCGCCTCGAGCGCTTGCGCACTGTCCGGGTCGGTGGGGTGGTCCAGGGCCCAGGAGGCCAGCGACCCGGTCCAGGACCACTCGTAGTCGTCGAGTTCCCTCCGCGTACTGACGTGTCCGCCCACGGGCGTCCAGCCGTCCGCGACGACCTGCTCCAACGTGGTCGGCAGATCGGTGAGGTCCCCGAGCATCTCGATGGCCTCGGCGGACGGCTCGCTTTCCCAGAAGCCGTCACCGACCAGGACACGCCCCCCTGGCGCCAGGTACTCGAGTGCGGCCGCGAGGGTGGCGGGCAGGCCGCCGAAGGCGTGCGTGGCGCCGACGCACAGGACGAGGTCGTACCGGTGCGGGGCGGTGAACAGTGCGGCGTCCTGACGGTGGAGGACCAGGCGGTCCCGCACGCCGAGCCGGTCCGCCGTCTCCCGGGCGTGTGCGAGCGAGATCTCGGAGATGTCGACGCCCTCGGCCGTGAGCCCCGGATGTTCCGCGAGGGCGCGCAGGAGCCACTCTCCCCCTCCGCAGCCCAGGTCGAGGACGCGCGCGTCACCATGTGGGACGCCGCGTGCCAGGAGCCGGCGTACCGAGTCGTCGTCGAGCGGGGCCGCGATCGGGTGATCGGCATGGGCGAGTCTGGAGATCTTCTGTCGGTCCACCGGCGGAGCCTTGCACAGCCGCCCCGACGGCGCACCCGGTTTCGGAGCGGCTCACGGGGCCGCGCGAGACCGGGCGTCATGCGGTGCCGAGCCAGGCCGTCATGCGGTGCCGAGCCAGGCTTCGCACGTCCGTGGCCGCCCCACGCACAACCACTGGTTGTACTCCTAGGATGGCCGGCGTGGATCTCATCGCCGTACGCACCTTCGTCGCCGTCGCGGAGGCGGGGCAGTTCCAGGTCGCCGCCGCCGAGCTGGCGATCACCCAGCAGGCCGTCTCCAAGCGCGTCGCCGCGCTGGAGCGGGACCTCAAGGTGCCGTTGTTCACCCGCACCGCGCGGGGGGCCCGGCTCACCGTCGACGGGCAGGCCTTCCTCCCGCACGCGCGTGCGCTCCTCGCCGCCGCGGAGCGGGCCGCCGCCTCGGTGCGGCCCGGACGGCGCCCGCTGCGGGTCGACGTGATCGGCAGACGGCTCTCCATGGCCGGGGTGCTGCGCGACTTCCACCGGGCCCACCCCGAGGTCGACCTCGACGTCGTCACCCTCTTCCACGTCGACGCGGACGCGGCCGTGACCGCCATCCGGTCCGGGACGATCGACGCGTCCTTCCGCTGCGTCACCATGCCGGGAAGCACCCTTCCCGACGGTGTCGAGGCCACGCCCGTCTTCGACGAGCCGCTCCAGCTCTTCACCGGGCCCGCCCACGAGTTCGCGAAGGCCCGGGCGGTGACCCCGGCCCAGCTCTCCGGTCATCGCATCTGGATGCCCGGAAACGCCCCCGGCACCGAGTGGTCGGCCTACTACGACGCGCTCGCCGCCGAGTTCGGGCTCGCCATCGACGCGATCGGCCCCGACTTCGGCGTCGAGGGGCTCCTCGACACGATCGCCGAGTCCTCGACGATCGCGACCTTCCTCAGCGAGCAGACTCCGCTCGTCTGGCCCGCCGTCCACGATCTGCGGCGTATCCCCCTGCGCGACCCGACGCCCGTCTACCCGCACTCCCTGCTCTGGCACGCCGACAACCCGCACCCCGCGCTGACCGTACTGCGCGCCTACCTCGCCTCCCGGCCGTCCGGTCGTCTCGACACGGAGGTCTGGACCCCGGCGTGGGCCCTGCGCTCCCACCCACGGGGCGAACGCGCCCGGTCGTGATGTGCGCGGCACGCCCGACTCGGCGGATTCCGGGGGTGGCCAAGGGCCGGTGCGTGGCCGATCCTGTGGACCACGTCATCAAGGCCACGCGGTCACCGGGGCCGTACGGTACTGGATTCGGGGGTGCCCACTGGTGCGCGGCGGACACGAAGCAGCCGGCTCCGCGCGCAAGGCCGACCGGGGTCGGTCACGGCCGGCGTGCCCGGTCGGTCGCGCGGCGGACGGGACGTGGCAGGTACACGATTTCGCGGTCGCGCGTGCGCTGCTGCGTGGCCCGGGCACCGTGCAGGCCGGTCTCGGCATCGAGACGGTGGAGAAGCTCCCGCCCCGCGTGCGCCGGCCCGTGCTCTACCGGGACGGCCCCGAACACCGGGAACACCGCCGGCAGACCGCGCGCTTCTTCACTCCCCGCCGGGTGGACGAGCACTACCGGGACCTGATGGTCCGCATCGCGGAGGAGCAACTGGCGGCCCTGCGCGCGGCGGGCGAGGCGCAGCTCTCCGATCTCGCCTTCGACCTGGCCATCGGCGTGGTGGGCGAGGTCGTCGGACTGCGCTACAGCCGGCCCGGCATCCGCCGCAGACTGGAACGCTTCTTCCCGGAGGAGTTCGGCGAGCCCGGCCTGACCAGCGTGCGGGGTCTCTACTGGTTCCTGCGGCAGAACACCAACTGGCTCCGCATCCATCTGGCCGACGTCCGCCCCGCCATCCGCGCGCACCGCCGCCGCGAGCACGACGACCTGATCTCCCACCTGATCGCGGAGGGCTGCTCGGACACGGAGATCCTCGGTGAGTGCCTGACCTTCGCCGCGGCCGGCATGGTCACCACGCGCGAGTTCATCTGCCTGGCCGCCTGGCACCTGTTCTCGGACGCCGATCTGCTCGACCACTACCGTTCGGCGGACGAGGCCGGGCGCCTCGGCGTCCTCCAGGAACTGCTGCGGCTGGAGCCCGTGATCGGGCGGTTGCGCCGGCGGGCCACCGAGACCGTCGAACTCTCCTGCCCCGAGGGGCCGGTGACCGTCCGCCCGGGCGAGTACGTCGAACTCCTCCTGGACGACGCCAACACCGACCCGAAGGCCATGGGCGACGACCCGCTGGTGATCCGGCCCGGCCGCGCCACAATGGCCGGTGCGGGACTCTCCTTCGGCGACGGGCCGCACCGGTGTCCCGGGGCGCACATCGCCCTCCTGGAGACCGATGTCTTTCTCAGCCGTCTGTTCGCCCTCGACGGCATCCGGATGAACGGGGAACCGCGCGTCGCCTTCCAGGAGGCGATCGGCGGTTACGAGATCCGCGGGCTGAGCGTGGAATTCCCCCGGGCCGGTCGTCGCTGACCGGCCCGGGGACCGGGTGCGGGGGTGCCGGTGCGGCGTCAGCCGCCCAGGGCGCCGAGGACGACGAGCTTTGCCTCGTCCTGCACCTGCCGGAGGTGGTCCGCCCCGAGGAACGACTCCCCGTAGATCTTGTACACGTCCTCGGTGCCGGAGGGGCGGGCCGCGAACCAGGCGTTCTCGGTGGTCACCTTGATGCCGCCGATGGCCGCGCCGTTGCCCGGTGCCTCGGTGAGCACGGCGGTGACCGGCTCCCCCGCGAGGGTGTCGGCGGTGACCTGGGCCGGGGACAGCTTGGCCAGGCGGGCCTTCTCCTCACGGGTCGCGGGCGCGTCGATGCGGGCGTAGGCGGGTTCGCCGAAGCGGGCGGTGAGAGCGGCGTAGTGCTCCGAGGGCGTCCTGCCGGTGACGGCGGTGATCTCGGAGGCGAGCAGCGCCAGGATGATGCCGTCCTTGTCCGTGGTCCACACCGAACCGTCCCGGCGCAGGAAGGACGCCCCGGCGGACTCCTCGCCGCCGAAGCCGAGCGTGCCGCCGAGCAGCCCGTCCACGAACCACTTGAAGCCGACGGGTACTTCGACCAGCCGTCGGCCGAGGTCGGCGGCGACCCGGTCGATCATGCCGGAGGACACCAGCGTCTTTCCCACGCCCGCGTCGGCGGGCCACTCGGTGCGGTGGGCGTAGAGGTAGGCGATGGCGGTGGCGAGGTAGTGGTTGGGGTTCATCAGCCCGGCGTCCGGGGTGACGATGCCGTGCCGGTCGGCGTCCGCGTCGTTGCCGGTGGCGATGGTGAAGCGGTCGCGCTGTTCGATGAGCGAGGCCATCGCGTGCGGCGACGAGCAGTCCATGCGGATCTTGCCGTCCCAGTCCAGCGTCATGAACCGCCAGGTGGGGTCGGTGAGCGGGTTGACCACCGTCAGGTCGAGGCGGTGCTGCTCGGCGATGCGGCCCCAGTACGCGACGGAGGCGCCGCCCAGCGGGTCGGCACCGATCCGCACGCCCGCCGACCGGATCGCGTCGAGGTCCAGGACGCTCGGCAGATCCGAGACGTACGCGTCGAGGAAGTCGTAGCGCCCGGTGCCGGGCGCGGCGAGCGCCTGGGCGTAGGGGACGCGTCGTACGTCCTTCAGGCCGGCCGCGATGATCTCGTTGGCCCGGTCCTGGATCCAGGAGGTGGCGTCGGAGCCCGCGGGACCGCCGTTCGGCGGGTTGTACTTGAAGCCGCCGTCGGCGGGCGGGTTGTGCGACGGGGTGACGACCACACCGTCGGCGAGGCCCGAGGTACGGCCGCGGTTGTGGGTGAGGATGGCGTGCGAGACCGCCGGGGTGGGGGTGTAGCCGTCCGCGGTGTCGACGAGGACGGTCACGTCGTTGGCCGCGAACACCTCCAGTGCGGTGATCCTCGCCGGCTCGGACAGGGCGTGCGTGTCGGCGCCCAGGAAGAGCGGGCCGTCGGTGCCCTGTGCGGTGCGGTACTCGCAGATGGCCTGGCTGGTGGCGGCGATGTGGTCCTCGTTGAACGCCGCCGCGAGGGACGATCCGCGGTGCCCGGACGTGCCGAAGGCCACACGCTGCCCCGGCTCGGCCGGGTCCGGATGCAGGGCGTAATACGCCGTCACCAGCCGGGCTACGTCGGTCAGGTCCTCGGGGCCGGCCGGCTTTCCGGCTCGGTCGTGCTGCATGCGCCCACTCCTCCGCTTCGGTCGGGACTTCGCTCGCGGTCCCATCTTCCCCTGTCCGGGGAGCGGTCCCGCGTGTTCCCGCCGAGGTGGAGGTACCGGGAGCGCCGGTCGTGCCGGCGCACCGGCCGGCCGGACGTCAGATCCGGCCGCCGGTGAGACGGGTGAGAGGACCGTGCGAGTGACGTCCCGCGCGGCGCCCCACCGCGTACGACGCGGCGCTCACGGCGGTGATGCCGGCGCCGACGCCCGCGGCGACGAGCTTGCGGTGGGCGATGGCCGTCCACGCCGTCTTCGCCGTGGCCGCGACCTGTCCCGAGGTGGTGACGACCGCTTGGCGGCCGGCCGCGACGCCCTTGGCCGCCGTCTGCACGGCGCCGTTCGCGGCCTCGGCCGAACGCTGGGCACCGGCCTTGGCCGCCGACGCCGCGTCACCGGCCCTGTCCGCGGCGGCCCGGCTCGCCCGGGAGGCGGGTGCCGTCGCCTTCTCGGCGGCGCCGCCGGCCTTGGACTCGGCGGTCCGGGTGCTGGTGGGCTTCTTGTTCGTGTCCTTGTTCGGATCGCTCATGGAGACCGCCTTGCCCCTCACCGCGGCGGCAAACACGAACGCCTCCTCCGTGCGCTCAACGGGGCTCCGTTGTCGAGCTTTTGACGCGCCGGAGGAGCACGGCCTCCGCCGCGCGAGCGGAGGAGGCCGTCGCGAGTGACCGCGCCGAGCCGTCATCCCCGCAGGCCGGGCAACTCGCGTGGCTCGACGCGCTCCTCCACCGCCGTGTCACCCTCGCGTACGACCACGTAGGCGCCCTTGCCCGGAATCTCCGTGACCGCCTCGGCCAGTTCGGTGCCGCGGTAGACGAGGCCGACGCCGTCGTCCGTGCAGTGGGCCGCCGGGAGGGTGCCGTCGGCGACGAGGCGGTGGATCAGGGGGCGCCGGCCCGGGTCGACGTCGTAGTGCACGCCGTTGCCGTAGGGCAGGAAGCCCAGGGCGTCGGTGACCGGGCGCAGCTCGGGGCCGAAGGAGTCGGTCGCCCCGCCCCGGAACCAGCAGAGGGATCCCGCGCTCACGCCGCTGAGCACGACGCCCGCCTCCCAGGCCCGGCGCAGGATCCGGTCCAGGCCGTGCACGCGCCACACGGCCAGCAGGTTCGCCACCGAGCCGCCCATGACCCATACGACGTCCTGGGCGAGCACGGTCTCCTCCACGTCCTCGACGTTGGGCATGGGGAACAGGTGCAGCGGTGTCAGGTCGAACCCGGCGACGCGGGCCGCCTCCGTCATGCGGGCGGTGAAGTGCTCGGCGTCCCCTATGGCGGTGCCCACGTACAGGACGCGCGGGCGGCGGCCGTGCGCGCCCGAGAGGTCCACGGCGTGATGGACCAGGGCGTCGAAGGTCACCATGGTCCGGCCACCCGCTCGGTGTCCGCCGGAGGTGGCGAGGATGGTCGGTTCCGGTGCCGTCATGCGGGTGATCCTAACGAGGACCCGCCGGTGGCTCGGTGACAGGCCGTCACCGAGCGGCGGTCGGCGGCAACTGGGCCGGGCTCACCTGCTCGCCCAGCACCTGGGCCATGAACTGCACCAGCCAGCGCTGCGCCGGGCTGCGCGAGGACTCGTGGCGTGCGTACAGGGCGATCTCGATCGGCTCGGTCTCGAAGGGCAGCCGCACCAGTCGCACCCGGTGGGAGGCGGTGAAGACCTCGCCGACGTACTCGGGGACGATGGCGATCAGGTCGGTCTGCTCCAGCAGGTAGGGCAGCATCGAGAAGCGGGTGGCGTCCACGGCCACCCGTTCCAGCAGCCCGTGCGCGGCCAGCACGGCCCGGGGCGCGACGTGCCCGCTCGGCCCGAACACCGTCGCGTGGTGCTCGGCCGCGAGGTCCGACAGTGTGACCGCGTCGCCCCGCACGCGCGGATGGTCCGCGGCGACCATGAGGACGTAGCGCTCCCGGAAGAGCGGGATCCGCACGGTCAGGTGCGAGGTGATCACCGGGGTGGCCACGAACGCGTCGAGGTCGCCGCGGCGCAGCTGGCTCTCGGCGTCCTCCACGTCGAAGGGGCGGACGGTGAACGACACCGCCGGCGCACGCTCGCGGGCCGCGGCGAGGAGCCTCGGCAGGAGGGTCGCCTCGCCGAGGTCGGAGAGGGCGATCGTGAAGCGGCCCGACATGGTCCCGGGGTCGAAGGCGTCGCCCTGCCGGACCGTCCCGTCGATCTCCGCCAGGGCGCGCTGGAGCGGCTCGTACAACCGTCGGGCGCCGGCCGTGGGCGTGAGCCCGCGTCCGTTGCGGCGGAACAGCTCGTCGTCGAAGTGCCGCCGGAGCTTGCCCAGGCTGTAGCTCACGGTGGGCTGCGTGACGTGGAGCGTCTCCGCGGTGGCCGTGACGCTGCCGGTCTCGTACAGGAGGACGAAGACGCGGGCCAGGTTGAGATCGAAGGTGCCCATATCGATGGACTCTATATCGGCATGCCGAAACATCTATTGGTGCCCATGTCGCGGGGTGCCTAGCGTGGCGGACGTCACTTCGAAAGGAACGTCCGTGCCATCCGTGCGCCGTGTCTCCCACGATTTCCTGGAGCGCCAGGGGCTCACCACCGTCTTCGGCAATCCGGGCTCCAACGAGCTGCCCTTCCTCGCCGAGCTGCCCGACGGTTTCCGCTACGTCCTCGGGCTGCACGAGGGCGCCGTCGTCGGCATGGCCGACGGCTACGCCCAGGCGACCGGCCGCCCCGTCCTGGTCAACCTGCACGCCGCCTCGGGTTCGGGCAACGCGATGGGCGCGCTGACCAACGCCGTGGCCTCGCGCACCCCGCTCGTGGTGGTGGCCGGCCAGCAGGTGCGGCCCGCCATCGGCCCGGAGGCCAACCTGGCGAGCGTCGACGCGCAGACCCTGATGAAGCCGCTGGTCGGCTGGGCGGCGGAGCCGGCGTGCGCCGAGGACGTGCCGCGCGCGCTCGCCCAGGCCGTCTTCGAGGCGCGGCTCCAGCAGCGGCCGACCTATCTCTCCGTCCCGTACGACGACTGGACGGCCGAGGCCGGCGACAACGCCCTCGCCGTGCTCGACCGGCGGGTCGAGCGGGCCTCCGTGCCCGGCGGTGAGCACGGCCGCCGGCTCGTCGAGCAGGTCGCCTCCGCACGGCGCCCCGCGCTCGTGCTGGGCGGCGACATCGACTCGGCCGGCCTCTTCGACGACGCCGTCCGGCTGGCCGAGCGCCTGGGCGGCCCGGTGTGGGCGGCTCCCTCGCTCTTCCGGCTGCCCTTCCCCAACCGGCATCCGCAGTTCCGGGGCGTGCTGCCCGCCGGGATCGCGCCGATCTCCGAGGCCTTCGAGGGGCACGACCTCGTACTGGTGCTGGGCGCGCCGGTGTTCCGCTACCACGAGTACCTTCCCGGCCGGTACCTGCCGGAGGGCACCCGGTTGATCCAGGTGACCGAGGACGCGTCGGCCGCCGCGCGGGCACCGATGGGCGAGGCGCTGGTCGCCGACCCCGGGGCCGTCATCGACCTGCTCCTGAAGGCGCTCGACCCGCCCGGGACGCCCGCGGGCCCCTACCGGCCCGCGCCCGAGCCGCTCACCGCCGAGGGACCGGGCCTCCACCCCGAGCAGGTCTTCGCCGCGCTGCGCGACGAACTGCCCGGGGACACCGCGTACGTCGTCGAGTCGACGTCGACCAACTCCGCGTGGTGGCGCCAGATGGACCTGCGCCGCCAGGGCTCCTACTACTTCCCGGCGGCCGGCGGACTCGGCTTCGGTCTGCCCGGGGCGGTCGGCGTCGCGATGGCCCAGCCCGGCCGCCCGGTCGTCGGCGTGATCGGGGACGGCTCGGCCAACTACGGCATCACCGCCCTGTGGACGGCGGCGCAGCACCGGGTCCCGCTGACCGTGGTGCTGCTGCGCAACGGCACGTACGGGGCGCTGCGCTGGTTCGGCGGTCTGCTCGGCGTGCCGGACGCCCCGGGGCTGGACATCCCCGGGCTGGACTTCACCCGCGTCGCGGAGGGCTACGGCGTCCGCGCCCGGCATGTCGGCGGGGCCGAGGAGCTGCGCGCCGTACTGGCCGAGCGGCCGGAGCACCCCCGTCTGATCCAGGTGGACACGGCGCTCACCACGCCCTCCTGAGACACGACTCGACCGGCCGAGCGCCCGGAGCCGCCGAGGCGCTCGGCACCCGAAGATCCCGAAGAGAAGGGGAAGACGATGACACTCCTGGACAGCGACGTCTGGGGCGGGAAGTTCTTCAGCGACGGCTGGCAGGACTCCCCCGCCGAGCAGCCGGTGACCGAGCCGGCGACCGGCGACCGGCTCGGCACGGTGGGCCTGGCCACGGCCGAGGACGTCGGCCGCGCCGCGGCCCGGGCCGCCGAGGCCCAGCGAGAGTGGGCGGCGACCTCACCGCAGCAGCGGGCCGCCGTGCTGCGCCGCGCGGGTGAGCTGTTCACCGAGCACGCCGCCGAGATCGAGGAATGGCTGGTGCGCGAGGCCGGCTCGGTCCGGTCCAAGGCCGGCTTCGAGGTGGGGCTCGCCGTGGGCGAGTGCTTCGAGTGCGCGGGCCTGCCGACGCATCCCCAGGGCGAGGTACTCACCTCGGAGGAGGCCCGCTGGTCACTCACCCGCCGCCGTCCCGCCGGTGTCGTGAGCGTGATTGCGCCCTTCAACTTCCCGCTCGTCCTCGGCCTGCGCTCCGTGGCCCCTGCGCTCGCCCTCGGCAACGCCGTACTGCTCAAGCCGGATCCGCGCACCGCGGTCAGCGGCGGCGTCGTCATCACCCGGGTCTTCGAGGAGGCCGGGCTCCCCGCCGGTGTCCTGCACCTGCTGCCGGGCGACGGCTCGGTCGGCCGGGCGGTCGTCGAGGCTCCGGAGGTCCGGGTGATCTCCTTCACCGGGTCCACGCCGGTCGGGCGGGCCATCGGCGAGCAGGCCGGGCGGCTGCTGAAGCGGGCCCATCTGGAGCTGGGCGGGAACAACGCGCTGGTCGTGCTGCCCGGCGCGGACGTGCGGAAGGCCGCTTCGGCGGGGGCGTTCGGCTCGTACCTGCACCAGGGGCAGATCTGCATGACGACCGGCCGGCACATCGTGCACGAGTCGCTGGTGGAGGAGTACACCGCCGCACTCGCCGCGAAGGCCGAGGCGCTGCCGGTCGGTGACCCCGCCCGCGAGGACGTGGCGCTGGGCCCGATCATCGACCGCCGTCAGCTGGAGCGCGTGCACGGCATCGTCACCGACAGCGTCGCGGCGGGTGCGAAGGTCGCCGCGGGCGGCGAGATCGACGGCGCCGGCTACCGCGCCACCGTCCTGACCGGCCTGACGACCGAGATGCCTGCGTGGCGCGAGGAGATCTTCGGCCCCGTCGCCCCCGTCATCGGCTTCTCCACGCCGGAGGAGGCCGCGCGGATCGTCAACGACTGCGAGTACGGGCTGTCGGTCGGCATCCTCGGGGACGTCGGGACGGCGATGAAGCTCGCCGACCGGATCGACTCCGGCAAGGTCCACATCAACGAGCAGACCGTGAGCGACGAGCCGAACGCCCCCTTCGGCGGGGTCAAGGCCTCCGGTACCGGGTCCCGCTTCGGCGGCGCCGCGGCCAACGTCGAGGCGTTCACCGAGACCCAGTGGGTCACGGTCCGCCCGGACATCGCCGACTACCCGTTCTGACCCTTCCGGCCGCCCTCGGCCGACCCGGCCGAGGGCCGCCGCCCCGGCCGTTCCGGTTCCGCTCACTCACACCCGTCCCCGGGGGGAGAGTCACCATGGCTTCCGCCACCACGTCCGGCGCGCCCGCGAAGGCAGGCCGCGCCGGCAACGGCACCTGGACGGTGATCCTGTGCTGGATCACCGTCCTGCTGGAGGGCTACGACCTCGTCGTCCTCGGCGCCATCATCCCCACCCTGCTCAAGACCCACCACCTCGGCATGACCGCGGGCGACGCGACCACCATCGCGACGCTCTCGCTCGTGGGCGTCGCCATCGGCGCGGTCTGCGTCGGTCCGCTGGCCGACCGGCTGGGGCGCCGCCGACTGCTCATCGGCTCGGTGGTGCTGTTCTCGCTCTTCACCATCGTGGTGCCCCTGGCGAACTCCGTCGCGATGTTCGCCGCGCTCCGCCTGATCGCCGGTCTGGGCCTGGGTGCCTGCATGCCGGTCTCGCTCACCATGATGGCCGAGCACATGCCGGCCAGCCGCCGGGCGCGGGCCAGCACGCTGACGATGACCGGCTACCACACCGGTGCGGTGATCACCTCGCTGCTGGCCCTGCAGGTGACCGACAACTGGGAGATCCTCTTCTACCTGCTCGGCGTCGTCGGCCTCGTGGTCGCCGCCGTCCAGTGGTTCAAGCTGCCGGAGTCGGAGGCCTTCGTCCGGGCCAAGCGGGCCGAGCGGGACGCAGACCGGCGGGTGCCGTTCACCGAACTGCTCAAGCCGGCCTACCTGCGGGCGGGCATCGGCATCTGGGTCGCGTCGTTCATGGGTCTGCTGCTGGTCTACGGTCTCAACACCTGGCTGCCGAAGCTGATGAACGACGCCGGATACCCCGTGCCCACGGCCGTCACCCAGCTTCTCGTGCTCAACATCGGCGGCGTCGTCGGCCTGGTCGTCGGCGGGTTCGTCGCCGACCGGCGGGGCATCAAGGGGACCACGATGGTGTGGTTCGCCGTCTCGGTGGTCATGCTCGCGTGCCTGAGCGTCAAGATGGAGAGCGACCTGCTGCTCAACGTCATCGTCTTCTTCACCGGCGTGTTCGTCTTCTCCGCCATGGTGCTCGTCTACGCCTACGTGACGAGTTTCTACCCGGCGTCCGTGCGGAGCACCGCGCTCGGCTCGGCGTCCGGGATCGGCCGGATCGGCTCGATCGTCGGCCCGTCGATCACCGGTGCCCTGGTCGCCTCGGGGATCGGTCACCCGTGGGGGTTCTACTTCTTCGCCGCGGTGGCGGTCTGCGGCTTCCTCGCCGTGCTGACGCTGCCCCGCACGGTGGCGAGCGGACGGACGGAGGCAGTGGAGCCGGCCGCCTGAGACCTCCGGGCACGTACGGCGGGAGCAGCCGGGTGGAGTCACCCGGCTGCTCCCGCCGTACTGCTTCGGTTCTCGTCGCGGTGTTCGGGGCCGGCGCTCAGTCGCGGTCCACGTGCTCGCGCAGGATCTTGCCGTTCGCCGCGTCGACGTCCACGGTCGTCTTGTTCCAGTTGTCGGTCGACACCACGTCGACGCCCCACAGGAGCTGCTGGTTGTCGTTCTCGTCCAGCTCGACGCCGGTGACGGTGCCCTTGGTCTTGTCGGTGGCCACCTTCACGGCCTGTTCCGGCGTCTGCGTCGCCTTCTTCAGCCGGTCGGCGACCTGCTGCTTGTCGTCGGCGTCCTGGTCCTCGACCTGGGTGCGGAAGACCTCGCCGGAGACCGCGTCGACGTCGATCCGGTGCACGGTGCCGTCGGGGGCGGCGACCTTGGCCTCCCACTCGGGGGCGCCCTGGCTGGGAGCCGGGTTCGGCATGCTGGGGCTGGGCGAGCCGGTCGACGCGGTGGCCTCGGCGGACGTGGGCTTCAGTTCGAGGTCGACGAGCTTGCCCTCGGGGACCTCCTTGACGGCGGTGTCGGCCGCCTTGTCCCAGGTGACCTTCGCCTTCGGGACCAGAGCCTGGCGCTCGGCCTGGTCGTCGGTCAGGGACTCGGAGGGAGAGGGGGAAGCGGTGTCGGTGGCGGAAGCCGTGTTGGTGGGGGACGTGGTGGGGGGAGTGGTCTGAGCCGCCTCGGCGACACTGGAGCGTGTCGTGTCGGCGTTCGTGCAGCCGGTCATCAGGAGGACGGAGCTGCCCAGGGCACAGATGACGGCCATCGAACGAAGAGGCGGAAGACGTCGCACAGAGCTCATACACCTCTCCGTAACCATATGACCTTCTTGCCATACCGGTTCGAGTGGAAGACCACCGCAATGGCCGATACGGCTCAGGAGGCCGGTACGAGACGGGGCTCAGGGGGCCCGGCGTGTTCCAGCCACTCCCGGTACGGGGCGGACTGCCGGGCCACCTCCCAGTACGCCTCCTCCAGCGCCGGATAGACGGCGTCCAGCTCGGCCCGGGTGCGCGCGGCCAGCAGCAGGCGTACGCCGAGGGGGTCGCCGTACAGCCGCCGTACGGCCGTGTCGGGGCGGGACTGGGAGCTGGGCTGGCAGACGGTGACCACCTCGCCGGTGGCGACGAGGGACGCGGCGGTGTGGTAGTCGCCGTGCAGGACGCGCGGGTCGAGGCCGACTGCGCGCAGCATGCGGTGCACGCCGTCCCACTCACCGTCGACGGTGGGATCGACCATCCAGCGGTCGTCTGCCAGGTCGGCGAGGCGGACGACGGACCGGGTGGCCGCGGGGTGGTCGGCGGGCAGCATGACGAACTGGGGTTCGCGCTCGACGAGGACCCGCAGCCGCAGGCCCTCGGGGACGCGCAGCGGGCAGCCCTCCACCTCGTGCACGAAGGCGACGTCGAGCTGGCCGTCGGTGACCCTGCGCAGCAGCGCGTTGGCGGAGACGTCCATCTGGAGTGTCGGTTCCAGGCCCGGCTGTCTGAGCCTGCGCAGCCAGCCGGCCAGGGCACGGCTGGCCGTGGAGCCGACGCGCAGCCGGCTGTCGCCGCCGGCCGCGGCGGCGCGGGCCTCGCGGACCAGGGTGCGCATGTCGGCCAGCAGCGGACGGGCCCGGCCGAGGACCGTCCGACCGAGCGGGGTGGGCCGGCAGCCGGTGCGTTCACGAGTGAACAGGGGCCCGCCCAGGGCCTGTTCGATACGGACCAGCTGAGTACTCAAGGTGGGCTGGGCGACGCCCAGTTGGCGTGCCGCCCGGTGCAGGCTGCCGGCGTCGGCGATGGCGCACAGCGCGCGTAGGTGCCTCACCTCGAGCTCCATGCAGGGAGCGTAAAGCGGAACAGTTGGTTGCGCCAGGTGAACAAAACGCGGCGGATCAGGGCGAGTTCTGCACTCCGGTCCAAGCTGTTCCGGGGCGGCCGCACGGCGGTGGCCCCGTGGGTGATAGCCCCGCCCTATCGCCTGTTGCCATCATCACAGCGGGCTCATGGGCGCCCCACACTCACCGGTGACGACTTCTCTCCCCACTCCCCCACACAAGGAGTCATCGATGCGTATCAGCCTGCCTCTGCTGTCCACCACGGTCGGCCTCGGCCTGACGGCGGCCGTACTCGGCTCCGGTCCCGCCGCGACGGCCGCCGCTCCCCAGGCGCCGGACCGGGCCGCCCACGTCGGCTACCAGCCCGCCGCCGGCTCGGGCGAAGACGCCGCCGCCAACCGGGCGTTCTTCGAGGCGGTCATCAAGTCCGTCGCCGAGAAGCGCGCCGCGAACCCGGCCTCGACGGCGGCCGTCACCGTCTACTACAGCGCCACCAACGCGCCCAGCTTCCGCTCGCAGATATCCCGCTCCACCCAGATCTGGAACAGCTCGGTGTCCAACGTGCGGCTCGCGGAAAGAAGCTCGGGCGCCGACTTCGCGTACTACGAGGGCAACGACTCCCGTGGCTCGTACGCCTCCACGGACGGACACGGCAACGGCTACATCTTCCTCGACTACCGGCAGAACCAGCAGTACGACTCGACCCGCGTGACCGCCCACGAGACCGGGCACGTGCTCGGTCTGCCCGACCACTACTCCGGCCCGTGCAGCGAGCTGATGTCGGGCGGCGGTCCCGGCCCGTCCTGCACCAACGCCTACCCGAACGCCAACGAGCGCGGCCGGGTGAACCAGTTGTGGGCGTACGGCTTCAAGGCCGCCCTCGACAAGGCGCTGCAGAAGACCTCTCAGCGCTGATCGCCCGAGACGGACGCGTGCGTGGGGGCGGCCCGGCCCGGGTCGCCCCCACGCACGTACGCCCCCTTGACCGCTTGCGCGACCTCCCTGCGGGTACCCGGAGTTCACTCTTCCGCGAACCTCCGAAGGAGTCCGACGTGAACGAGCGGCAGGCACCCACCGGCAACGGTCTCGGCGATCTGGAACCGGGCACCCGGCAGCGCGCGCAGTTGCGCACCCGCGTCGCCGACGTCGCGTGGACGGCGTTGTGCGTCGTACTCGCGCTGTGGGCCGTGTGGAGCGCCGTGGACCTCGCGCGGGGCGCGACGGCGTGGGCATACTGCGCCGTGGCCTGGGTGCTGCTCGCCGTGGCACTGGCCCTGCGGGTGGTGGCGGTACGGCGCAGGACCTCGTTGTAACGGACCTGGGCTCACCGGTCTTGCAACGGTCCCGGGTTCACGGGCCGGTGGGCAGCGCGGAGAGTACGGCCCGGTGGACCGCCCGGGCCAGCCGGGCTCCCCACTCGGAGCGCGGGCAGGCGAAGGCGTGGACCCCGGCTCCGGACCGCTCGGCGCGGGCGGCGACGCACACGGCGTCCGTGGGCGTGCCGGAGCAGTCGAGGCCCGCGTCCAGCAGCGCCTGGACCTTGGCCTCGGTCGCCGTCATCACGGCGTTGACCAGGGCGGCGTCGCTCAGCGCGACCGGCAGCGCGGCGATGATGTTGATCGTCCCCGGTGCGGCGGGCGCGACGGCGCCCTGCTCGGGTGAGGCCGCCCATCCGCGTACCGAGATCCCCGCGGTCACCACGGCCTCCGCGCCGTCGTCCCGTGCCCGTGCGCAGGCGGACACGTCGGCGGCCGTCAGCAGACCCACCCCGGGCCCCCGGGCACCCGCGGCGCGAGCCAGGTCGGCCAGGTGACGCGCCGGGTCGGTTCGCCGGTAGCCGTGGGCGACCTGGGCGTTGAGCACCCATGCGCGGTCGGCGATCCCCCCGCCCAGCACGGCACTGCTGGCCATCCGCCAGCCCGGTCCCGGGCGCCACAGCAGGGCGTGCAGCCGTTCGCCGTCCTCCACCCGCGTCAGCCGCTCCGGGTCCAGCAGGCGGGGCCCGGTACGGGGCGGGGGCAGGAGGGCGGACAACGGTCGGGGCTCCTTGCGTCGATCAGGGTACGGAGGGCGGCGGACCGGACGATCGTACTCAGTGCCGGGTGCAGGCACCGGCCGGCCGGTGCCGCGCACGGGCGCGGGCGCGTTGCGAACGCGGTACCGGGCACCTTCACTGAACACAACTTCGCCACCAGGCGTCGGATCGGAGGCCACGATGCTGTCCCACACCCTGGAGCATGGGGTCCTGGTCATCACGGTGGACCAGGACCCGGGAATCGACGGGCGGGCCACGCTGACCACGCACATCACCAACCTGGTCGACGCCCATCAGCCGACCCCCGTCGTCATCGTCCTCACCGAGCGGGCCGCCGGCCACGCCTCGGTCAGTGCCGTGCTCCGGGCCCACCAGTGGTGCCGCCGGCTCGGCGTCCTGATGTGCGTCGTCACCCACAGCGCGCCCGTCCGCCGGCTGTTGGAGAACAACTCCGGCACCTCGGGCCCGCGTCTGGTCGTGCACGCCCGCGTCGACACCGCCATCACCACCGCGTTCACCGCAGCGGCCTAACGCCGGTACGCGATTCCCAGTGGCTGGCCGCCGCGGGCACACCGCGGCGCAGCAGGCCGCCGCGGACGGCGCGCATGAAGGGCAGCGGGCCGCACAGGCGGACCGTGAGCCCCGCGGGCAGTGCGAGGCCGGCGATGTCGGCGTGGCCGGCCGATGCCTCCGGTGCCTGGTCGCCGGGCTCCTCGTACCACAGGTGGAGCCGGGCGTCGGGCAGCTCGCGTATCAGGTCGAGCTGTTCCCGCCGGTGGGCGTGCGAGGCGGGGTCGCGGTCGGCGTGGACGACGGTCACCGGCCGGGTGGCGCCGGAGGCGGCCAGGTGACTCAGCATGGCCGGCATGGAGGTCACGCCGATTCCGGCGGAGGCCGGCAGCAGCGGGCCGTGGTCCTCGGTCGGCACCAGGTCGCCGAACGGTGCGGACACGGTGAGCACGTCACCCTCGCGTGCGCGTGGAGCCAGGACGAGACCTCGCCGTCCGGCTGCCCGTCGCCCCGCACGCGCTTGACGGTGATGCGCCGGCCGGTCCGGTCCGGCACGCACACCGAACCGGACCTCGACGTCCTGCTGCTCGTCCTCGACGGTGCGGCGGTCCTCGTCCGCACCGACGGCGACCGCCCCCTGCGCGCGGGCGTCCTGACCTGGCTGCCGCACGGTTCGTCCCGTGGCGTCGTCACCGGCCCGGACCGGGTGACGTGCCTGACCGTGCACCGGCGGCGTCCCGGCATGCGGATCCAGCCGCCGGACGCCACCGACCGGCTCCGGCCCGGCGGCGCCCGCACCGGCGGACGCACGGTCAGCCCGCCGGTGCGGGCAGTGTCAGGCGTCCGTCGTGCACCTCGGTGACACGGTCGGCCGCGGCCAGATGGGCGTGGTCGTGGGTGACCAGCACGGTGGCCGTGCCCCGCTCCCGGGTGAGGCCGGTGATCAGGTCGATGACGGCGGCGCCCCGCTCGTGGTCGAGGGCGCTGGTGGGTTCGTCGACGAGCAGCACCCCGGGGTCGTTCATCAGGGCGCGGGCGATGTTGACGCGCTGACGCTGGCCGCCGGAGAGCTGATGGGGCCGGCGGTCGGCCCGGTCCGCCATCCCGACCGCGTCGAGGAGGTCCAGCGCCCGGCCCCGGGCGGCGCGCGGCCCGCGCCCGTCGATGTGGGCCATCACCTGGAGCTGCTCGGCCGCGGTGAGGGACGGCAGCAGGTTGGGCTGCTGGAAGACGATGCCGATCCGGTGCCGGCGCAGGTCGGCCAGCTCCCCGCGGCTCATCCCGGTGGTGTCGGTGCCGTCGACGGTGACGGTGCCGGAGTCGGGGGTGATGAGGGTGGCGGCGACGGCCAGCAGGCTGGACTTGCCCGAGCCGGAGGGGCCGATGACGGCGGTCAGGTCACCCCTCGGGACGTCCAAGGTGACGCGGTCGAGGGCGGTCAGACGGCCGTCACCGTCGGGGTAGGTGAGGGTGATGTCGGTCAGGCGCAGGCTCATCGAGCGCTCCCCAGGGCGGTCAGCGGGTCTACGGAGGTGATACGGCGGACGGCGAGGCCGGCCCCGAGCCCGCCGAGCAGGACCATCACGGCGGCCGGGACGAGGACGGTGGCGGGAGTGAGGACGAACGGGACAGAGCCGGACACCGCGGCGCCGATCGCGGCGGCGGCCGCGGTACCGGCGAGGGTGCCGCAGGCCAGCAGGACGACGGCCTGGCCGAGCGCGTCGCGCAGCAGTCCGGCCGTGGTGGCCCCCAGGGCCTTCAGCACGGCGATGTCACCGCTGCGCTGAATCGTCCACACGGTGAAGAAGGCGCCGACGACCAGGGCGGAGATGGCGAACAGAAAGCCGCGCATCAGTTGCAGCGAGGCGTTCTCGGAGGCGTAGGAGCCGATCGCGGAGAGCGATTCGCCCTTCGTCACGGTCTCGGTGCCCGCCGCCCGGTCCGTCGCCGCGATGTCGGCGCCGGAGGCGCTGTCGAGTGCGATCACCGTCGCGGCGGGTCCCTCGGCCCCTCCGGTGGGCGGGGCGACGGCCTGCCAGGTGCGCAGGCTCGTCCACACCACGGGGGTGTGACTGAAGGAGACGTCACGGTCGGTGGCGGCGACGGTCAGCCGCCGGCCGGCGAGGGCGACGGTGTCGCCCGCGCGGACGCCGAGTTCCTCGGCGGCGGCGGGCGGCATCAGCACCGTGCGGTCGTCGACGCGGTCACCGCCGGGAGCCAGGGACGAGCCGGGCTCGACGCCGAAGACGGACACGCCGGTGCTCCGGTCGCCCGCGGTGACCCGGGCGGTGGTGATGCCGAGCGGCTCGGCGTCGCCGACGCCGGGCGCCTTCGCCCACCGACGCCACTGGTCCTCGGTGACGGTGGAGTTGGCGTACGACAGGTCCTGACCGCCACTCGGAGCGGCGAAGGCGATCCGGTCGGCGGGCAGGGACGTGACGGCGGAGACGTTGTCCCGGGCGAGGCCGGCGGTCAGACCGGACAGCAGCCCGACCAGCAGGGTGATCAGTACGACGACGCTGCCCATCAGGGCGAAGCGCCCCTTGGCGAACGTCAGGTCTCTGAAGGCGACAAACACGTCTTCGCCCGGCCTTTCGACGACGGTTGGGAGGGGGAGGGATGACCGCCGACGGAATCGGCGAGGTGTACACCGTCGCCGCTCGGGGGCCTCGCGGGCATCGCTCCTGGGCGGGGACTTCGCGGGCCGAAGGGTGCGGCCCGACTTGTAACTTTCGGCAGATGCCCGGCCCCGGCACGGTCCGTAGGCTGGGACGATCGTGAACGCGCTGACTCCCACCACCCGGGCCCTGGCCTGGAGCCTGCACCTGCTGGTGGCCGGCCTGCTCGTCCTGCCGGCGGTACGGGCGGTGGCGGACGACCGGCCGCACGCGCCCGCCGTGATCGCCGCGGCCGCGGTGGTGGGCGTGGTGTACGCCGCGGGCCCCGCGCTCCCCACCGTCCGCGCCTCCCGCCGTGCCGCCGCGCTGTGGCTGGGCGCGGTCGGCGCGGTGTGGCTCGTGCTGCTGGCCCTGTCCGCCGAGGGTGTGTGGCTGGCCTTCCCGCTGTACTTCGTCCAGCTCCACCTCCTGTCCCGCCGTGCCGGACTGGCCGCGGTGGTCGCCACGGCGGTCGCGGCGATCGCCGCGTTCTCCGCCCATCAGGGAGCCTTCACGGCGGCCACCGCGATCGGGCCGGCGCTCGGGGCCGCCGTCGCCGTGGCGGTGGTGTGGGGCTACCAGGCGCTGTACCGCGAGAGCGAACAGCGGCGCCGGCTCATCGAGGAGCTCACCGTCACCCGGGCCGACCTGGCCGACGCCCAGCGGACCGCGGGCGTGCTGGAGGAACGCGAGCGCCTCGCCCGCGAGATCCACGACACCCTCGCCCAGGGCCTGTCCAGCATCCAGTTGCTGCTGCGTGCCGCCGAGCGGGCCCTGCCCGACCGGCCGGGGCCCGCGACCACCTACGTGGGCCAGGCCCGGCAGGCCGCGCTGGACAACCTCGCCGAGGCCCGACGGTTCGTCGCCGCCCTCTCTCCGCCGGCCCTGGACGACACGACCCTCACCGACGCGCTGGACCGGCTCTGCGCCACCACCGGTGACCGGCATCGCCTCGACGTCCGTTTCCGCCTCGCCGGCCGGCCCCGCCCGCTGCCCACCGCGCACGAGGTGGCCCTGCTGCGCGTCGCCCAGTCCGCGCTGGCCAACACGGTGGGGCACGCCCGCGCCGGTGGCGCCGAGGTGACCCTGAGCTACCTCGACGACGCCGTCGCGCTCGGTGTCACCGACGACGGGGTGGGTTTCGATCCCGCCGCCGTCGCCGCTCCCGGGCCAAAGGGCGGCGGCTTCGGACTGGCCGCCATGCGGGCCCGTATGCACGCCCTGGACGGCACGCTCTCCGTCGAGTCCGCCCCGGGACGCGGTACGGCGCTGGCCGCCCGGCTCCCCCTGGCGTCCCCGCCCACGCCCCCGGGCGACACCGACGCCGCCGACGACCCCGAGGCCCAGCCGTGACCGAGACCGCCCGGACGCCGATCCGTCTGCTGCTCGCCGACGACCACCCAGTCGTCCGTGCGGGGCTGCGCGCGGTGCTGGAGACCGAGGAGGGCATCACGGTGGCCGCCGAGGCCGCGACCGCCGAGGGGGCCGTCGAGCGGGCGGCCCGGGGCGACATCGACGTGGTCCTGATGGACCTGCGGTTCGGCAGGGGCATGAACGGCGCGGAGGCCACGGCCGCGATCACCGCGCGACCGGGGGCACCGCGCGTCCTGATCGTCACGACGTACGACACCGACGCCGACACGCTGCCCGCGATCGAGGCCGGTGCCACCGGCTACCTCCTCAAGGACGCGCCGCCCGAGGACCTCGCCGCGGCGGTACGCACCGCGGCGACGGGCCGGACCGCGCTCGCGCCCACGGTGGCGGACCGGCTGATGACCCGCCTGCGCGAGCCGCACACCTCGCTGACCCGCAGGGAGACCGAGGTCCTCGCCCTGGTCGCCGAGGGCCTGTCCAACCAGCACGTCGCCGAGCGGCTCCATCTGACCGAGGGCACGGTCAAGTCCCATCTGGCCCGCGTCTACACCAAGCTGGGCGTGGACTCCCGCACCGCCGCGGTCGCCACCGCCACCGCCCTCGGTCTCATCCGGCGCTGAACCGGGCCGGCTCGCACGCGTTCGCCGTCGGTGGCGCGTGCGGATTTGCGGCACCGAACCAGGAGGGGCGTGGTTGGATCTCCTTGTTGCGTCCGGCAGTCTCCGGGGCACTCCTTCAAGAAGTGAGGAGGACGGTATGGAGGACTGGCGCGGGTTCGCGCAGCAGCTGGCGTCGTTGGCGCGCGACCTGCTGGCGCAGGAGTCGGTGAACGACACGCTCAAGCGGATCACCGGTTCGGCCACGGAGCTGGTGGAAGGCTGCGACGCCGCCGGCATCCTCATCCTGCGCGGCAAACAGGTGCAGTCGCTCGCCCCCACCGACCAGGTGGTGGTCGACAGCGACGAACTTCAGGGGCGCGTCGGGGAAGGGCCTTGTTTCGACGCGGCTCGCACCTCCGACGGGCAGCGGCAGTTCCGGATCGCCGACTTCACGGACGAGGCACGGCGCTGGCCCAAGTACCTGCCCGAGGCACGCAAGCTGGGCCTGGGCAGCATGATGGGCTTCCTGCTGTTCACCGAGGAGGAGGATCTCGGGGCGCTGAACATCTACTCGTATCGGCCCGGCGCGTTCACCGAGGCCAGCGAGACGGCGGGCTGGCTGCTGGCCTCCCACGCCGCGGTCGCCTTCTCCAGTGCCCGTACGCACGCCCAGTTGCAGGAGGCCATCGGTACCCGGCACACGATCGGCGAGGCCATGGGCATCCTCATGGGCAGGCACCGCCTGACCGAGGACCAGGCCTTCGCCGCGCTGCGCCGGTACTCGCAGGACCGCAACGAGAAACTCCGTGACGTCGCCCGCCGGGTCTGCGAGCAGGGCGGTCTTCCCTGAGCCCGCGGGACGCACAATCGTCCGGGATTCAACCGGGCGACCGGCGTACGGCGGCGCGGCAGCGGGCACACGTCAGCGGTGACCTTGGCTGACTTCCTCTTCACCGTGCTCGGGGCGGGTGCGCTCGCGGCGGCCGTGCTGCCCCGGCTGGTGGCCGGGCGACCGCTGTCCATGCCGCTCGTCTTCCTCGCCTGCGGGGCCGTGCTGCAACTGCTGCCCACGCCTCTGCCGGAGATCGACCTGGTGCGCGACCGGGTGTGGGTGGAGCACCTCACCGAAATCTGCGTCATCGTCTCGCTGATGGGTGCCGGTCTCGCGCTGAACCGTCCCCTCGGCCTGCGCCGCTGGCAAGGCCCCTGGCGGTTGATCGGCATCACGATGCCCCTGACCATCGCGGCCACGGGGCTCCTCGCCTGGTGGCTGCTGGACTGGCCGCCGGCCGCCGCGCTGCTGCTGGCGGCCGTGCTCGCGCCCACCGACCCGGTGCTCGCCTCCGAGGTGCGGGTGGGCGCGCCCACCGATTCCGAGCACGACGAGGACGAGGTGCGCTTCGCACTCACCAGCGAGGCCGGCCTCAACGACGGCCTCGCCTTCCCCGTCGTCATGGCGGCGATCGCGCTGACCGCGGCGGCGGGCACGGGCCTGTCCGGCGGCTGGGTCGGGCACTGGCTCCTGGTCGACGTACTGTACGCGTGCGTGATCGGAGTACTGGCCGGTCTCGCCGTCGGCAAGCTGCTCGGCTGGCTCTTCTTCCGCGCTGGCCGGGCGTCGGTGCGGCTGTCCGAGCACCGGGAGGGCTTCGTCGCCCTGGGTGCCACGTTCCTCTCCTACGGCATCACCGAACTCGCCCACGGCTACGGGTTCCTGGCCGTCTTCGTCACCGCCTGCCGGATCCGCGCCGCCGAACGCGACCACGGCTACCACGCCGTGCTCCACGACTTCGTCGAGCAGATCGAACGACTGCTCACCGCCGGGCTCCTCTTTCTCCTGGGCGTCTGTGTCGCGCAGGGTGCCCTGGCCGACCTGACCTGGCGGGGCGCCGCCGTCGGTCTGCTCGTGCTGCTCGTCGCCCGGCCGCTGAGCGGCTGGGTCGCGCAGTTCGGCACGGCCGCCGGCCCTCGGGAGCGCCTCGTGACCGCCTTCTTCGGCATCCGCGGCATCGGCTCGCTGTTCTACCTCGCCCATGCGCTCGGCACGGAGGGCTTTCACGTCCCGGCCGGGGAGCTCTGGGCCGTGGTGGCCTTCACCGTCCTCGCCTCCGTCGCCCTGCACGGGGTGACCGCCTCTCCCGTGATCTCCCGTCTCGACCGGCTGCGGCTCCTGAAGGCCCGCGCCCGCCGGCTCACCGGACGGACGCCCAGCGAGGACGACGTGGCAGGCGAGCGCCTGTGACCGTCGCACGAGGAACCGACGTAAAGCATGCGGTAGTTGAGCGGAATTCTTCTCAATTGGATCACGAACTCTCGTATAGTGATCGCCTGTTGCGTGCCGTGTGAAAACTCTCGGCACTCACGCGCCCCGAAGGACGACACGAGGGCCGCTCCGGCGGCCTGGCGAGGACCCGATTGATGACCGCGCCCGCCCGCCCCGGCGACCGACCCGCTCCCCGTGTACTCCTGGCCGTGGCCCTGCCCTGCGCGGTGGTGTCGGCGCTCGTCGTCGGCGGTGCCGTCGCCGCGGCGCCGTCCTCGGTACGCGTGCCACTCGGCCTGGGCGCGAGCGCCGCGGCGATCCTGCTCTGCGCGGCGGTGACCGTGGCTGTGCACGCCGTCCGCCGGGAGCGGGCCACCCGCCGCCTGCTGGACACCGCCCGCGCGGACGCGGCCGGGCTCGCCCAGGACCGGGCGCGGCTGGCCGAGCAGGCGGGACGGGAACAGGAGCGCCTGCGTGCGGAGGCCGATCGTGAACGGACCCGCGTCGTGGCGGAGTTCGACCGGGAGCGGGAGCGGCTCGCGGACGGTTTCGAGCAGGAGCGGGTACGTCTCGCCGAGCAGCGGGCCCAGGAGGTCGCCCGGCTCACCGAGGAGGCCACCCGGCTGCGGGCGCTGCTCGACCGGGCGACCGGTGAGCGCGCCGCCGCCGTCTCCGCGACGGCCAACGCGGCCGGCCGGATGCAGGCGCTGGCCACCGGGATGCTGGCCGACCTGCGCGCCATGGAGGAACGGCACAGTGACGAGGACGTCCTCGCCGACCTGCTCCACCTCGACCACCGCACCGCGCAGGCGGGCCGGCTCGCCGACTCCGTCGCCGTCCTCACGGGCGCCCGCTCCGGGCGTCGTTGGGCGCGGCCCATCGGCATGGAATCCATTCTGCGTGGCGCCATGGGACGTATCGCCGGCTACCAGCGGGTGCGCGTGCACTCGGCCAGCGACACCGCGGTCGCCGGGCACGCCGCCGAGGGCGTCATGCACGCCCTGGCCGAACTACTCGACAACGCCGCGAACTTCTCCCCGCCGACCGCCGAGGTCCACGTGTACGTCGAGGAGGTGCCGGCCGGCGTCATCGTGTCCGTGGAGGACAGCGGGCTGGTGATGGGCGAGGTGCAACTGCGCCGGGCCCAGCGGGCGGTGGCCGGCGAGCCGGCCGGTCTCGGCGGCCTGACCGGTACCCGGCTGGGCCTCTCCGTGGTGGGCCGGCTGTCGGCCAAGCACGGGCTCAAGGTGTCCTTCCGGCCGTCCGCGCGCGGCGGTACAGGCGTGCTGATGCTCATCCCCCAGGACATTCTGAGCGGTCCCGCCGCTTCCGACGGTCCGGCGGCGTCCCCGCCGCCCGCCGCTCCGACCGGCCTGCCGCGCACCCCCGCACCGTCCGCTCCCGCACCGTCCACCGCCGGGCCGGAGCCCGCCCTCGCACCGTCCACCGCCGGGCCGGAGCCCGCTCCCGCCGACGTGGCCCCCGAACCGCTGCCCACCCACGAGTCCGCGGACCGCGAGCCGGACCCGTCGGCCGAGTCCGCCGAGCCGTTCACGGGGCTGCCCAGGCGCCGCCGCGGCCGCACCCTCGCCGCCGCCGAACGCGCCCGGGCCACCGCCCGGTCCGCCGAGCCGCGCCCCGCACCGCCCGCCGACGACGCGAAGGCACGAGCGGCCCGCTTCAGCAGCTTCCGCCAGGCCGTACGGGCCGCCGGCCCCGCCACCTCACGGGACAGTGCCCAGCAGGAGGAGCCCGCGGCACCCGCACCGGCCGAGACGGCCCCCGACCACCCGTCCCACTCGCACGCGCACCCGGAAGGCGACACCACTCCATGACCGGCTCGACCACCGCCGACGAGAAGCTCACCTGGCTCATCGAGGGCCTCCTGGAGCGCACCCCGGGCGCGCGGCACGCGCTCGTCCTGTCCCGCGACGGGCTCAAGCTCTGCCGCACCCCGGAGCTCTCCGTCGACCAGGCCGACCAACTGGCCGCGATCGCCGCCGGCATCCAGTCGCTGTCCCACGGCGCGTCCGTGGAGTTCGGCGACGGCAGCGGCGGGGTGCGCTCGGCCATGACCGAGTTCTACGGCGGGATCCTGTTCATCGTGGAGGCGGGCCAGGGCGCGCATCTTGCCGTCGTCACCTCCGAGGACGCGGACGCGGGGCTCGTCGGGCACAACATGAGCGAGCTCATCGAGCAGCTCGGCGAGCACCTCACCGCGCAGCCCCGTACGTCATGAGCCGCCCCGGCAGGGACGACGCGCCCGACCGGCTGTACACCGTCACCCAGGGACGCAGCCGGTCGAGCCCCGGCAACCCCTTCGACCTGGTCACCCTCGTCGTCGCCGAATGCGAGCCGACGCCCGGCATGCAGTCGGAGCACACGGCGATTCTCAGGATGACCGAGGCCCCCACCGCCGTCGTGGAGATCGCCGCCGAACTGCGGCTCCCGGTGAGCATCACCAAGGTCCTGCTCTCCGATCTGCACGCCGCGGGCCGGGTGAGCGCACGCCACCCGCACACGGCAGCCGTCCCCGATCCCGACATCCTGGAGCAGGTGCTCGTTGGACTCCGCAACCTCTGACGCCCGCACCCCTTTGGGTGCGTCCGCCAGCAACGGCCTGAAGATCGTGGTCGTGGGCGGGTTCGGCGTCGGCAAGACGACCATGGTCCGCTCGGTCAGCGAGATACGCCCCCTCAACACCGAGGAGACGATGACGCAGGCCGGCGAGGCGGTCGACGACATCAGCGAGGTACGCGGCAAGACCGCGACGACCGTGGCCTTCGACTTCGGCCGCATCAGCCTCGACGCGCGCAACGTGCTGTACCTGTTCGGCGCGCCCGGCCAGGAACGCTTCTGGTTCCTGTGGGACCGGCTGTTCTCCGGCACGCTCGGCGCGGTGGTCCTGGTGGACACCCGCCGCATCGACGACTCCTGGTACGCCATCGACCGCCTGGAGCACCACGGCACGCCGTTCATCGTCGCCTGCAACGACTTCGGCGGGCCCCGACACCGCCCCGAGGCCGTGCGCGAGGCGCTCGACCTGGACCCGCGGGTGCCGCTGGTCTTCTGCGACGCCCGGTCCCGCGAGTCCGGCAAGCAGGTGCTGATCGCGCTCGTGGAACACCTCCAGGCGCGCTACGCCGCCCAGCCCCGACAGGAGTTCGTGTGAGCACCGACGCCACCGACGTCCAGAACGCCGTACCGCTCGGCGGCCCCCGCTTCCAGACGGATCCCGCCCTGCTGTACCGCCGGATGCGGCGCGAGCACGGCGCCGTCGCCCCGGTGCTGCTGGACGGGGACGTCCCGGCCTGGCTGGTGCTCGGCTACCGCGAACTGCACCAGGTGACCGGCGATCCAGTGCTGTTCAGCCGGGACTCCGACCTGTGGAACCAGTGGGAGAACATCCCCGACGACTGGCCGCTGCTGCCGATGATCGGCCGCAGGCAGCCGTCGATCCTCTACACGGTCGGCGAACGGCACCGTGAACGCGCCGCCATGATCAGCGACGCGCTGGAGGCGGTCGACCCGCACGTCCTGCGCGGCCACGCCGAGCGGTTCGCGGACGAACTCGTCGACCGGCTGTGCGCCAAGGGCGAGGCCGACCTCGTCGCCGACTACGCCATGCTGCTGCCGGTACGGGTCCTGGCCCGCCTGTACGGCTTCTCCGACGAACAGGGTCCGGCGCTCGTCACCGCCCTCAACGACATGATCGACGGCAGGGAGCGGGCCATCGCCGGCCAGACGCACCTCGCCACGTCGATGGCGCGGCTCCTCGCCGACCGGAAGGCGACGCCCGCCGACGACGTCGCCTCCCGGATGCTGGCCGACGACAGCGGCTTCACCGAGGAGGAGGTCGCCCAGGACCTGATGGTGATGATGGCCGCGGGCCACCAGCCGACGGCGGACTGGATCGGCAACTCGCTGCGGCTGATGCTGACCGACGACCGTTTCGCCGCCTCGCTCTTCGGTGGCCGCAACAGCGTCGCCGAGGCCATGAACGAGGTGCTGTGGGAGGACACGCCAACGCAGAACGTGGCCGGCCGCTGGGCCTCGCGCGACACGCAGCTCGGTGGGCGCCGCATCCGGGCCGGCGACCTGGTGCTCCTCGGCCTCCAGGGCGCCAACTCCGACCCGCAGGTCCGCACCGACGGCTCCGCGCTCACCGGCGGCAACAACGCGCACTTCTCGTTCGGCCACGGCGAGCACCGCTGCCCCTTCCCCGCGCAGGAGGTCGCCGAGGTCATCGCGCGCACCGGCATCGAGGTCGTCCTCGACCGGCTGCCGGACATCGACCTGGCCGTACCCGCCGGGTCCCTCACCCGTCGCCCCTCGCCCTGGCTGCGGGGGCTGACCGAGTTGCCCGTGCGGTTCACCCCGACCACTGCCCTGGGAGGCACGTCAGCATGACGACCGGAACCGAAGAAGCCCGGATCCCGCTGGACCCGTTCGTCACCGACCTGGACGGCGAGAGCGCCCGGCTGCGCGCGGCCGGACCGCTCGCCGCCGTGGAGCTGCCGGGCGGCGTGCCCGTCTGGGCGGTCACCCACCACGCCGAGGCCAAGGCCCTCCTCACGGACCCCCGCCTGGTCAAGGACATCAACGTGTGGGGGGCGTGGCAGCGCGGCGAGATCCCCGCCGACTGGCCGCTGATCGGGCTGGCCAACCCCGGCCGCTCGATGCTCACCGTGGACGGCGCCGAGCACCGGCGGCTGCGCACGCTCGTCGCTCAGGCGCTCACGGTGCGCCGGGTGGAGCACATGCGGGGGCGGATCACCGAGCTCACCGAGCGGCTGCTCGACGACATGCCCGCGGACGGCGGCGTCGTCGACCTCAAGGCGGCCTTCGCCTACCCGCTGCCGATGTACGTCATCGCCGACCTGATGGGCATCGAGGAGGCGCGGCTGCCGCGGCTGAAGGTGCTGTTCGACAAGTTCTTCTCGACGCAGACGCCGCCCGAGGAGGTCGTCGCCACCCTCACCGAGCTGGCCGGGATCATGGCCGACACGGTCGCCGCGAAGCGCGCCGCCCCGGGCGACGACCTGACCAGCGCGCTGATCCAGGCGTCCGAGAACGGCGACCACCTCACGGACGCGGAGATCGTCTCCACGCTCCAGCTGATGGTGGCCGCCGGTCACGAGACCACGATCTCGCTCATCGTGAACTCCGTGGTCAACCTGGCCGCACATCCCGAGCAGCGGGCCCTGGTGCTCTCCGGGAAGGCGGACTGGTCCGCGGTGATCGAGGAGACGCTGCGCTACTCGACCCCGACCTCGCACGTCCTGATCCGGTTCGCGACCGAGGACGTCAAGGTCGGCGACAGGGTGATACCCGCCGGGGACGCGCTGATCGTGTCGTACGGCGCGCTGGGCCGGGACGAGGGGGCACACGGCCCGACGGCGGGCGAGTTCGACATCACCCGCGCCTCGCAGAACCGGCACATCTCCTTCGGCCACGGCCCGCACGTGTGCCCGGGCGCGGCCCTGTCCCGGCTGGAGGCCGGCGTGGCGCTGCCCGCGCTCTACGCCCGCTTCCCGCGCCTGGACCTGGCGGTGCCGGCATCGGACCTGCGCAACAAGCCGGTGGTCACGCAGAACGACCTGTTCGAGCTGCCGGTGAGGCTGGCGTAGCGGCGTCCGGAGCGGCCGGGACGACGGCGGTCCTCACCCGCGGGGCGTTTGCTCCCCGCCCTGCGGGTAACTCCGGCATTCCGGACGCCGATCCCCGGGAGTCGCCATGTGGAAGCGCAAGGGCAGGAAGGACCGCCGGACCGCCAAGCCGGTCCCCATGGAGCTGTGCGACCTGTGCGCCAGGGTCTTCCCCGAGGACGAAGCCGTGAGCGGCTACGTGCCGGACTCCTCCGCGGCCCACCTCGCCAACGAATGGTTCGACGGGCTGCGGCTCATCACCGCGTGCTGCGACGACCACTTCGACGTGATCAAGAACGGTTACGCGCACCGGCCCTTCGTGGACGAGGAGCTGTGGGCGGCGAAGCTCACCCGCGCCCTGACCACGGGCCCGCCGGCGCTCTCCATGGACCAGCTCGGCTGCCGGACCGGCCTTCAGGAGCCGCAGATACGCGCAGCCATCGCCTGGCACAACGAGCGCATGCGTGAGCAGCAGCGCATGGACCCCTGACGAGGCCGTCGCCCGCCTGTTTCCCGGTCGTGGTCAGGACGGGCGGGTACCGTGCACGCGGTACGGCTCCGCGTCGGCCCACTTGACCTCCAGACCGAGTCCCGGCCGGCCCGTGTCGGGGCGCAGGCCTCCGCCGTCGGGCGACAGGACGCCGTCGAACAGCAGCCGCTCGACGCGCACGTGGTCGTGGAAGTACTCCAGGTGCCGCAGTCGGCGCACGGCGCAGAAGGCGTGGGCGGACACCGCGGGGGCGCAGTGCGCGGACAGGTCGAGGTGGCGGCCGGCCGACAGACCGGCGACCTCCAGCACGCCGGTGATGCCGCCGCAGCGGGTGACGTCGGCCTGGAGGCAGTCCACGGCCGGCCCGTCGACGAGGTTGGCGAAGTCCTGGGCGGTGAAGGCGTACTCCCCCGCCGTGATCTCCAGCCGGGCCGGGCCCCGGTCGCGCAGCATCCGCAGCCCCGCCAGGTCCGCGGAGCTCACGGGCTCCTCGAACCAGCGCACGTCCCACTCGTCGTGGAACCTGTGCGCCCAGTACAGGGCCTCCTTGCGGCCGAGCGCCCCGTTGGCGTCGGTGAACAGCTCCGGCCCGTCGCCCACCGCCCGGCGTACGGCTGTCAGGCGCCGCGCGTCGGCCTCCGGTTCCCGCGAGGTCTTCAGTTTCACGCGCGGGATGCCCTGCTCGACCCATCCGGTGAGCTGGTCGGTGAGGCGGTCCTGGGAGTAGTTGGTGAAGCCGCCGCTGCCGTAGACCGGCACCCGGTCGTGGTGGGCGGGGAGGAGGTGGACGAGCGGGAGGCCGAGCAGTCTCGCCTTGAGGTCCCACAGCGCCACGTCGACGGCGGACAGGGCCATGGCCCCGACGCCGGGGCGGCCGGCGTTGCGCATCCGGGCCCCCATCCGCTCCCACAGCGCCGGCGGCGAGGCGACCGGCGCGCCCTTGATCACCGGCGTCAGCACGGAGTGCGCGAAGGCGGCCACGGACACGTCCCCGTAGGTGTAACCGAGGCCGGTCCTGCCGCCCGCGTGCACCCGCACCAGGACCATGGTCGTGGAGTCCCACTCCAGGGTGCCGTCCTGTTCCCGGCCGTCCGGGCCGTCGGTGGGGACCTCGAAGGCGTGGACGTCGACCGCGTCGACCGTGCACTCGTCCAGCGCCGTCGCGTCGAAGCCGGTTGCCGGCGTCATCTCCTACTCCCTCGGATCGCCACTGCCCCCGCGGACCGTCACGCACTTGCCCGGATCGTCACGTACTCGCTCGGATCGTCCGCGAGCGGTCAGTCCGCGCCGCCCTCCAGCATGATCACCGTCTTGATGTCGTCGGCACTCCGCTCGAACGCCCGTGTCGCCCGGTCCAGCCGCACCCGGCGGGTGAGGAGCCGGTGGAGCCACTCCCGGTCCGCTCGTGCCAGGGCGTCGGCGGCCTGCCGGAAGTGGCGGAGGTTGGCGTTGACGGAGCCCACCACGACGTCGTTCTCCAGCACGATGTCGCGGTTCACCGTGCCCGCGTCGACGGTCAGGCTCCGCCCGGCGGGCGAGACGCCGGTGAGGCAGACGATGCCGTACGCCGCCGTCCCGCGCATCGCGTCGAACACCAGCCGGCCGGCCCCGGTGGCCTCCACCACGACGTCCGGGCGTACGACGGCGAACACGTCGTCGGCCGCACCGCTGTGGTACGTGGCTCCGAGGGCGCGTACGAGGTCCGGCTTGGGCCCGTCCGTGACCCGGTCCAGGACGTGCACGTCGAGGCCGCGCTGCCGGCCGAGCAGGGCGGCGAGGAGGCCGATGGGGCCGGCGCCGGTCACCAGTACGCTGCGGGGCTCGAACCAGGCCCTGGCGCCCACCCTCTCGATCTGTTCCCAGGCCTTGGCGACCACACTGGTCGGCTCCATGAGCACGCCCGCGAGGCCCAGTCCCGCGTCGACGCGCACGGCGTAGTCGGTCTCGACGCACCACAGCTCGGCGCCGTACCCGTCGAGTCCCTTGATGCCGCGTTCGCGGTAGCGGCCGTTGCGGCACATGTCGAACTCGCCGTGCGCGCAGGCTCCGCAGGGCTCCGGGTCGGGGCGTCGCACCACGCCGGCCACCAGGTCGCCGACGGCGAATCCGCTGCCGTGCGGCGCCTCGGCCACGCGCCCGAGGGACTCGTGGCCGAGAATCAGCCGGTCGTGTTCCGGCGGGGCCTCGCCGTACGCGCCGGAAGCGATCTCCCGGTCCGTGCCGCAGACACCCAGGGCCACCCCTCGGACCAGCAGCTCACCGGCGGTCGGCTTCGGCTCCCCGACCTCCTCCACCGCGAGCGAGCCGTCCCGGCCGGGTCGGACGGTCAGTGCGCGCATGATACTCATCCTCTCGGCTCACCTTCCCGGAGCCGGTTCCCCGCATCGTTCGGCCCATGCGAGGGCCGTCCGGTCGGCAGGCGGCGGGCGTCCGGGTGGCGCCACGTTTGTCCGGCCCGCCGACGGGTCACTCAGTTCCGCATCCGCGAGCCATCGAAGGGACCGCCCGAGGAGCATCCCGTGAACCGCTTCCGGCAGCCGTTCCACCGTGCGTGGGACCGGTTGGCCGCGTCCGCCCTCGTCCGGCGCGGCCGGGACCTGGAGCTGATGCACCGGGCCATGGGGTTCGCGACGCTCGCCCTGGTCACGCTGGCGCCGCTGCTGATCGTGGTGGCCGCCTTCGATCCCCTGGGGGCGCGCGGCGGGTTCGCTTCCTGGCTGGCCGACGGCATGGGGCTGTCCGGCCGGTCCGCCCGGGTGCTGACCGACATCATCAGTCCGCCTACCAAGATCGTCGGCACCACGAGCGTGTGGGGCGGCATCCTGCTCGCCGTGTTCGGCGTGTCCTTCGCGGCGAGCGTGCAGAACGGCTACGAACGCATCTGGGAGCTGCCCTCCGGCCCGTGGCACCGCGTCTGGCGCCAGGCGACCTGGGTGGTCATGCTGACCGCCTACCTCTACCAGGAGGTGCAGACGCGTACGGCGCTGCACGGGTCGGTGCGGATCGCGCTGTCCACGGCGACGGGCATGCTGTTCTTCTGGTGGGGCCAGCACTTCCTGCTGGGCAGCCAGGTCCGCTGGCGTGACCTGCTGCCGGGGGCGATCGCGACCATGGTGGGCCTGATCGGCCTGCGCGGCTTCTCGTACCTCGTGTTCACTCCGCTCATCCTCGACAACGCGTTCAGTTACGGCACGGTCGGCATCGTGCTGGTGGTGGAGTCCTGGCTGATCGGGGTCGGGTTCGTCGTCTTCGGCGGCGCGATGGTCGGCCACTGGTTCTGCGAGCACCACTGGTGGACACGGAACATCGACCGTGAATGACCCGTTCTCCGCCGACGCTCCCGTCCGGCTTCCAGGAAGGCAGACAACCCATGGCCCGCCCGCTCACGAGCACCAGCGTCCGGCGTCGTGTCCGCGGTACCGGTGTATCCGCGCTCGCCGTGGCGGGCGCGCTGCTCGCCACGGGCGCCGCGTGCGACGGCCCGCCGCCGTCTCCCCACCCCGAGGTGTTGCCGCAGGTCGAGGCGCCCTACGACCGGGCCGTCCGTGAGGCGCTGGACGAGGTTTCCGGCAGCCGCCTGCTCTCCGTGGCGTTGCGCCGGGTGTCCGATCCGCAGCCCGTCTGGCACACCAGGGTCGCCGCCCAGGACGGAACCGTGCACCTGGTCCGCGTCGACGCCGTGCACGGGCGGCTCCTCGGCACCGCCGTGCCGGGCGGGCAGTCGGCCGCGGACAAGGAGCGGGTCTCCGCCTTGGCCGCCTCGGCGCAGGTGCTGCCCGAGGAGGCCGTCGAGCAGGTGAAGAGTCCGGACTTCGGCAAGGTGACCGGCATCCGGCTGGAGGAGGACCGGCAGCGCGAGGCCGTGTGGTTCGTCGACGTCACCACCGTCCGGCGGGACGACACGCAGACGTACCTGGTCGATGCCGTGACGAAGGAGGTGCTCGACCGGCGGACGGCTTCGCCGTCGGCCTGAGCCGCCCAGGGGCCGGGGGCCCGGGAGGACGGGCGTCAGCCGACGGGGGGCAGACAGGCAGACCCGTGGCCGGTGAGCGACCACGCGGAACCCGGCGCGCCAGGCGGGACGCGGTACCCGGTGCTCGGGCGGCCGCCACCATCCTCCGTGCCGTGCCGCGACGGCGCTCCGCATCGCGCCCCGCGACCGTCGGCCGGGCACCCGGCACCCAGCACCCAGCACCCAGCACCCGGCGCGGGCATCGCGTCAGCGGCGCGGCAGTACGTTCCGGGACCGCGTCCACGCCCCTCGGACGGAGCACGCGGCCCGCCCCAACGACGCCTCGGCCCCGCCCCACCGAGAACGTCGGCGCACGCCGTCGGCCAGCACCGCGGCGACCGTTCCGGTCACTGCGGCGCCCAGCGCGAGCGGCCGGCGGTGGCGGGAGAGCCAGAACTGGAGGCTGCGGGCGTGGGCCTCGTCGTCGAAGGCCCCGTGCGCTCCGTAGTCGGCCGGTGCGGTGCCGTCCGGCGGCTCCCAGAGGTTGACCGGGCGGGACGGGTCGACGGGCTCGTCCGTCTGCTGCCCGTCGTAGCCGGTCCGGGCCAGGTAGCGGTCCAGCAGCCCGGGGGCGAGCTTCTGGCCGAGCAGAGTGGCGACGGTGGAGCCGCCGACCCAGTACTCGCGCCGCCCGGGGTGGTCCGCGGCGTACAGGACCGCCTCGGCGGCGACCTCGGGCTGGTAGACCGGGGCCACCGGGCGCGGATGCCGGGGCAGCCGGGTGAGGACCCAGCTGAACTGGGGCGTGTTGAGTCCGGGCATCTGGACCATGGTCACCCGGACCCCGCTGCGGTCGTGCAGGAGTTCGCAGCGCAGGGAGTCGGTGAAGCCCTGGATGGCGTGCTTGGCCCCGCAGTACACCGCCTGGAGCGGGACGCTGCGCTGGGCCAGGGCCGAACCGACCTGGACGATGGTGCCGCGATCGCGCGGCGTCATGTGCCGCAGGGCGGCCTGGGTGCCGTGGACGAAGCCGAAGTAGGTCACCTCCGTGGCCCGCTTCAGTTCCTCCGGAGAGACCTCCGCCACCGGAGCGAAGACGGTCGAGAACGCGGCGTTCACCCAGACGTCGATCGGGCCGAGCTCCTCCTCGATCCGGGCGGCCGCCGCGTCCACGGCCTCGGGGTCGGCGACGTCCACCACCAGGGGCAGTGCGCGCCCGCCGGCCTCGCGGACCTCCTCCGCCGCCTGCTCCAGGGCATGCTCACCGCGCGCGAGGAGGGCCACGGAATTTCCGCGGGCGCCGAAGGCCCGGGCGGTGGCCCGGCCGACGCCGCCGCTCGCCCCGGTGACGACCACGACTTCCGCCCTGCGGTGTCGGCCACCACGCGGCGCCCGCCGCCCGCCGCTCACTTCTTGCCCCGGCCGGGGAGGTGCTCGGCGTACTCGGTGAGCTTCTGGCGTACGCCCTTGGTGGCGATGCCGGTGGCCTGCGGGTCGTGCAGCGCCGCCTTGACGGCCTTCTTGCCCTGCTCCTTCATGATGTGCGGCGGGATCGGCGCGATCTCCGCGTCGACCTTGAACTCCAGGACCACGGGCCGGCCCGCGGCGAGCGCCTCGTCCCAGGCGGCGCCGACCTTCTTGGGGTCGGCGCAGACGATGCCCTTGAGGCCGAGGAGTTCGGCGTAGGCGGCGTAGGGGACGTCGGGGATGTCCTGCGAGCCCGGGTACTTGGGGTCGCCGGCCATGGCGCGCTGCTCCCAGGTGACCTGGTTGAGATCCTGGTTGTTGAACACGCAGAAGACGAGCGGGGCCGTCCCGGTCAGCCGGTCCAGATACCGCTTGACGGTGATCATCTCGTTCATGCCGTTCATCTGGAACGCGCCGTCCCCGATGAAGGCGATCACCGGCCGGTCGGGATAAGCGAACCGCGCCGCGATGGCGTACGGCGTCCCCGGCCCCATCGTCGCCAGCGTGCCGGACAGCGAGGCCCGCATGCCCTCGCGCAGCTTGAGGTGCCGGGCCCACCAGTTGGTGCCCGAGCCGGAGTCGGCCGTGAGGATGGCGCCGTCGGGCAGGCGGGGCGACAGTTCGGCGGCGACGGCCTGGGGGTTGATCGTCTTGCCGAAGTGCTCGCCCGCCCAGCGGTCGCACAGGTCGTGCCATTCCCGGACGTCCTTCTCGATCTTCTCCCGCCAGCCGCGGTCCTTCTTGCGCTGGAGCATCGGGATCAGGGCACGCAGGGTCTCCCTGGAGTCACCGACGAGGTGGGCGTCCATGGGATAGCGGATGCCGATCATGCGGCCGTCGATGTCGATCTCGACGCCCCTGGCCTGTCCCTCCTCCGGCAGCCACTCCGAGTACGGGAAACTGCTGCCGACCATCAGCAGGGTGTCGCAGCCCTGCATCATGTTGTCGCTGGCCTTGCTGCCCAGAAGGCCGATGGGCCCGGTGACGTACGGCAGGTCGTCGGGCAGGACCTCGCGGCCGAGCAGTGCCTTGGCGACACCGGCGCCGAGCAGTTCGGCCACCTCCATCACCTCGGCCTCGGCGTTCGCCGCGCCCTGGCCGACCAGCATGGCGACCTTGCCGCCCGCGTTGAGGACGTCGGCGGCCTTGCGCAGCTCGTCGAGGTCGGGCAGGACCCGGGGCCTGCTCCAGCCCACGCTGGAGAAGACGGATCCGTGCTCCCTGGGCGGGGAGGGCTGGGCCTCCTCCTCCTGCACGTCGTTGGGAATGATGATCGTGGCGACGCCCCGGGTGGTCAGCGCGGTCTTGAAGGCCCGGTCGATCACGTGCCGGGCTTGGCCCGGGTGCACGACCATCTGGCAGTACTCGGAGACGTCCGCGAACAGCTGGTCGAGGGCGATCTCCTGCTGGTAGTGGGTGCCGAGCGACAACCGCTTCTGCTGGCCCACCACCGCCACCACGGGCTGGTGGTCGAGCTTGGCGTCGTAGAGGCCGTTGAGCAGGTGCACCGCGCCCGGACCCGACGTGGCGATGCAGCACCCCACCTCGCCGGTGAACTTGGCGTGGGCGCAGGCCATGAACGCGGCCATCTCCTCGTGCCGCGCCTGGATGAACTCCGGGTCGCCGTCGGCCCGGTCGAAGGCGCCGAGCAGGCCATTGATGCCGTCACCCGGATAGCCGTACACACGCTGGACGCCCCACTCGGACAGGCGCTGGAGCACATAGTCGGCGACTTGGGTCATGAGGCTCTCCTGGGCGTGGGGGACGACGGTCGGCTTGTGGAGTTGCCTTCCCCGGCAGCCCGTAAACCGGCCGGTACTCACCCGTTCGGCCAGGAACCGGCCGATCTTCGCACAAGGCAAAGGAAGGCGGACACACGTCCGGCGCCCGGCGGCACGGGCTCCATGAGCGCACGGACTCCCGCGCCGCACCTCAGCCGGCCACCACGGCCCACCCGCCGGTCGCCCGGCGGATCGCGCGGCGCCACGGCTGCTCCGAACGGACCCGAGAGGACCTCCACCAGGTGGCGCGCCTCGGGCTCGCGACGGCGCGGTGGGGCCCGGAACGGGCGGCACGACCCTTGACCGTCGCCCTCGGGGCAGGGTAGACATGCCGCCATCGATGTTTACGTAAACATCAACCCCGTCCCGAACAGCGCAAACGACCTCCGCAGTCGCTTGATGTTCACGCAAACAGAGCAAACGGAACGAGGCTCCAGGACCTCCCTGGCTCGGGGCGGGAGGGGCCACCGCAGCGACCACACCTTCCAGTCGGGAGCACACGATGGCACGCCGTACCCGCAGCAGACGCCTTCTCGGGGCCGCGGCCCTGACCTCCCTGGTCACGGGGGCCGCCCTGATCAGCGTTCCCGCCCAGGCCGAACCGGCCGCGGCCGCCGCCTCCGTCACCGTGCGGCCCGGCCCGTCGTACCAGCAGGAGGAGTTCGAGGGCTGGGGCACCAGCCTGGTCTGGTTCGCCAACGCCACCGGCGACTACCCTCCCGAGATCCGCGAGAAGCTGGCACGGCTCCTCTTCGGCGACGACGGCCTGGGGCTGAACATCGCCCGCTACAACATCGGCGGCGGCAACGCGCCGGACGTCAAGGACTACCTGCGCGCCGGCGGCGCCGTCGAGGGCTGGTGGAAGGCGCCCGCGGGCACCACCCGCGAGGACACCGACTGGTGGAGCGCCGACGACCCGGCCGACTGGAACGAGGACGCCGACGCGACCCAGCGCTGGTGGGTCGAGCGCATCAAGGAGGACATCGACCACTGGGAGACGTTCAGCAACTCCCCGCCCTGGTTCATGACCGTCAGCGGCTACGTCTCCGGCGGTTTCGACTCCTCCGCCGACCAGCTCAGGACCGAGTCGGTCGACGACTTCGCCGCATACGTGGCCGGTGCGACGAGGCGGCTGGAGAAGGCCGAGGGCATCAAGGTCGACACCGTCGACCCGTTCAACGAGCCCAACACCTCCTACTGGGGCACGCGGCTGGGCGCGGACGGCGAACCCGTCGGCGGCCGGCAGGAAGGGGCGCACATGGGCCCCGGACTGCAGCGCGAGGTCCTCCGGGCCCTCGCCCCCGCGCTGAAGAAGGCGAAGGTCAAGGCGGGCATCTCGGCGATGGACGAGACCAACCCCGGCACCTTCGCGACGAACTGGAACGCCTACTCCCAGGCCGACCGCGACCTCGTCGACCAGATGAACGTCCACACCTACGGCACCGGGCAGCGCACCACCGTGCGGGACCTGTCCAAGGCCGCGGACAAACGCCTGTGGATGAGCGAGGTCGGCGGCGACTGGGGCGACGGCCAGGACTTCCAGGACATGCGCCCCGGCCTCGGCCTCGCCCAGCAGATCGTCGACGATCTGCGCGAACTGGAGCCCCGCGCCTGGGTGTTCTGGCAGCCCGTCGAGGACTACGACAACATGAAGCCGGGCGGCGAGTCGGCGAAGGGCGGCAACTGGGGCAGCATCCAGCTTCCGTTCGGCTGCACCGCCGAGGACACCCTGGAGACCTGCCCGATCCGGACCAACACCAAGTTCGACACCGCCCGCAACTTCACCCACTTCATCCAGCCCGGCGACCGGCTGATCAAGACGGACGACACCTCCAGCGCCGCCGCCGTCACCCGCGACGGCAAGGGCGCCTCGCTCGTCCACGTCAACCGCACCGGCGAGGCCCGCACGGTCACCGTCGACCTGTCGAAGTTCCGCGACGTGCGCCGGGGCGCCACCGTCACCCCGGTCGTGACCAGCGCCGACGGCAAGCTCGAACAGCAGGCCCCGATCAGGGTGAGCGACCGCGCGGCCACCTTCACCGTGCCCGCGCAGTCCGTGACCTCCTTCGAGATCAAGGGCGTCTCCGGCGTCGCGAAGGACGCCGCGCTGCTGCGCGAGGGCCACACCTACACGCTGACCGGCGTGCAGAGCGGCAAGGCCGTCACCGTCGCGGGCAACGGCACCGACCTGGTCCTCGGCGCCGGGGCCGGAACCAGCGCCCAGCAGTGGCGGCTCAGCGCGGTGCGCCACGACAGCGGCGTCCGCGACCGCCATGTCTTCACCAACCCGGAGGACGGCACGCGACTGGCCGTACGCGACGACGTCCCGGTGGCCGAACCCGACACCGGCAGGCGTGACAAGGCCGCCGAGTGGATCATGTCGACCACCGGTGACGGCACCTGGACGCTGGTCAACGCGGCCACCGGGCGCCTGCTGGAGGTCGGCGGCCAAGCGACGCACGAGGGCGCGGCCGTCACGACGTGGCCGCCCAACTCCGGCGCCAACCAGCGCTGGACGGTGGCGGACGTGTCCGCCGGCTGACCCTCCCCCTCATGGCCGAACGGCCCCGCCCGCCTCCACCCGCGGTGCGGGCGGGGCCCGGCCCCGCCCCGTGCAGCCCCGCCCCGCCCCGCCCCGTACAGACGGAACCCATGCAGACCGATCCCGTACAGACACAAGGAGACGGCATGACCAGTGACCCTCGCGAGCTCGACGTCCGCCGCAGGATGGCGGCGCAGGAGCTCTACTCGGACGGAGCGCCGGGACTGGAGGGCCTGGCGGAGGAGCGGCTGCGGGGCAAGGAGCTGGCCGACGCCTACAACCGGACCGGCGCCCGGGACGAGGAGGGCCGCCAGTCGCTCCTGAAGGAGATGCTCGCCTCCGTGGGCACGGGTGTCTGGATCGAGCCGCCGCTGCACGTGGCCTACGGCAACCGTGTGCACCTGGGCGACGACGTGTACGTCAACTTCGGCCTCACCCTCGTCGACGACGTCGAGGTCTTCGTCGGGAACCGGGTGATGTTCGCCCCGCACGTGACCGTCAGCACCACCGGGCACCCCGTCCACCCGGACCTGCGCAGGGACGGTACGCAGTTCTCGGCGCCGGTGCGCATCGAGGACGACGTGTGGATCGGAGCCGGCGCGCTGCTCATGCCGGGGGTCACCGTCGGCCGCGGCTCGGTGGTCGGCGCGGGCAGCGTGGTGACGGCGCACGTGCCGCCCATGGTGGTCGTCGCCGGGACGCCGGCACGGGTGATACGCGAGATCACGGACGCGGACCGGGAGTGGGCCTACCGTCCGCCCCGCACCCTGGGCCGCGGCTCCGAGTGATCGCGGGACGGCCGCCGGATGATCGCGGCGTATCGACACCGGCCGGGCCCACCCCGCGCGTGTCTACGACTGGCCGCTGGGCGGCAAGGACAACTACGCCGTCGACGAGGCGGTGGGCCGGATACTGCCGCCCGAGGCGCGGGACGCGGCGCGGCAGAACCGCGCCGCGTCCATGATCCGTGCCGTGGCCCACCTCGCCGCGCGGGGCGTCGTCCGGTTCCTGGACACCGGCACGGCGGGCGTGGCGCGGATCCGCCGACGACGGGCAGGCGCGCGGGGGCTCAGCGGCGCCGCCCGCGCGTCGCCCAGCCGCTGCCGATCCCGGCGACGTGCAGGGCCAGCAGGGCGAGGCCGATGAGCATGACGTTGGTGGCGGTGAAGATGTCGTTGGTCGAGATCTCCGCCGCGTTGATCAGCCAGGCGATGAGGAACAGAACCGCCGCGATGATGGCAAGCACGGTGTACATCCCTTCGGATCGGCGGCACCGGACCGGTGCCCTGTCACGCGTATGCCCCCGACCGGTTGCGTGACACGGCGGAAGGCACCACTCGCTTCGTCCAGTGGGGGGAGCGGGACCGTTCGCGGCGCACCGAGGCCGGGAGCGGTCCGTCCCGCACCCGCCCACCGGAGCACCCATGCACGGCCCGTCCACCGCACCGGACGACGGCTCCGGCACCCTGTTCGGCCTCGGCGCCCCGCTCCGGGCGCCAGGTAAGGCGTACCTAACGTCAGATAACGTGCTGGGTGCAGCCATCCGCCGGAAGGCCACACTTCCGGCAAGCACACACCTGGGGAGCTGGCCTTGCCGCACACGATCGACGCGACCGGAGAACGACCGGACGCCGTCACCGAGGAGGGCTGGGTCGAACTCGGCTCGCGCGCGGAACTGCGCGAGCTGCTGGGCGAGCCCTGGCCCATCGTCATAGACAAGGTCCACGACCGGCTCACGGACGAGGACCGGGACATACTGGCCCGCTCCCCCTTCTGCCTGCTGGCCACCTCCGACGCCGAGGGCGACTGCGACGTCTCGCCGCGTGGTGACGCCCCGGGCTTCACGCACGTCCTCTCACCCGGCACCCTCGCCCTGCCGGACCGGGCGGGGAACCGGCGGGGAGACAGCTTCCACAACATTCTCGACAATCCGCACGCCGGACTGCTCTACCTGATCCCCGGCGGCAAGGAGGTGCTGCGGATCAACGGCCGGGCCCGCATCCTCACCGACGCCCCCTTCTTCGACGCGATGGCACGGGACGGGCGGCGTCCGGACCTTGCCCTGCTTCTGGAGATCGACGAGATCTACCTTCACTGCCCGCAGTCCCTGAACCGGGCGGGACTGTGGAAACCCCAGTCGTGGCAAGCGAGTTGAGCCGGTCGGCCGGCCGGTGGCGAACGGGGTGCCGCGGTCGCCGCCGGGGCCGTGTGAGCCCCGCCTCTACCAGCAGTTTTTAGGTTAGGCTAACCTTCGCCACGTGAGATCTGGTGAAGACGCAGCCGGCACCCCGCGCCTGCGCGGTCATGAACTGTCGGCGACCGGCGTGACCGTGGCGTACGACGGTGTCGATGTCGTGCACGACGCGGAGGTCCGGCTCAGGCCCGGTGAAGTGACCGTCCTGGTGGGCCCGAACGGCAGCGGCAAGTCGACGCTGCTGCGGACCGTCGCCCGGCTCCAGCGTGCCCGCAGTGCCACGCTCAGGATCGACGGCGGCACCGACGGCATGGCGCTGACGTCCCGTGAGTTCTCGCGGTACGTCGCCCTGCTCACGCAGGGCCGCCCGACGCCCGGCGGGCTGACCGTGCGGGACGTCGTCGAGTTCGGCCGCTATCCGTACCGGGGCCGCTGGGGGCGGCCGGATCCGGACGGCCCGGCCGCCGTGGACCGGGCGCTCGCGCTCACCGGCGTCGACGGCCTCGCCGACCGCGGCGCCGACCACCTGTCCGGCGGGCAGTTGCAGCGGGTGTGGCTCGCGAGCTGCCTCGCCCAGGAGACCGGCGTACTGCTCCTGGACGAGCCGACGACGTACCTCGACCTGCGCTACCAGGTCGAACTCCTCGACCTCATCCGCGACCTGGCGGACGACCACGGCATCGCCGTCGGAGTCGTCCTGCACGACCTCGACCAGGCCGCGGCCGTCGCCGACCGGATCACGCTGCTCGAAGCGGGCCGGATCGTCGCCGACGGCCGGCCCGAGGACGTCCTGACGCCGGAACGCCTCAGTTCCGTCTACGGCATCCGGATCGACGTCGACACCGACCCCATGACCGGCCGGCTGCGCACCCGCCCGATCGGCCGCCACCACATACGAACCGAAAGGCTCGGCACCACCTCATGAGACGCCTCCTGCTCACCGCGGCCGCCACCACCGCCGCGGCGCTCGCCCTCGCCGCCTGCGGCACCACCGAGCCCGCCGCCGACAAGACCGAGAAGAAAGCCTCCGAGGCCATCACGCTCAAGGACGGCAAGGGCACCGAGGTGAAGCTCGACGGCCCGGCCACCAAGGTCGTCGCCACCGAGTGGAACGCCGTCGAGAGCCTCGTCTCGCTGGGTGTCGACCCGGTCGGCGTCGCGGACGTCAAGGGCTACAAGACGTGGGACACCTCGGTCCCGCTGAAGAACGAGCCCAAGGACATCGGCACGCGCGGCGAGCCGAGCATGGACACCGTCGCCTCCCTCGCCCCCGATCTCATCGTCGCCACCACGGACCTGCCGCCCGCCGCCGTGAAGCAGCTGCGCGAGGTCGCCCCGGTGCTGGAGGTGAAGTCCGCCGACAGCACCGACCAGATCGGGCAGATGCTCGACAACATCGACCTCATCGCCAAGGCCACCGGCACCACGGACAAGGCGAAGACGATCCGCGCCGACTTCGAGGCGAAGGTCGCGGAGGGCAAGAAGGCCCTGACCGACGCCAAGATGGCCGGCCGGGAGATCGCCTTCGCCGACGGCTACGTGACCTCCAACCAGGTCTCGATCCGCCCCTACACCGCGACCTCCCTCATCGGTGAGGTCAACGAGGCGATCGGTCTGAAGAACGCCTGGAAGGTGAAGGGCGACGAGGCCTACGGTCTCGGCTCCACCGACGTCGAGGGCCTGACCGCCCTGCCGAAGGACACCCACTTCGCCTACATCGGCAACGACGACGACCCGAACGCCACCCCGTTCACCGGCGCGCTGGCCAAGAACTCGGTGTGGAAGTCCCTGCCGTTCGTGAAGGCCGGCGACGTACACCGGCTGGAGGACGGCATCTGGATGTTCGGTGGCCCCGGGTCGATGGAGGCGTACATCGACGCCGTCGTCGGCGCGCTGACGAAGTAGCGAGGCCATGGCCGTCACCGCAACCAAACCCGCTGCCCGTCCGTCGACGGCTCCCACGTCCCGGTCGGGTGCGGCCGCGGTGACGGCCGGACTCGTCCTGCTGGTCGCCGTCCTGGCCGTCGTCGACATCACCCAGGGCACCGCCGCCGTGGGACCCGCCGAGGTGTTCAAGGCCCTGACCGGGCAGGCCGATCCGGACGACGCGTCCGTCGTGATCGCGTCCCGGCTGCCCCGGATGGCCGCAGGACTCCTGGTCGGTGCCGTCCTCGGCACGGCCGGTGCCGTGCTCCAGGCGGTCAGCCGCAATGTGCTGGCATCCCCCGACACCCTGGCCGTGAACGCGGGTTCCTACCTGGCGCTCGGGCTGGTCGGCGCCACCGGCGTCTCGCTCCCGATGATCGCCTCCTCCGGCGTCGCCTTCGCCGGCGGTCTGGCGGCGGCGGCCGTCGTGCTCGGTCTGTCCGGACTCGGCACGGGCACCGTCCGGCTGGTGCTCGCCGGTACCGCGCTGATGCTGGGCCTGAACTCCATGACGGAGGGACTGCTCCTGCTCTTCCCCGAGCAGACGGACGGCCTCTACCAGTGGAACCAGGGCAGCATCGGCCAGAACGGCTTCGACGGCATCCTGCAGATGCTGCCCATCACCCTGCTCGGGCTCGTCGGGCTGCTGCTGACGGCCCGACGGGTGGACGCTCTCGCGCTCGGCGACGACGCCGCGCGTGGTCTGGGCGTCCCGGTCCGGGCCACCCGGGTCACGGTCGTCGTCCTGGCGGCGCTGCTGTCCGCCGCCGCGGTCACGCTCGCCGGGCCGATCGGATTCGTCGGCCTGTGCGCACCCGCCCTCGTCCGCCCGCTCGCCCGCCGGTTCCGCGGCTTCGCACGATCCCGTACGGCCATGCCCGCGGCGGCGCTCACCGGCGCGGCCCTGGTACTCGGTTCGGACGTGCTGCTGCGGACCTTCGTCGCGGACGACCTCTCGGTGGCCGTCCCCACGGGTGTCGTCACCAGCCTGGTCGGCGCCGTGTTCCTGGTCGTCATGGCGCTGCGGCTGAAGGACACGGCCGGGGCCGGCGCGCCCGACCGGTTGCGCATCCCGAGCCGGACGGTGTTCCTGGCCACCGTGGCGGTACTGGCCGCCGTCCTGATCGGTCTCGTGATCGCCGCCGTACTGGTCGGCGACAGCAAGCTGCTGCTCGGTGACGTCGTCAACTGGGCGCAGGGGCGGGCCGGGCGGACCGTCTCCTTCGTCCTGGACACGCGGGTGCCCCGGGTGCTCGCCGCGCTCTGCGCGGGTGCGGCGCTCGCCCTGGCCGGCACGCTGGTGCAGGCCGTGACCCGCAACCCGCTCGCGGAACCCAGCGTCCTGGGTGTCTCCGGCGGGGGCGCGCTGGGCGCCGTGGTCCTGGTGACCACCGTTCCGGTCGCCGGGACGTGGGGGGTGGCCGGTGCCGCATTCGCGGGGTCCGCCGTCACCGCGGTCCTCGTCTTCGGGCTCGCCGCCCGGGGCGGCTTCCAGCAGAACCGGCTGGTCCTCGTCGGCATCGGTGTCGCCGCCGCGACGACCGCGCTGATCAGCCTGCTGATCGTGCTCACCGACCCGTTCAACGCGACGAAGGCGCTGACCTGGCTGTCGGGTTCCACCTACGGGCGGACCATGCCGGACATCGTGCCGGTCGCGCTGGCCCTGGTCGTCGGCATCGGTGTGGCGGTCGCCCGGCGCACCGAGCTGGACCTGATCTCGCTGGACGAGGACACGCCCCGGCTGCTGGGCCTTCCGCTGGGTCCGGGGCGCCTCGGGTTCCTCGTGCTCAGCGTCGTACTCAGCTCGACGGCCGTGGCCTGCGCGGGCACCATCGGCTTCGTCGGGCTCGTGGCCCCGCACGCGGCCCGCGCCCTCGTGGGCCGGCGGCACGTGCGGGTCGTGCCCGTGGCGCTCCTCCTCGGCGCCACGCTCGTCTGCGCGGCCGACCTCATCGGCCGCACGGTGATCGCGCCGGCACAGCTCGGCGCGGGGCTCATGACGGCGGTCATCGGTACGCCGTACTTCCTGTATCTGCTGGTGCGCAGCCGCCGGTAGGTGCCCCTCCCCCCCCCGGGGCCGAAAACCGGGTGACGCCGATCGTGTGCCCTCGTACGGTGCCGGGGTGGACCGACGCACCGCGGACGGGGGCCGCGAGGGCCTGCTGAACGTCATCGACCTGGAGGCCACCTGCTGGGAGGGGCAGCCGCCGCCCGGCGCGGTGAGCGAGGTCATCGAGATCGGGCTCGCCGTGGTCGACCTCGGCGCCCGGGAGCGCGTGAGCCGGCACCGCATCCTGGTGCGGCCCGCCCGCTCCCGGGTCAGCGCGTTCTGCACCGAACTCACCGGCATCACCCAGGCCGAGGCCGACCAGGGCGTGAGTTTCGCCCGAGCCTGCGCCACGCTGGTGCGGGAGCACGGCGCGGGCGTCCGGCCCTGGGCGAGCTGGGGCGACTACGACCGGCGCCAATTCGTCCGCCAGTGTGCCGCGGACGGGGTCCCCCATCCCTTCGGCCACCCCGCCGAGCGCACGCACACCAACGCCAAGGCGGCCTTCACCGACGCCCACGGGCTGCGCCGGAGGCCCGGCATGGCGCGGGCTCTCGAACTCGCCGGGCTGCCGCTGGAGGGGCGGCACCACCGGGGCGTGGACGATGCCTGGAACATCGCGGCGCTGGTGCTCCGGCTGGCCGACCGGGGCGCCTGGCCCGCTGTCCGAGGGAGCGGCGGGTCCTGACGGTTCCCGTCGACAAGTCGGGCACGTCCTGGTTCGCGTCGTGACCGTTGTTAGACAAACCGTCAAGTTACTGAACCGTAATAAGCATGGCGCTACCCGTGGTAACTCCTGGCCGGTTACGGTCCCGTCACCCCACAGGAGCAGCGCGACCACGGCCCTGACCCCCACCGGGCCGCGGACGACCGGTTCCGGTCCTTCCCCAGGAGGTTCGCCATGCCCCCACGCCCACGCACGCTCGCCGCGGCCGTCACGGTCGCGCTCGCCCTCGGTGCGCAGGCCGTCCCGGCCGCCGCTGCCGACGGATCGGGCACCGCCGCGGCCACCGAGGTGTCCCGCGGCGTCGAGATACCCGCCTTCTACACCCCGCCGTCCACGCTGCCCGACGCCGACGGCGCGCTGGTCCGCAGCGAACCGCTGCACCTCGCGCTGAGCCTGCCCAGCCTCGACGGCCCCCTGCCGGGGCGGGCGACCCGGCTGATGTACAAGTCCACCGACGCGAACGGCGAACCGGTCGCCGTGACCGGCGCCTACATCGAGCCGGCCGCGAAGTGGCGCGGCGACGGACCGCGCCCCCTGGTCGCCGTGGCACCCGGCACCATGGGACAGGGTGACCAGTGCGCCGCCTCGATGGCCCTGGAGCACCCGCTGCTGCTCAACGGCGAGACCGTGTCGGTGGGTTACGAGGACCTGTCGATCTACCGGCTGCTGCTGCGCGGCGTCGCGGTCGTCGTCACCGACTACGTCGGCCTCGGCACCACCGACCGGCTGCACACCTACGTCAACCGCGTCGACGGAGCCCACGCCGTACTGGACGCCGTACGCGCCGCACGCTCCCTCGACTCGGCGTCGGTCACCACCGACTCACGGGTCGGCCTCTTCGGGTACAGCCAGGGCGGCGGGGCGACGGCCGCCGCGGCCGAGCTCCAGCCGTCCTACGCCCCGGACGTCGAGCTGGCGGGCACCTACGCGGGCGCTCCGCCCGCCGACCTGACCGAGGTGACCGAGGCCATCGACGGCGGAGACCTGGCGGGCGCGCTGGGCTGGTCGCTCAACGGCTTCCTGCAGACCGAGCCGGCCCTGCGGCCCATCGCCGACCGGTACATCAACACGGCCGGCGAGGAGGCGCTCAAGGACCTGTCGACCATGTGCGTCGGCGACGCGCTGTTCGGGTACGGAGGGGCCGACAGCACCGACTGGACGGAGACCGGGCAGTCGATCAGCGACATCATCCGGGCAGAGCCGACGCTCCAGGCCTTCCTGGCCGAACAGCGCATCGGCTCGCTCAGGCCCGACAGCCCGGTGCGCGTGGCCACGGGCGTCAGCGACGACCTGGTCCCCCACGAGCAGTCCCGCCGACTGGCCGTCGACTGGTGCCGCAAGGGCGCGAAGGTCACCTACGACGCGGTCCTGCTGCCCGGTGTCGGCAGTGGCCTGCTCAACCACTTCGCCCCGCTGCTCGCCGACCAGGGCAAGGCCATCTCCTGGCTCACCGACCGCCTCTCGGGGAAGCCGGCCGGCTCCAACTGCTGGAGCATGCCCGTACAGCCCTGAGCCCTGACGGTCACGCACACAGGGCCCCCGGCGGACGTCCGCCGGGGGCCCTGTGTGCGTGACCCGCGTGAACCCGGGCAGCAGCCCCGGCATGCGCCGAACGATCATCGCGGCGCAGAATTCGCTCAGGCGAAGTCAGGAGCGGCGGGAGTTCATCAGCACCTCGAAGGACCTCTACAGCTTCTCCAAGGAGCGCTCCGAGGTCCGCTGACGCGTGCCCGGCACGCGGCCCCGGCGGGCGAACCCCAGCGACGCGGCGCCCGACCCCACGGCGACCCCCGCGCAGACCAGGGCGCTGCCCACGGCCTGCGCGGCGCCGTAGGAGCCCGTGCCGACGAGCGGTGCCGTGCAGGCGGCGGCGACGGGGATCAGGCCGGAGAACAACGTGGCGCGCTCCGCCCCGATCCGCCGCATGCCCATGTACCAGCACACGAACCCGACGACGGTGACCACCGTCGCCTGCCACAGGAGCGCACCGGCCTCGACCGCGTCCGGCCGCCGCAGCCATCCGCCACCGTCGGCCAGGACACCCGCCAACGCCGACTCGACGGCGGCCACACCGCACACCACGGTGGACAGCAGCCGGGGGCCCAGGGGCCGCAGTACGGGCACCGCGAGGACGGCGAAACCGACCTCGCCGACCAGGGCGCACACGGAGAAGGCGATGCCCGCGCCGTCGGTGCGCCCCCACCCCTGGACCGTGAAGGCGCCCACGGCCACGAACAACGCCCCGTACAGCACGACGCGCTGCGGCCGGCGCCCGTCCAGGAGGGGGACGAGGACGGCGACCACCACGGGAGCGCAGCCCACGAAGACGCCGGGGACCGCCGGTTCCGCCGTGCGTTCCGCGGCGAGGACGGCCAGGTTGAAGCCGACCATGCCGACGGCGGCGAGCAGGGCGAGGCGCAGCCACCGGCCGGCTCCCAGCGTGCGCAGCCGGGTCGTCGCGCCGGGGCCGGCGAGCGGGACGAGAAGCAGGAAGGCCAGGCCGTAGCGCAGGAACTGACCGCCCGCGTACGGGTAGTCGCCGAGCAGGCTGTTGGCGGTGAAGGACCCTCCGACGAGGACACAGGCGAACGCGGCGAGCAGGGCTCCGCGCGTGGTGGTGGCGTTCATGACCACGACGCTAGAAAGCGCGGCGGTCCGTCACGGGGTCCACTCGACGGGCACCATCGGGGACCAATCGGCGGCGACCGCCCTCACACGGGCATCACGGCTTCTTCATCACGTGCATGTCGCGGAAATCCGGGGTAGTCGGAACGTCCCGGTGCCAACACATCGGGACAGTAAGGGATTTGACGGGAATGAACAGACATGTGAAAGGACTTCCAGTGCGCACCAGCAAAGTGGCAACCGCTGTGGCGACCGCGAGCGTCTCGGTCGCCTTACTGGCCGGCTGCGGCGGCGATTCCGGTGGCGAGAGCAAGCCGTTCGAGGGGCAGAGCGCCGACGACATCGCCGCGAAGGCGGTCGAGGCCACGCGGCAGGCCAAGTCCATGCACGTGAAGGGCGACAACCGTCTGGAGGACGGCGGCACCGTCACCATCGACGTCTCGGTCGACCAGGAGAAGAACTGCCAGGGCACCATCGGCACCGGCGAGTCCACGGCCGATGTGCGGCACACCGAAGCGACCCTCTACCTGCGCGGCGACGAGCAGTACTGGCGCAGCGCCCTGAAGCAGCAGCCCGACGCGGCGCAGAAGATGATCCCGAAGCTGCGGGACAAGTGGGTGAAGATGCCGGCGAACGACGCCACGACCACCGGTGTCTGCGACAAGCAGGGCTTCATCTCCGCCATGGACGAGGACAAGTCCGAGCGCCAGGGCATGAAGCGCGGCGACACGACGGAGGTGGGCGGCGAGGAGGCCCTGAAGCTCACGAAGAAGGGCTCGGCCGGGGAGACCCTCGCCCTGTACGTCGCCACGGAGGGCGAGCCGTACATCCTGAAGACCACGACCGAGGGCGGCAAGAACCCGGGCAGCGTCACCTTCAGCGACTACAACAAGCCGGTGAGCCCCGAGCAGCCGCCGGCCGACCAGACCGTCGACATGAAGGAACTGGCCGGCGAGCAGCAGGCCTGACCCTACTGGGCACCGCTCCCCGTCTCCCCGCGCTCCCGGTCCGAGGCCGGCCACACATAGGGCAGGTCGTCCGGGACCCCGGGAAACAGCTCGGCGTAGACCTCCGGCTCCTTGCGCACCAGCGCCGACCGGTGGCTGCGGTGGAAGGCCTCGTCCCCGAGCCAGGGCGGCAGTTCCCCGGCGTCCGCCAGCTCCGGCTGGTCCCGCACCGGCTCGTGCGGACGGCTCACGGCGAGCCCGGCGACGAGCGAGGCGGCGCAGCTGTCCTGGTGACCCTGCTCGCGCCAGACCCGGCAGACCTCCAGGCCGTACCGGACGAGGGCCTCCTCGTAACCCGTCCACATCCGCACCGCCGGATGCCGGCGCCAGCCGTAGCCGGGCACGGTCAGGCCGCGCAGCACCTGGAGCGCCTCGACCCGCTGTTTGCCCAGCCGGCGGCGGTCCAGGGCCAGCGCCGACTCCCGGAAGCCGGGGTGGGGGAGGAAGGTCTGCATGCCGGTGCTGCTCCGTTCAGCCGGGGAACTGGCCGCGCTCGCGCAGGTGTCCGCGGCGTTCGGCGTAGGCGAGGTCGTCGCGCCACAGACGGCCGGCGGCGGCGCGCATCAGCGGGCGCAGGGCCGGTGCCAGGCGGCGGGCCACGGGGAAGCCCGGCCGGTCCGAGGTGGCCAGCACCGCCTCGACGACCGCGGTGCGCGGTCGGCCGCCCCCGTCCGGACCCAGCGGCGTGGCATGGCTCTCCACGACGGACCCGGTGCCCTCGCCGTCGGTGATGCGCATGACGACGGTACGGGGCTCCGGAGCGGTGAACTCGGCCCGTACGGGCACGACGAGCCGGCCGGTGAGCCGGAAGGACACGTCCACGACGAAGCGGTCGTCGTCCTCGCCGACGCCCGCGGTTTCGCCGGATGTCTCGCCGGGCGTCTCGACGACGGTGAGGTCCACGAAGGAGTACGGGTGGAACCAGGCACCGTGCCACGGGTCGAGCCGGTTGGCGACGACGTCCTCGGGTTCGCAGATCCCGACGCCGCGCCAGACGGACGTCAGCGCCGTCGCCAACGGTGGCCTGCCGGGTACGAACGGCGCGACCGTCGGCGTCTCCTCCCCCACCGCGTCCAGCCGCACCCACACCAGTACGCCGTCGTCGTGCACCGGCAGCGGCTCCCAGCCGGCGAACGCGGCACCGTCCAGGGCCAGTCCGTGCCAGTGGCACACCAGCGTGCCGCACCGCACCGGACTGTCGGCCAGCGGGGCGCCGAGGTGGGGACACGCGCCGGGTCCGCCCACCAGACGCCCGTGCGCGTCGCGCCAGACGACGACCTCGACGCCGGCGACCGTGCCGGACAGCGGGCGGGTGGACCGCACCTCCGTACTCGCGCCGAGGACGTACCAGTTGCCCGAGGGGCGTGCCCGGGCGCGCTCGAGAGCCGCGGCGATGAGGGCGGGGCGGGCCTCGCGCCAGGTCGGCCGCTGCTTCTGCCAGGGGACGGGGCGGCGGCGCAGCCGTAGGGGAAAGCGGCCCCGGCGGGGGCTGGGGTCGTGCCTCATCCGGCCTCCTTCACGGAGCAGCCGTCGCTCCGGCACGGCATCGGCGGCGCCCCGCGAGCGGCGCCGCCCCGCGCCCTCAGCCGGGCGGACAGCACTCGTACGAGGCCGTCGGCGGCCACGGTCGCGCGACGGCGGCGGCGCACCACCGCGCGCCGGTGCAGTACCGCGTACCCGCCGTCCGCGATGGCGTCGAGGATGCCGCGGTAGAGGACGTACGCGGTACGGATGCAGGGGCGCGAGACCGGGTCCAGCATCGCCAGCCCGGGTGCGGCCTCGCGGTAGACGGCGCGGGTGAGGTCGTCGGCGGCCCGCAGCGCGGCGGTGATGCGGGGGTCGTGGCGGCCGGTGCGCCTGCTCCACAGCAGCAGGTCGCGCTGGACGCCGTGCGCGGCCAGCAGGTCCGCCGGGAGGTAGATCCGCCCCCGGTCCAGGTCCTCGCCCACGTCCCGCAGGAAGTTGGTCAGCTGGAAGGCGACGCCCAGCGCGGCGGCGTGCGGCGCGGCCCGGGCGCGGGCGGTCACGGTGCCGAGCACGGGGAGCATCTGCAGGCCGATGACGGCGGCCGAGCCGTGCATGTAGGCGCGCAGGTCGTCGTAGGTGGCGTAGTCGGTGACCGTGAGGTCGCTGCGCATGGAGGCCATGAAGTCGGTGAAGTGCGCCGGGTCGATGGCGTACCGGGCGGCTGTGTCGGCCAGGGCGGCCACCACGGGTTCGACGGCGGGCCCGGCATCGGTCAGCGCCTGCCGCAGCCGCTCCTCGAGCCGGGTGAGGGTCGCCGCGCGTTCGGCGGTCGTCGCCCGGGCCCCCATGTCGTCGACGATGTCGTCCGCCCACCGCGCGAATCCGTACAGGGCGTGCACGGCCGGCCTGCGGTCGGCGGGCAGGAGGCGGGTCGCCAGGAAGTAGGTGCGCCCGTGCCGGGCGTTGAGGTGCCGGCACCGGGTGTAGGCGGCGCGCAGCGCCGGGTCGGTGATGCCCGCCGCGTCCAGTTCACGGCGGGTCATCGGCGCCCGCCCTTCGTCGCCGTACGTCGTGCCGGTGTGCCGGTGATGCGGGCGGCGGCCAGCTTCCCGGAGATCAGCACGGTCGGCACGCCCACCCCGGGGGTGGTGCCGCAGCCCGCGAGGACCGCGTTGTCCGTGCCGCGCACGAGGTTGCGGGGACGGAAGGGACCCGTCTGGGCGAAGGTGTGGGCAACGGAGAACGGCGTGCCCGCGGCATGCCCCTGGGCGGTCCAGTCGGCGGGTGTCACCAGGCATTCCTCCTCGATGGCGGCGGCGAAGCCGGTCAGTCCCCGGTGTTCCAGGGTGGTGAGCAGACGGTCGCGGTAACGGGGCGCGAGGTCGGTCCAGGCCCGGGCGCCCGGGCCGATGTCGGTGTTGGGGCAGGGCGCGAGGACGTAGTGGAGGTGACGTCCCTCGGGGGCCAGGGTGGGGTCCCCGGCGGTGGGGCGGGTGATCAGCAGCGACGGGTCGGTCATCAGGGTGCCGGTCCGGGTCAGTTCGTCGAAGGTCCGGCGCCACGCGGCGCCGAAGGAGAGCGTGTGGTGGGCGAGGTGCGGCCAGGTACGGGTGGTGCCGGCGTGCAGGACGACGGCGGAGGGCGCGTGCCGCAGCCCGACCGGGCGGCGCGGGCGGCGGCCCAGCAGCCGGTGGACGACGGGCAGGTCGGGGGTGAGGACGACGGCGTCGCAGGGGATGCGTTCGTGAGCGGTGACGACGGCGGTGACCCGGTTTCCGGACCGTTCCAGGCGGGTGACGTCCTGTCCGAGGCGCAGGTCGGCACCGGCGTCGGCGGCGGCGTCCGCCATGGCCCGGGGCAGGGCGTGCATGCCTCCGCGGGGGAAGTAGACGCCGGCCACGGTGTCCATGTAGGCGATGACGGCGTAGGCGGCCAGCGCGCGGGCCGGGGCGACACCGGCGTACAGGGCCTGGAAGGAGAAGACCCGTTTCAGCCGTTCGTCCGTCAGGAAGCGTCCGATGCGCGCGTCCAGCCTGCCGAAGCCGCCGAGGGCGGCGAGTCTGGCCAGGTCGGGCGTGAGCAGGCCGAGCGGGGAGTCGAAGTTGGCGTCGATGAACCGGCGCATCTGCACGGCGTACAACCGCTGGAGCCAGGCGCGCAGCCGCCGGTATCCGGCCGCCTCCCGCGCCCCGGCGAACCGCTCCACCTCCGCCTCCATGGCGGCGGCGTCGGTGTGGACGTCCAGGGTGCCGCCGTCGGCGAAGCACGCCCGGTAGGCGGGGTGCAGGGGTAGGAGTTCGACGCGGTCGGCAAGCCGGTCGCCGACGGCGGCGAACGCCTCGTCGGCCAGATGGGGCATCGTCAGTACGGTCGGGCCCGTGTCGAGGCGGTAACCGCCGAACTCGCGCCGTCCGGCACGGCCGCCGGGCAGCGGGTCGCGTTCCACGACCGTCACCCGCCGTCCGGAGCCCAGCAGGTGCAGGGCGGCCGACAGGCCCGCGAGCCCCGCACCGACGACCACGACGTGGTCGGTGCGACCGGTCACCGTCCGCGTCATCGCGGGCCCTTGGCCGCGTGCGGCAGGTCCCGCGGCTTTTCCCGGCCGTCGTCGGCCGTGCTGGGGCGCATCCCGGGTCCTCTCGTCGTCGGCTGCGGCGCTGAGCCGTGTCGGGTACGTCGGCCGCTGCGGCTACTTCGACCGGGCGGCGCTCGGTGGATGCACCGTCCGGCGTCGGTCGCGGCGGGGTGACTCGGCGTCATGCCTTCCCCCTTCGCTGCCGGCACGACGCCGAAGGGGCCCGTTCCCGTCCGGCAGTCACCCGCCCGGCGGGCACCCGCCCCGGGCCGACCAGCGCGCCGTGCGTCCAAGGGCGGCACGGGGACGGAATACTCCGCCGGAACCGAGCCGTCGCACGCTCTTCGTACAGGCGGAAGGAGGTGGCCGTGGTCGAGGCGGACATCGTCGTCGTCGGTGCCGGGGCGGCAGGTCTCTCCCTGGCGCACCGGCTCCCGGCTCACTCACCGCACGGCGCGGCGCCCTCCGTCGTCCTGATCGATCCGCCGCCCGGCCCGCTGCGGGCACCGCGGCGCACCTGGTGCTTCTGGGAATCGGGCCCCGGCCGCTTCGACCCGGCGACGACGGCGTCGTGGGAGTGGCTGCGGGTGCGGAGCCGGGACGGGGCGGTGGTCCTGCGGCACATCGCGCCGGCCCGCTACAAGATGATCCGCTCGGACGACTTCGAGGCGCTGGTGGACCGTGACCTGAAGGAACGGAACGGGCTTCGGCGTCTGGAGGCCACCGTCGGCACGGTGACCACCCTGCCGGACGGGACCGCCTGGGTGCCAGCCACGGACGCCGCCGGGGCCGGCGTCGGCCTGCGCGCCCGCTGGGTCTTCGACTCCCGCCCGCCCGACCGCCTGCCGCCCGCCCGCACCCGCCTCCTCCAGCACTTCCGCGGCTGGTTCGTCCGCACCGAGCGGCCGGTCTTCGACCCGGCGGTGGTCGACCTGATGGACTTCCGCACCAGGCAGCCGGAGCGCGGCCTGTCCTTCGGCTACGTGCTCCCGACCGGGCGGCACACCGCGCTGGTCGAGTACACCGAGTTCGGCCCGGCGCCACTGACGTCCGCCGCGTACGACAGCGCCCTGGAGGACTACACGCGCCGCGTCCTGCGGACCGGTGCCACGGAGGTCCTGTCGACTGAGCAGGGGGTGATCCCGATGACCGACGCCGTGTTCGAGCGGCGGGCGGAGGGCTCCGGTGCCGTTTTCCGGATCGGGGTGGCGGGCGGGGCGACGCGCGCGTCCACCGGCTACACGTTCGCCGCCGTGCAGCGGCAGTCCGACGCCGTCGCCCGCGCCGTGCGCGCGGGCCGCCGCCCGGTACCGCCGCCCCCGCACCCGGTGCGCGCCCGGCTGATGGACGCGGTGCTGCTGCGCGCGCTGGACACCGGCCGGGTGGACGGCCCCGACTTCTTCTTCCGGCTGTTCGACCGCGTACCCGCCGGCCGGCTGCTGCGCTTCCTCGACGGTCGGTCCCGGCTGTACGAGGACCTCGCGGTCGGGGTGCGCACCCCCGCCCTGCCGATGCTGCGCACGGCGGCCGAGCTGCCGTGGCTGCCGCGCCGCCACACCTCCGTCCGTTGAGCGGGACCCGTCCGTACGCGACCCGTCCGCGCACAACCTGCCGGCGGGTCCCGGCCCGAGAGCAATCCGCCCGGGAGCACCCCCCGTTCCGTGAACGCCACCGTTCCGTGAACGCCACCGCCCGCGAGCGCCACCCGTCCGTGAGCACCACCGTTCCGCGAGCGCCACCCGTCCGTGAGCACCACCGTTCCGTAAGCACCACACGTCCGTGAGCACCACTCGTCCGTGTGCGCCAACCGCCCCGTGAGCACCACCCGTCCGTGAGCACCACACGTTCCGCGAGCACCACCCGTTCCGTGAGCCACCTGCCCCGGGAGTCCCGATGTCGTCCTTGCTGCGCGACGCCGCGCTGACCGCCGCCTTCGACCATGGCGCCGACCGCTACGACCGCCTGGTCGCGCTCAACCCGGGCTACCACGCGCAGTTGCGCCGCTCCGCCCGCCGGCTCGGCCTCGCGGACGGCGGCGCCGGACGCCGGGTGCTGGACCTGGGCTGTGGCACTGGCGCGTCGACGGCGGCGCTGGCCGCGGCCTTCCCCGCCGCGGAGATCGTCGGGGTGGACGCCTCGGCGGGCATGCTGGACCGGGCCCGGGCCAAGCACTGGCCGTCGCGAGTGCGCTTCGTACACGCCCCGGCGGAGGAACTTCACCGGGCCGAGGTGCACGGGCCCTTCGACGCGGTGCTCGCCGCCTACCTCTTCCGCAACGTGACCGATCCCGACGCCGTCCTGCGCACGGTGCACCGGCTGCTGGCTCCCGGCGGCAGGCTGGCGGTGCACGAGTACGCGCTCGGCGGGCGGCGCGTGGACCGTCTGGTGTGGGCCGCGGTCTGCCGGGGCGTCGTCCTGCCGCTGGGCACGGCCACGGGCGACCGCGACCTCTACCGGCACCTGTGGCGCAGCGTCGTGGCGTTCGACACCGCGCCGGCGTTCGGGGCGCGGTTGGGCCGGGCCGGGTTCGAACGGGTCCGGGTCCTCCCGTTGCCCGGCTGGCAGACGGGCATCACCCACACCTTCCTCGGCAGCCGCGCCGGCGCGGAGGCAGGCGGTGCGCGGACGGGCGGGGCCGGGACGGGCCGGGCGCGGACGGGCGGCACGCGGACCGGCGGTGCCTGGTGAGCCGGGGCGGTGGGGTGCGGCCTCCGGGGCGGGATCGCCGCGCCGTGGCCGTCGCTCCCCGGGCCGGGCGGGGGCGGGTGGCCGGTGATCCGCCGTCCGTGGCGGTGATCGGCGGCGGCATCGCGGGCCTGGCGGCGGCGACCGCCCTGGCGGAACGGGGGGTACGCGTCGTGCTCCACGAACGCGAGGCCGTGCTCGGCGGCCGGGTCGCCGGCTGGCCGGTCGACCTGCCCGACGGCACGCCCGCCACGATGAGCCGGGGCTTCCACGCCTTCTTCCGCCAGTACTACAACCTGCGGAGCCTGCTGCGCCGTTCCGACCCCGCGCTGGGAATGCTGACCGGTCTGCCGGACTATCCGCTGTGGCACAGCAGCGGGCTGCGCGACGGATTCCGCCGGGTACCGCGCACTCCCCCGTTCAGCGCCCTCGGTTTCGTCGCCCTGAGCCCCAGCTTCGGTCTGTGGGACCTGCCGGCCATGCGGCCCGCCGCGGCCCTGCCGCTCCTCGACGTCCGTACGCGCCGCGTCCACGAACAACTGGACGACCTCAGCGCCCACGACTTCCTCGACGCCGTGGGCTTCCCCGCGGCCGCGCGGCATCTGGCCTTCGAGGTGTTCTCCCGCAGCTTCTTCGCGGACCCGCGGGAGCTGTCGGCCGCGGAGATGGCGCTGATGTTCCACATCTACTTCCTCGGCTCCAGCGAGGGTCTGCTGTTCGACGTCCCCCGCGAGCCGTTCCCGCGGGCGCTGTGGGATCCGCTCGCGGAGCGACTGACGCGGCACGGGGCCGAGGTGCGGACGAGCACGTCCGTCGAGGCGGTCCGGCCCGGCCCGTCCGGCGGTCACCTGGTGGTGGACGCCGCCGGTGCCCGGCCGTACGACGCCGTCGTGCTCGCTCTGGACACCGGCGGTCTGAAGGGCGTGGTGGACCGTTCACCGCACCTCGGTGACGCCGGGTGGCGCCGGCGGGTGGCACGGCTACGGACCGCTCCGCCGTTCCTGGTCTCCCGGCTGTGGCTGGACCGTCCGGTCGCGTCCGGCAGGCCCGGTTTCCTCGGCACCAGCGGCTACGGCTCGCTGGACAATGTCAGTGTGCTGTCCCAGTGGGAGGGCGAGGCGGGCCGCTGGGCCGCCCGCACCGGAGGTTCGGTCGTCGAACTCCACGCCTACGCCCTGCCCTCGACGGCCGTCCGGGAGGTCGAGGAGAAGCGCCTCGTCGGTCAGTTGCACCAGGTGTACCCGGAGACCCGCGAGGCCCGGGTCGTGGCCGCACGGCACGAGTGGCGGGCGGACTGCCCGCTGTTCACCGTCGGCGGCTACCGCGACCGTCCGACGGTCCGCACCCCCGACCCGGCCGTCGTCGTCGCCGGGGACCTGGTCCGTACGGATCTGCCCGTGGCCCTGATGGAACGCGCCGCCACCTCCGGTTTCCTCGCCGCCAACGCCCTGCTGGAGCGGTGGGGCGTACGGGGGGAGACGCTGTGGACGGTGCCTGACCAGGGACGGTCGGCACTGCTGCGTACCGTGGCGCGACGGTTCGGGGCGCGCTGACATACGCGGGGCCCAGCGGCGCGTCGCCCCACCGGAAGGGCCACGCAACGGACCGGCCCCGGGGGCGGCACCGCGTAGCCCCTACGGCTTTACGCCCCCCGTTTCCTCCACCGCGCGGTCGGCCCGCCCGCCCGCGCCGAGCGGACCGGTGGGGCCCATGGCGCCCTCGGCCTCCAGCCGTGGCAGTGCGCGGCGGGACAGCCGCAGGACCACGGGCGGCAGGGCCGTGCGCCCCACCTGTGCCAGGCGCAGCCAGCCGGGCACGTACACGGCGGTGCGGCGGCGCTCCACGGCGCGCACCAGCCGGTCGGCGGCGTAGTCCGCCGGGAAGGTGCGGCGGGCCGGAGCCGGCATGTGTGCCCGCAACTCGCGCAGGACGGCGTACCGGTCGGCGTCGCGGATCATGTCGGTGTCGAGCCAGTTGAGGTAGGCGATGCCCACGGCGATCCCGTGGTGGGCCACCTCGGCGCGCAGTGAGTGGGTGAAGGCCTCCACGCCCGCCTTGGAGGCGCAGTAGGCGCTCATCATGGGGGCGGCGCCGAGCGAGGCCAGCGAGGCGATCTGCAGGTGGTATCCGGCGGTGCGGAGCAGGTCCGGCAGGAACGCGCGGGCCGTGTGGGCGCTGCCGGTCAGGTTCACGTCGACGACGCGGCGCCACTCGGCCGGGTCCGACGTGGCGAACGGGCCGCCTTCCGCGATGCCCGCGTTCGCCACCACGACCGACGGCGGCCCCAGGCGCCCGCGGACCTCACCGGCCGCGTCGTCCAGCGCGGCGGGGTCCGTGACGTCGGCCTCGACCGCGAACGCCGGAGTCGGCAGGTCTGCCGCCACGGCGTCCAGTAGCGACTTCTCGTGGCCGAGCAGCGCGATCCGGGCACCTCGGCGGGCGCACGCGCGTGCCAGGGCGGCGCCCAGTCCGCGTGCGGCGCCGGTCACCACGACGGTGCGGTTGTGGAGGGGGCTGTCTGTCACCGGTCGGCCCTTCCTCGGGGAAGACGTGGGCGGTCGAACGCGGCCGGTCGCACACGGCCGGTCGCACACGGCCGGTCACCGCTTGTCGCCGGTGCGGTCGCGTCGGGTGAGGGCACGCTGTACCCGCGCGAGCCCGGCGAACCGGTGCTGACGCAGCGCGGCGCGCGCGGCGTTGGCGCCCGGCGCCCCGTGCACCCCGCCGCCCGGATGGGCGCCCGCGGAGGCGAGGAAGAGGCCGGCCACCGGGGTCTCCGGCCGTCCGGTGCCGGGCACGGGCCGGAAGACGAGTTGCTGGTGAAGGGCCGTGGTGCCGCCGTTGATGGCGCCGCCCTCCAGGTTGGCGTTCATGTCCTGGAGCGTCGGCGGGGCCAGTACGCGCCGGGCCCGGATCAGTGACCGGAAGCCGGGCGCGAAGCGTTCCACCTGGCGCTCGACGCGGTCGGCCATGATTTCCTGCTCCCCGCTGTCCCAGCTGCCGGTGATGCCCCCCTCGCCCGCGTCGGCCCCGATGTCGTGGGGGACGTGGGTGTAGGCCCAGGCGGACTCCGTGCCGCGCGGTGAACGGGTCGGGTCCGTGGTCGTCATCTGGCCGAACAGCGCGAAGGGACGGTCGGGGACCTGCCGCATGGCGATCTGGGCGGCGAACCGGGTCAGCTCGTCGAGACCGTCCGCCAGATGGACGGTCCCGGCCCGCGCCGCGTCCTCGCACCGCCAGGGCACGGGGCCGTCCAGCGCCCAGTCCACCTTGAAGGTGGCGAAGTCCCACTGGAAGCGCCGCAGATCGGCGAGTACTTGGTCCGGCAGGTCCTCGGGGGCGACGAGATCGCCGTAGAGGGCGGGCACGGACACGTCCGCGAGGACGGCGCGCCGGGCGGCGACCGTCTCCCCGCCGGCCGTGCGGACACCCACCGCGCGCCGGTCACGCACCAGGACGTGCTCGACGCGCCGCCCGCAGCGCAGGGAGCCGCCCCGGGCCCGCAGCCGGTGGACCAGGGCCGCGGTGAGGGCGCCGGCGCCGCCGACCGGCACGGGAAAGCCGTAGGTCTGTCCGAGCATGGACATCAGCCAGCCGAAACCGCCGCTCCCGGCGGCCTCCGGCGCGAGGTCGGCGTGCAGGGCGTTGCCGGCCAGGAGCAGTTTGCCGCCCTCGCCGCGGAACTCCTCCTCGCCCATGCGCCGCACCGGCAGCACCAGGGTGCGCGCCAGCCGCAGTCCGCCCCCGCCGCGCAGCCGCAGGGCCAGCCGGGCGCCGGCCCGGACCGGGGGGAAGGGGGTGAAGAGGGCGTCCAGGATGTCGGCCCGGTATCGGTCCCACACCTCGTGCAGGCGGTCCCAGGCGGCGCCGTCCCCGGGCGCGAAGGCGTCGAGGGAGGCGGCGGTGGTGCCGACGTCGCGGTCGAGGACGGCGCACGTGCCGTCGGTCAGGGGGTGGGCCAGCACGTGGGGGGCGTGCGCCCAGCGCAGCCCGTGGTCCTCCAACCGCAGTCCGGCGAGGACCGGGGAAGCTGCGGCGAGCGGGTAGAAGGAGCTGAACAGGTCGTTGACGAAGCCGGGGGCGACCTCGCTGTCGTGGCGCACCGCCCCGCCCGGCTCGGGCTGCTCCTCCAGGACCTCCACGCTCCAGCCGGCGTCCGCCAGCAGGTTCGCCGCCACCAGCCCGTTGGGGCCGGCCCCGATCACGACGGCGTCAGGCACGGCCGGCTCCGGGTCCGAAGGCCACGGACCCGGTCGACTCCGCCTGGTCCGGCCGGCACTCTCCACCGGCCTCGGACTCGCACAGATTCGCGAGCCGGGCGAGCATCGCACGGTGCCGCACCTGGATCAGCGCCTCGACACCCACGTTGTGCAGCAGTCCGCCGGGGCCGCGCAGTGGGTGTTCGTCCACGATCACCAGGCACTGCTCGCCCCAGGGACGCAGCTCGATGGCGATCCGGGCCGTGCCGAGCCTGCCCGCCTTCGCCTCCAGCTCCAGCACGGAGCCCTCCACACAGTGCCGGACCACCGACTCGTTGTTCAGTCGCGCCGGCCCGAGCCGCACCTCGTAGGCGATCGTCGCGCCGACCTGCGGCCACTGCCCGGCCTTGGGGGTGACGGCCGACGGGCCCACCACCCACTCCACGTACCGGTCGCCGTCCGCGAGGACATCCCACACCGCCGCCGGGCTCGCCTGGATCAACCGATGCCGAATCGCCACGCGTGCCTCCCACATCCAGAAGCCGTCACTGCAAGGACGCAGCACTGAGTGCCCCGTCCGGGACCGGCCAACCGGGGCAGGCTCCTCCGCCCCCGCCATGCCATCCCCCACCGCCCGGCGAACAAGCTCCCCGGAAAGCCCCTGCATTGGCATGGACCTGACCTTGCACGGTGGCTAAGCTCGAAACAAACCCGATGAGAGCGCTCTCAGACCGCGGTTGTTCCACCCCCACCTTGCTGGAACGACGAAGGGCAACTCCCGTGAGACGCAGCAGACTCAGGCACCTCGGCCTGGCCACCCTCCTCGTGCTCGGCAGCCTCACCGCCGTCGGCACGCTGCCCGCCTCGGCGGCCGACTCCCCCACCGACTCCGTCAAGGACCCCGCCGCTTCCGCGGGTCTTCTGGACGCCATGCAGCGGGACCTCGGCCTCACCCGGGCCGAGGCCGAGGACCGGCTCGCGGCCGAACGCCGCGCCACCGACCTCGCGCCCACGGCACGCAGGGCCGCCGGGGACGCCTTCGGCGGCTCCTGGTTCGACGCCGGTCGCGGGCGACTGACCGTGGCCGTCACCCCGGAGGCGTCGCCCGCGACGGTCCGGGCCGTCGGCGCCACCGGTGCGCACGTCCGCACCGTCGAACACAGCGCACGGCAGCTCGACGCCGCCAAGACGCGCATCGACCGCCTGGACGCGCCCGCCGGCGTCAGCAGCTGGCACGTCGACCCGGCCGCCAACGCGGTGGTCGTCGACGTGGTCGCGGGCAAACGGGCTGACAACGATGTCCAGCGCTTTGTGACCCGGGCCCGCGAGGCCGGTCCGGTCACGGTGCGCACGGTGTCGTCGGCCCCGCGGACCTTCGCGGCGGGCACGGTCGGCGGCGACCCGTACTACACCGGCAACGTCCGCTGCTCCATCGGCTTCTCGGTGCACGGCGGGTTCGTCACCGCCGGGCACTGCGGCGGTGCGGGAGGGGCGGTCCGCGGCTGGGACGGCTCGCACATCGGAACGTTCCAGGGCTCGTCGTTCCCGGGCAACGACTACGCCTGGGTCAGCGTGGGCAGCGGCTGGTGGACGGTGCCGGTCGTGCTCGGCTGGGGCACGGTCTCCGACCAGCTGGTGCGCGGCTCGAACGAGGCACCCGTCGGCGCCTCGATCTGCCGCTCCGGCTCCACCACCCACTGGCACTGCGGCACCGTGCTGGCCAAGAACGAGACGGTCAACTACAGCCAGGGCGCGGTGCACCAGATGACGAAAACCAGCGTCTGCGCCGAGGGCGGCGACTCGGGCGGCTCCTTCATCAGCGGCGACCAGGCGCAGGGCGTCACCTCGGGCGGCTGGGGCAACTGCTCCAGCGGCGGGGAGACCTGGTTCCAGCCCGTCAACGAGATCCTGAACCGCTATGGGCTGACCCTGCACACGGCCTGACCCGGGGACGGAGGGGAGGGCTTCGCCGGGTGACCGGCGGGGTCCTCCCCCGACCGGCGGGGCTCCGCCTCGACCGGCGGTCGCGCGCGGTCAGAAGTCGCGCGCTCCGGCGCCCGGCTCCGGTGCGTCGGGTCCGGTCGCCGTGGTCAGTCGGCGGTAGGCGGCCCGGGCATGGACCAGGCGGGCCAGTGCCGTGCCGACGAGGGCCGCGACGAGCAGACAGCCCAGCCAGACCGCGTCCCGCCGGGCGGCCCACGTCAGCGTGCCGGCGGGCGGGATGGCGAAGCCGTTGAGGGACACCCAGCAGAGGACGGCGGTCCCGGGGGCGGCCGTGAACCGGGCGCAGAGCCCGAGCAGGGCCGCCAGCAGGGAGAGCACGGCCAGCGCGAGTCCGGGGCGGCCCGAGCCCACGGTGCCGTTGCGAAGGGCCACCAGGGCGAGGGCGCCGCCGAAGGCCCCGACCCACACAAGCGGAGCCGCGACCGGCCGGGGAACGGGCCTGGCACCGCTGCCCAGGGGCACCCACTCGATCATGCTGACGGCTCCTTCCGGTCCCGGACGGCTCCGACCACGCCGTCGGACACCGGCCCTGCGGGCAGATCGTCCCGCCGAGGTGCCCCGCGACGTACCGGCCGGGGTGCTGGCCGGGGCTCGCCGGGCACCGCCGCGACCGTACCCGCCTGCCCCGGCCCTCCGAAGACCCCCGTACCCACCGTCGTCCGAACCGCCGGGCCTCTGCCCTGCCCTGCCATTCGGCTTCCGCGTGCTCCGCGGGGCGCGGCGTCACGCCACGGTCACACGCCGGGCCGGGGGCGCGCCATCGGGGGCGACACCCATGACCTCCGGGCGTCGACACCCATCATCGGCCCGGGGCGCGCGTCGCCCGGCGGCCGAGGAGGTCGCCCGCTGGGCGGCCGACGGGGGTGCGCCGCGGCCGACTCGGGGATCCCGGCCGCGGCACACCCTGCCGCCCCGGTGCGGGAGGAATGCGCACCGGGGCATGCCCTGCGGCTTCCCCGGGCCGGCACCGTGACACTGCGCCGTGCGAGTGACGGTCACGGCCGGTCAACCCGCGCGGCGCCCCAACCCTTTCGGCTGACAGCCGCCGCCCGGCGGGCATGGCCTGTCGCCATTCGATCGACCGGTTCTCCATGATCTTGAGCGAATTGCCGACCCTTTATCCGGAAGGTGCGTGTTGCCATGGGATCCCCCGCATCCCGCGTATCCGGCGTGGAATTGCCGCCGGTCTTCTGTCCTTTCGAGTCCGCCATTCACCCCCGCGTCCGGCAGGTCGAGAAACGAGCAGTGGAATGGATCGGCGACAGCGGCATGTGTGCCACCGAACGGGAGCGCGCCTGGGCCGTGGCGACGCACAGCGCCGACTTCTTCGCCCGGTTCGTCCCGGTCGCGGACGACGACCGGCTGCTGGCGGCGGCCCTGTGGGTGTACTGGGGTTTCGCCTTCGACGACGCCCGCTGCGACAGCGGACCGCTCAGCAGCCGGCCCGCGCAGTTCAACGCGCTGGCGGGCCAGGTGCAGCGGGCCTGCGAGACGGATTCGGCCGCGGGCACGGACCGGTTCGTCGGCGCCCTGCAGGACATCATGCGCCGTTTCCGCGGCTTCGCCCCGCCCACGCAGGTGGCCCGGTTCACGCACGCCCACCGCGCCTGGCTGTCCGGCGTGGCCTGGCAGATCGGCAACCAGGCGGCCGGCCGCATGCCGGGCCTGGACGACTTCCTGGCGATGCGGCTGCTGTCGTCGGGCGGCGAGCCGACCTTCGCCCTGCTGGAACTGGCGACGGGCGCCGAGGTCCCCGACCGTGAACTGCACCGGCCTGCCGTCCGCGCGCTGACCGAGATGGCCATCCTCGTGGCCGCCCTGGACAACGACCGGCACTCGCTGCACAAGGAGTTGGCGGGCGGTCAGGCCGACCAGAACCTGTACACGGTGCTGATGCAGGAGCGGTCCTGCCCGCTCCAGGACGCGGTGACGGCCGGCACGGGGCTGCGGGACCGGGTTCTGCTGCGGTTCGTGCGGCTCCACGACCGGGTCCGGCCGACGGCGAGCGGCGAACTCGCCGGCTATCTCCAGGGGCTGCGGTACGGCATCCGCGGCAACAACGAGTGGGGGCTACGGGTGCCGCGCTACCTGAGCGGCGGGCACTGGCCGGACGAGATGGACGACACGCTGCTGTCCTGGGCCGACGAGCCGTCAGACGACGGTCCGGGGCCGGTGGAAGGCGCCCCGTCCGTCGCCTGGTGGTGGGACCCGGACCTCGCCTGACGCCTCGGCACGTGCGGACGCCTCACCGGCCCGAGGCCAGGTCGAGGGTCCACCAGGGGCCGCCGGCGCCCTTCGCCCTGCCGACGCCCGCGTGGGTGTAGCGGCAGGTGAGGAGGATGTCGCGGTGCGGGGCGCTGCGCATCCACGCGGCGACCGCGGCCTCCGCGGTGTCGGACCCGGCGGTGACGTTCTCGCCGGCGGACCCCACCCGGTAGCCGGCGGCCCGCATCCGGTCGGCGGGGCTGCTGCCGTCGGCTCCGGTGTGGGTCAGCCGGCGGCTTCGCGCCATCGCGGCACTGTGCTTCCGGGCGGCCCTGCTCAGCGCCGCGTGCAGCCGCACGGGAGAGCAGCCGGCCTTCTTCCGCTGCCGGTTGACTGCGGCGACCATGCGGTCGTCCACCGCGCCGGGGCGACCCGCCTGCGGCCGGGACCCCTCGGAGGCGGCCGGGCCGGACGCCGCCGGCCCGGGCGCGGACTGCCACCGGCCCGGCTCGGGCACCGGCCACAGGGGCGCCCGGTAGGGGGCGGGCGGGGTCGGTGCGGGCGGCGGCCCGGCCCAGGCGGGCACCGCGGCGACCTGCAGGGCGGTGAGGACCGCGCAGAGGACGAGCGTCGTCCGCCGCATCCCGGTCATATTGATTGCACCTTTCTCTTTCCGATACTGCTTCAGTGACGTTCATCGCGTTTTCTGCTGGTGTATCCACCGCTTCATTCGGGGGAATTCGGCCTTTCGCTGGCGGCTCGGGGAAGCCGTACTGGCTAGGCTTGCAATTGCCCACTCCCCCTCATTTTGTGAATCATTTCGGAGGTTTTTCATGTCGCTTTCACTGCGCCGCGCCGTCGTGGTGTCCTTGGCCGCTCTGGCCCTGACGGCGGGCGGGGCCGTGTCGGCCGCCAGTGCCGCTCCGGTGTCGGCTCCGGCCGTCACCTCGCCCGGCCCCGGCGGTGGTGGTGGCGGGTACAACGGTGGCCACGAGCCGCCGATGCACTTCGGCCCGTTCGAGATCCCGAAGTTCGGCAGTGTCTCCGGCGGCTTCTCCTGGGGTCTGGCGCGCTAGCCGGACCAGGCAGCAGGGGTACGCGGGTGAGGGCCGTCGGTGGACGGCCCTCATCGTCGTTTGAGCGTGGCGGCGCTGGCCACGAGCACCACGACCACGCATACGAGGATCAGCACCGCGTCCCGGACGAACAGCCCGGTGACGCCGTCGTGCGTGGCCGCCTCGCCCGCGGCCTGCACCGCGTACGTCATCGGCATCGCCCGGGCCAACGCCGCCAGCGCGCCGTGCATCTCCTCCCGGGGCACGAACAGCCCGCACACCAGGAACTGGGGCAGGACTCCGGCCGGCAGGAACTGCACCGCCTGGAACTCGTTGCGGGCGAAGGCGCTCACCAACAGGCCGAGGGCCAGGCCCAGCAGGGCACCGAGCATGGCGATGACCATCAGCAGATAGGCGGGACCCTTGATGTCCAGGCCCAGCGGGCCCACCGCGAGCAGCGTGGACAGCACCGCCTGGAGGAGCGCCAGGAACGCGAACGCGAGGCTGTAGCCGAGGACGATGTCCAGCCGCCGTACCGGCATGGTCAGCAGCCGCTCCGCGGTGCCGGAGGTGCGTTCCCTGAGCGTCGACACGGAGGCCACCAGGTACATCACGATGACCGGGAAGATCCCGAAGACCTGGGGCCCGACCCGTTCGAAGGTCTCCTCGGAGTCGTGGAACATCAGCTTGAGCAGCACCATGAGCATGCAGGGAATGCCCAGCAGCAGGGCGGTGCTGCCGCGGTCGCGGGAGATCTGCTGCAGCACCCGTACCGCGGTCGCGGAGGTGATGCCGGGTGAGAACGGCAGCCGGTCGGTCAGGTGGGTGGCAGTCATGTGAGGGTGTCCGCGGCGAAGAAGGTGCGTTCGGCGTCGGGCGCGCCGGGCTGGTCGAGCAGGTGGGGCGAGAGGCCGTCGACGGCGTCGTGCTGCCTGGCCCGCGCCTCGGCCGCGGCCGCCGCCCGGACGAGGTGCAGGAACGCCTCCTCGACCTCGTCGCAGCCGGTGTGTTCGAGCAGGCTGTTCCGGTCGGCGCTGGCCAGGAGCCGGCCCGAGCGCATCAGCAGCAGCCGGTCGCAGCGGTCGGCCTCGTCCATGACGTGGCTGGAGACCAGCAGCGTGGTGCCCTCCTCGGCGAGCCGCTGGAAGACCAGCCACAGCTCCCGGCGCACCATCGGGTCGAGGCCGACCGTCGGTTCGTCCATCACCAGCAGGTCGGGGCGGTTCAGCAGGGCCACGGCGAGGGAGACGCGCGAGTACTGACCGCCCGACAGCCGGGTGACCGGCTGGTCGGCGTACGCCACGAGGTCCACCTCTTTCACGACGCGGACCACGGCGTCCTCCCGGTGCCAGCCCCGCATGCCGAGGGCGGCGGCGAAGTACCGCAGGTTCTCCAGGACCGTCAGGTCCGCGTACACGGAGGGCGCCTGGGTGACGTAGCCGACGCGGGTGCGCAGCGGCCAGGCACCCGCCGCGTGGCCGAGCACCTGGACATGGCCGCCACTGGGCTGCTGGACGCCGACCACGCAGCGCAGCAGGGTGGTCTTGCCGCAGCCGCTCGGGCCCAGCAGGCCGACGATGCGTCCGCGGGGGATGGTGAAACTGACGTTGCGCAGCACCGGTTGGGTCCCCCGGGCCACCTGCAGCCCGTAGGCGGCCACGGCCGGGAAGTCGCCCGGAGGCGTTGCGCTGTGCTCGGTGTGCTGCACGGCTCCACTGTGTTTCGTCGGATCGGGCCTCGGCGGGCCGCCTCGGCGCGGCCACCCGGGGGTGGCGGGGGATGTTCCGGGTCAGGACTCGCGGCGGGTCATCGCCCAGGCGATGTCGTGCAGTTGGCGGTAGGCGTCGGCGGTCGGCCGGGCCAGTGACAGGGACCGCAACGCGGCCGCCATCTGGCGGCGCGCCTCCTCCTCGGCCGCCTGCCGTCCGCCGGCCCGTTCCACGAGGTGACGCGCCAGGTCGATGTCGTCCTCGTCCAGGGGGTGCGGTGCGCGGTACAGCTCGCGCAGCCGCTCGGCCTCCGCGCTCGGAGCCGCGAGGGCGGCCGCCACCGGCAGTGACTTCTTGCGCGCGGCGAGGTCCGCGCCGACCGGCTTGCCGCTGCGCGCGGTACGGCCCCAGATGCCGAGGATGTCGTCCGCGCACTGGAACGCCACGCCGAGTCGCCGGCCGAACTCCCGCAGGCCGCCGACCCGGACGTCGTCCGCGCCGGCCAGCACGCCGCCCAGCGCGCAGGCGCAGCCGATCAGGGCGCCCGTCTTGCCCGCGGCCATGTCCAGGTAGTCCGCGACCGACACCTCGTGGGCCTTCTCGAACGCGACGTCGCTGCTCTGCCCCTCCACCAGTTCCAGGAGGGCGCCCACGAGTTCCTGCACGGCTGCCTCGGCCCGCCCCGGCGGGGCCTGGGCCAGTGCGCGCAGCGCCGCGACCAGCAGGGCGTCTCCGGTCAGTACGGCCGCCGGGGTCCCGAACAACGACCAGGCGGCGGGCCGGTGGCGGCGCAGGGCGTCGCCGTCGATGACGTCGTCGTGCAGCAGGGTGAAGTCGTGCACCAGCTCGACCGCCACGGCGCCGGGTACCGCGGCCGCCGGGCTCCCTCCGACGGCCACCGCCGACAGCAGGGTGAGTGCCGGGCGCACCGACTTGCCGCCGCCGGACTCGGCCGCGCGGGGTGCGCCGTCGGCCTCGCACCAGCCCCGGTGGTACCGGGCCACCAGACTCTCCGCGGCCGGCAGCGACTCGACCGCGGCCCGCAGGGCGGGCGCGAGCACGTCGTCGACCCAGTCCAGACGCGGAAAGGCACCTACCGGGGCCGAGTCGGTGATCTGCGACACGTACTGCTCCTCACGTTGGCAGGACACGTTGACGGAAGGCGGGAACCGGCGGCCCTCGCACCACGCCGCGTCGGCCGCACCGCCAGTCAATCGGCTGCCGCACCGCGGGGAGAGTCCGCGGCGCACCGCCCGGCGAAAGATCACCGGAGCAGCCCAGCTCTATGACCATGCACCCAGCCGACAATCACGCCGACCGCCCGCCACGGCTCCCGCCGACCGCCCTACGCGGTCCGCGGTCCGCGGTCTCACGCGGTGCGCGATCCGCAGTCCGCCCCGCCGCGGGATGCGACGGGGCGGACGGTTGCGGACGGTCCGTCAGCACGGCGTGACTGCCATCAACTTCTCGAACGAAGCCATGCAGTCCGGGCAGTGACGTGCCCGTTCACCGTCGGATGCCTCGATACGCTCGCGGAGCCGCTGTCCGCACAGGGTGGCCGCGGCCTGTTTGGCCATCACGTGCCACACCAACGCTCCGCCCGCCTTCTCCGGGCCCACGCACATTTCGTACATGATCGGCCTCCCAGCCTGGACGCCGCTGACACTCTCCAGGAGACACCGGATCGGCCGTCACCAGTACTGTGCGGGGGCCATTCGGGTGACGGCCGCTTCGTCTCTCCGAGGTGACGACGCACCCGGACGGATAGAAACGATCAGCCAATCGGCCCTACATGAGTGGTCGCGTGACGTGGCGTCGGCGCAGGCCGTCGGGGGTCGGCTGCTCTGGTCGGATGGCGACACAGACCGAACCGATCGCACCGGACCCGGCGGCGGAACACCGCGGCAAGGGGCGGGTGGTGGTCTCCTGGCTGACCACGACCGACCACAAGCGGATCGGCCACCTCTACCTCATCACGTCGTTCGCGTTCTTCCTGATCGCCGGGGTGCTGGCGATGCTGATCCGGATGGAGTTGGCCCGGCCGGGTCTGCAGCTGCTCTCCAACGAGCAGTACAACCAGGCGTTCACGATGCACGGCACGATCATGCTGCTGCTGTTCGCCACCCCGACCTTCGCCGGATTCGCCAACGCCGTCATGCCGTTGCAGATCGGTGCGCCCGATGTGGCCTTCCCGCGGCTGAACATGCTGGCGTACTGGCTGTTCCTCTTCGGCGGTCTGATCGTGCTCGGCGGCTTCCTCACCCCGCAGGGCGCCGCGGACTTCGGCTGGACCGCCTACACACCGCTCAGCGGCCCGCTCCGCGCCCCCTATCTCGGCGGTGATCTGTGGATCATGGGGCTGGCGCTGTCGGGGTTCGGCACCATCCTGGGCGCGGTCAACTTCATCACCACGATCATCTGCATGCGCGCTCCGGGTCTGACGATCTTCCGTATGCCGATCTTCGTCTGGAACGTGCTGCTGACCTCGGTCCTGGTGCTGCTGGCGTTCCCGGTGCTGGCGGCGGCGCTGCTGGTGCTGGAGGCGGACCGGCACTTCGGCGCGCACGTGTTCGACGCCGAGAACGGCGGGGCGATCCTGTGGCAGCACCTGTTCTGGTTCTTCGGCCATCCCGAGGTGTACATCCTCGCGCTGCCGTTCTTCGGCGTGATCACCGAGATCATCCCGGTCTTCGCCCGTAAGCCGATCTTCGGTTACATGGGCCTGGTGGGTGCCACCATCGCCATCGCCGGGCTGTCCGCCACCGTCTGGGCGCACCACATGTTCGCCACCGGTGCCGTACTGCTGCCGTTCTTCTCCTTCCTGACGTATCTCATCGCCGTCCCCACGGGCGTGAAGTTCTTCAACTGGATCGGCACGATGTGGAGGGGGTCCCTGTCCTTCGAGCCGCCGATGCTGTGGGCGGCCGGCTTCCTGGTGACGTTTCTCTTCGGGGGCCTGACCGGAGTGATCCTCGGCTCGCCGCCGCTGGACTGGCACGTCACCGACTCGTACTTCGTCGTCGCGCACTTCCACTACGTCCTGTTCGGCACGATCGTGTTCGCGATGTTCGGCGGGTTCAGCTTCTGGTGGCCGAAGATGACGGGCCGCATGCTCGACCACCGTTTGGAGAAGGTGCACTTCTGGACGCTGTTCGCCGGTTTCCACACCACGTTCCTGGTGCAGCACTGGCTCGGGGTCGAGGGCATGCCGCGCCGGTACGCCGACTATCTGGCCGTCGACGGATTCACGGCCCTCAACACCCTCTCCTCCATCGGCGCGTTCCTGCTGGGCCTGTCCACGCTGCCGTTCCTGTACAACGTGTGGAGGACCGCCAAGTACGGTCGGCCGATCGAGGTCGACGACCCCTGGGGCTACGGGCGCTCACTGGAGTGGGCCACGTCCTGTCCCCCGCCCCGCCACAACTTCCGCGAACTGCCGCGCGTGCGCTCCGAGTCGCCGGCCTTCGACCTGCATCATCCCGGCCTGGCCCGGCTCGACCAGGCGGAGCGGACCGGGCGGCGCGACGCGATGGAGCCGGGTGAGGGACACAAGGGCGGCAACCGTACGTCCTGACGCGCGTCAGGGCACGCGTACGCCGGTGACGGCGAAGCCGCTGCGCGGACGGGTCGGGACGCGGCGCAGGGGGATGCGAAGGTCCTGCTCGGGGACCGTGCACTCCAGACGCGCCAGCCGCACCGCCAGGGACTCACGGTGACGCGCTCCCCGGGACAGCGGTGACCGGTGGCCGGATCGCCGCCGCCCTGCGGGATCAGTTCGTCGGAGTCGGCGGGCCGCTCCAGGAACCGCTCCGGCCTGAAGGCGTAGGGGTCGCCCCAGAGCTTCTCGTCGTGGTTCTGGCCGTAGACGTCGAGCAGCAGCATCCCGCCGGCGGGGACGGACTCGCCGTGCCAGGTCAGCTCCTTGACGGTCCGGCCGCCGAGGAACGGGGCGAACGGGTAGAAGCGGCGGACCTCGTGCGCGAACGCCGTGGCGAACACGCCGTCACCGCGCGCAGCCGCTCCCGGTGGGCCGGCCACCGGTGCAGGGCGTGGGCCGCGAAGGCCACGAACCAGCTCACGGCGGCCGTGGGGCGCAGCACGTTCAGCAGTTCCACCGCCGCCGTCCGGGCGTCCAGCGGCTCGTCCGGCGCGTCGTGGTGCCGGGCGACCCGCTCCAGCACCGAGCCCCCGGGGGGCGGTGACCTTCCCGGACCGTACGTCCTCGATCAGGCGGGCCATGCGGGCCTCCTGCCGGGCGCGGGCTCGGCGGGCCCGCAGATGGCGGGGCCCGAGGGTGGCGAAGCCGTCGACCATGGCGATCAGGTCCCGCGCCAGTGGCTCCGTATCGACGGCCTCGGCCGGGAGACCGGCCCAGCGGCAGACCCCTCGGGTGAGTACCACGCCCGCCGCGTCGAACAGCACGACGCGGGGGCGTTCGCTCCAGGAGCGTGCGGCCTCGTCCCAGGCCGCGGTGACGTGCTCGGTGAGGTCGGCGACGCGGTCGGGGTCGAGCAGCGGAAGGAACAACTCCTTGCGAACGCGGTGGGCGTCCCCGTCGAGGGTGTGGACCGCGCCCTGCCCGAACAGCGTGTCCAGCACGGGTGCGGGGATGGCGCCGTGGCGGCGCACGTGTCCCTCGTCGTAGAAGAAGCGCACCGCCTCCGGTCCGCGTACTGCCAGCGCGGGCTTGCCGAGCAGCCGGGTACGCACCACGGAGTCCGTGCTGTCCCGCATGCGGTTGGGCAGCCAGGCGTACCCCTCGGTCAGCAGGGCCGGAGTGCGGTCCATCAGCGGCCGGCGGTGTGCGTCCATGGCCGGCGAGTGCCCCGGGCCGCCGCGCGGACACCTGGCCGGCCTGTCCGGGCCGGGGCGGACGGTGGGGCGCGGTGCCGCTTGGCCCGCCCGGGCGCTCCCGGCAGCGGCCGCGGCTCCGGCCGCCGGGGAAACGTTCGCCGGGCCGGCCCTCCCGTCACGCCCGGCCGGCGGTCCGCCGTGGCACCGGCTCTACGTGTCCGGCGACACCCTGCTGTTCGACGGACTGGACGAGATCGCCCGGCGCTTTCCCGGACTGGACCTGGCCGCACCCGCTCGACGCCTTCCTGGCCGGGGCCGACCGCAAGGGCCTCGCGGACCGGATCGTGCACCGCCGGTCCGGTCAGCGGGCCGTCCTCGGCCCGGACGGCGGGCCGCCCGCCGTGACGTAGCGGGCGGCGACCGCCGCGACCGTTCAGTTCAGCTTGTCGACGGCCGTGACCGTGGTGGCCTTGAAGTCGGCCACCTGGGCGTGCGCGAAGGTGCCCATCTGACCCCACTGCACGACGGTCACGGTCCTGCCGTCCCGGCCCACCGAGAACAGGCCGATGTCGGAGGCGCCCCACTCGGCGACCGTGTGGACGCCGTAGACGTGGGCGCCCTCCTCCACGTTCAGCCGGCCGTAGTACTTCTGCGTGGCGGTGATGTCGGGGTGCTGCTCCATCACCTTCCGCGCGCAGTCGGCGAGGTCCCCCCGCAGCAGGGCGGCGAACTCCCGGGCCTGCCGCGGGCTGCGCTCGACGACCGTGATCTGGAGGGCGCCGGTGTCGTACTCGGTCCAGTACCGGCGGTGGGAGGCGGTGGACGGCAGCGCCTCGCCGACGCACATGGGCAGCGGCTCCGGCTGCCCGGCGGTGACCGGTCCGGCGTACCAGTCGGAGGTGGGGTGCGGCGGCAGTTCGGCCGGCTCCAGGAAGGCGGGCGGGTCGGTCTGCGGCGTCGCCGCGGTCGCCGGGACCGCGGCCACGGCGACCGCGGCACCGGCCGCCAGCGCGGTCACGGCGGTGCGGACCCCTCGGTTACGGACGTACATGTTTCCCCCATGTCGGTTCGTCGGTATCGGTCGTCCTTTTCCCCGTACGACACATACGACCCGACATGAGGGCGAAGGGTTGCCCTTGTCCCTGCTACGAATTCACCCGGCCGCACTGTCGGTGCGCGTCCGCACCTGCTCCTCCAGGCGCCGCAGGCTGCTGTCGAGGGCGTCGGCCACCGCGTGCTGCCCGGGGTCGTGGCCCTCGTCGAAGAACGACAGGTGCACCGTCACCTCGCTGGCCCCGCTGTCGAGCCCGGCGACCTGCAGCCAGCCGGCGTAGCTGCCCTGGTCGCGGGTGCCCCATTCGAGCCGCATCTGCTCGGGCCGGGCGCTCAGCAGCGCGGAGGTGTCCTGGTCGGTGCGGTCCTCGTGCACGGTGACCGCCGGCGGGTCCTCGGGCTCCACGTGCAGGCCCCGGGGCAGCCAGGTGTCCAGCCGGCCGACGTTCGCGGCCTGGTCGAAGACCTGCTCGGGCTGGGCGGGCATGGTGCGGGAACGCTCGTACTCGGTCATGTGGCACCACTCCTCGGCGCTCGGGGTCGTACGCGTGACGCGTGCCCTGTCTGCCCGGACCGAAGCGCTTCGCGGGTGATCCGCTCGACGGGCGGGGCGGGCCGCTCGGTGCCAGACTGCTGCGCAGGGTGCCCTGCCACGACGGGTTTCTCGACGAGGGGAGACGAGGTGTCGACGCCAGAGGCGAGCGATGCGCTGCTGCAGGGGTTCCTCGCCGACCCGGCCCATCTGACCCTGGACCTGGCCACCGCGGTGGCCAGGTGCGCCAAGGCGCTGGATCTCCAGCACGCGGTGGTCTACCTCGTCGATCTGCAGCAACGGCACCTCGTACCGCAGACCGACGTGACACCTGCCATCCCCGTCGACGGCTCCCTCGCGGGCTGGGCGTACCGCACCCAGGCGTTGCGTGTGGAGGAGTCGGACACGGGCGGCGTCACGGCGTGGCTGCCCTTGCTGGACGGCGCCGAGCGGCTCGGCGTGCTGGCGGTGCACTCGTCGGCGCTCACCTCCGCCACCCTGACCCGGAGCCGGGCACTGGCCTCGCTCCTGGCCATGATGATCACCTCGAAGCGGGCCTTCGAGGACTCCTTCGTCCGGCACACCCGCACCGAGCCGATGCACCTCCCCTCGGAGATGCTCCGCGCGTTTCTGCCGCCGCGGACGATCGGCAACTCGCACGTCGTGTCGACGGCCGTCCTCGAACCGGCCTACGAGCTCGGCGGCGACGCCTTCGACCACTCGCTCACCCAGACGACGCTGCACGTCTCGGTCATCGACTCCATGGGGCACGACCTGGCTTCCGGGCTGACCAGCGCGGTGGCGCTGGCCGCCTGCCGCAACGCCCGGCGCAACGGCGCCGATCTGCCCGCGCTCGTGGAGTGCGTCGACGACGCGCTGGCCCGCTGGCTGCCGGAGCAGTACTGCACCGCGATCCTCGCCCAGTTGGAGTTCGAGACCGGTCTGCTGCGCTGGAGCAACTGCGGTCACCCGGCGCCTCTCCTGATCCGGGGTGAGCAGTTGATCGTCGACGCCCTGGAGCGGGACGCCGACCCGCCGATGGGCGCGCCGGCCCTGCTGTCCCCCGAGCCGCGCCGGATGCACGAGATGAGGCTCGAGCCCGGTGACCGGGTGCTGATGTACACCGACGGGGTCACGGAGGCGCGCACCCGGGAGGAGAAGCTGTTCGGGCTCGAACTGTTCGCGGACTACGTCATCCGGGCCACGGCGGGCGGCGAGCTGGCGCCCGAGTCGCTGCGGCGCCTGATCCACTCGATCCTGGACTCGCAGACCGGCGGGCGACTGCGGGACGACGCGACGATCCTGATGTTCGAATGGCGGCCGCCGGTCTGCTGAGGCCGCCGCGGCACGGTCCCCGACAGGTCAGACCGGGTGCCCTCGCGCACGCAGCCAGTCGTGCACGGTGTCCTTGTCCGACGGGGTGATCCGGACGGGCCCCTCCACGTAGGGGCCCTCGTCCTCGGTGAAACCGGTGTCCGTGATCCTCGCGGTGACCCAGGTGGCCAGGTCCTGGGCGGCCCGCTCGGACAGGGCGCCCCGTTCCCAGCCGGTGCGGGCCTCGTGGGCCGCGGCAGGGTCGTGGTGTTCGGTCTCCGCCAGCCACGCGGCCACCAGCCGTTCCACCGTCCGGTGGTCCTCGGGTCCGGTCCGCTGCTGCGCCTGCTTGTCGTTCATGCCGCCCGAGTGCCCGGATTCCTCCCGGCGCCTCACCTGCGGGACGGGTTCGTGTCGGCATTACCGCGCCGGGTACCCGGAACCTCAGCGGAGGACCGGCCCGATCCAGTCTGATTCGTTTCGTTTCACTCCGACTGATTCGTTTCGCTTCAGTCCGATTCAGACTGATCCGGCCCGGCAGAAGGCGACAGCCCGGAAAGGGGACAGCAATGACGCAGCCCGCCGACGACCACGCTCTCGACCAGCGCGCCGGCGTTTCCGAGCTCCGTCTGGCAGCGGGGGACCCCGAACTCGTCCCCCAGAACGACGCACGCCACGAAGATCTCCCGCTCGACCGCAATCAGGCGATCCTCCAGGCGGCCAAGCAGGTGGGCTCGATCCTCAAGAAGAAGGAGCACCCGTTCGCGCTGGCCGGCAGCGTGGCCGTGTACGCGCACGGCGGCACCCAGAACCTCCAGCACGACGTCGACTTCTGCATCCGGCCCGACGACGCGGAGGCCGTCGCCGCGACGCTGCGGGAAGCGGGTCTGGCGGTGTACACGCCGCCCGAGGACTGGCTCCTGAAGGCGAACTGCCTGGGACAGCAGGTCGACCTCATCTTCGAGCTGGCGCATGAGCCCGTCACGACACAGCTGCTGGCGCGGGCCCAGGACCTCTCGGTCGACTCGGTGCTCATGCCGGTCCTGTCGCCGACCGATCTGCTGCGCGGTCTGCTGGCGGCCTTCTCGGAGCACCACTGCGACTTCGGGGCGGTACTGCCGATCGCCCGCACGCTGCGCGAGAAGATCGACTGGGAAGAACTGCGCCGCGACTGCGGGGACGCCCCGATGCCCGCCGCGTTCTTCTACATCCTCGAACGGCTGGAGATCATCTCCCCGGCCCGTTCCGCGAAGGAGGAGCAGCGATGAGCGACCCCGTCGCACACCAGGGGCCCGCGGCGAGCGACACCGCTGCCGCGCCGGCCGAGAACGTCGAGTACCGCGTGGCCCACCTGCACGACCGGCTCGCCGCGGAGGAGCTCGGCGAGCTGGGCGTGCGGGCCGAGATCCGGGCCGGCGCGATCGTGCTCACCGGCACGGTGCCTTCCGCGCAGTGCCGCGAGACGCTGCTGCGGGTCGCCTACGAGGAGCTGGCCGGGCTCACCGTGCACACCGATGTCGTGGTGGCGGAGACGGCCGGCCCCGACCACGCGGAGGAGCTGTGATGATCCGCGTCGCCGCCGTCGGAGACATCCACATGGGGCCGGACAGCCAGGGACTGCTGCGGCCGGCCTTCGAGACCCTGCCCGACTGTGCCGACCTGCTGCTGCTCGCCGGGGACCTCACCCGGCACGGCACACCGGAGGAGGCGCGCGTGGTGGCCCAGGAGGTACGCGACCTGCCGGTGCCGGTGGTGGCCGTGCTCGGCAACCACGACCACCACGACGAGCAGCCCGAGAAGGTCACCGCCCTCCTCCAGGACGCCGGCGTGAGGGTCCTGGAGGGCGAGGGGACCGTCGTGGAGTGCGCCGGGACCCGGGTGGGGATCGCCGGGACCAAGGGGTTCGGCGGCGGTTTCGTCGGGCGCAGCGCGGGAGAGTTCGGCGAGCCGATCATGAAGGAGTTCGTCCGCACCACCCGCCGCTCGGCGGACAGTCTGCACGCCGCGCTGAAGGAGTTGGACGACGAGGGCTGCGCGGCCCGGGTGGCGCTGACCCACTTCTCCCCCGTCGCCGACACGCTCGCCGGGGAGCCGCCGGAGATCCACCCGTTCCTCGGCAGCTATCTCCTGGCCGAGGCGATCGACACGGCCGGCGCGGACCTCGCCGTCCACGGCCACGCCCACCTGGGCTCGGAGCACGGGATGACGGCGGGCGGAGTGCGGGTGCGCAACGTGGCCCAGCCCGTCATCCGCCGGGCCTTCAACGTCTACCGGCTGGGCGCCGCCTGACCGCCGACCCGTGCGTCAGGTCCGGCCGGTGTCCTGCGTCGTACGTCCGAGGCAGGTGACGTCCGCGGGGTCCAGGCCCGCCGCCTCGATCACGTGGAAGCCCATACGGTCGTAGAAGGCCCTGGCCGGCGTGTTGGCCGTCGCCATGACCAGGTGGACGGCCGGTACGCCGCGCTCCCGCAGTGCCCGCCAGAACGTGCGCATCAGTGCCCGGCCGTGTCCGTGGCCCTGCCACTCGGGCAGCAGGTCGATGTGCAGATGGGCCGGGTACGCGGCCAGTTCGGGGACGATCATCCGCTCCGGGTCGTGCAGCAGTCCGGCCATGACCTCGTCCGGGGAGCCGGGCGTGCCGTCCGGCGCCGGATAGCGGTCCGCGACCCGTGGCAGCCACTTGGCACGGAACTCCTCCGCGAAACGCGGGGTGTCCGCCGTGCCGAGGATGTAGCCGACCGCCCGGCCCCGTCCGTCGTCCAGTACGAAGGCCAGGCCGGGGTCCAGGTGGACGTAGGGTGCGGCGAAGATGGCGGGCAGGACGGCGGGGTCGGCGTACACGGGCCGGCTGTCGCGGCCGTTGTGCGCGGTGCGGACGCAGATGTCGTCGAGGGCCGGGGCGTCGGCGGGACGGTACGGGCGTACGGCGGCGGTCGGGGTCACCGCAGCATCCTGCCCGGTTGGGAGCGCTCCCACAAGTAGTCCGCGTCGATCGGTGGCGCCCGGGTACCCGGCGGCCGGCAGTGTGACGGCAGTTGGCGGGAGGCCGGCGATGGAGGACACGGCGGACCGGATCGCGCGGCCGTGGGGCGACAGGGTGCCCTACGGGCGGCACGAGACCTGGCCGGCCCGGGTGGACACGTTCCTCGCGGAGGGGGTGGAGCCCGAGGCGGTGCAGCGGTGGGTGCAGTCCGCGTCGATCCTGCACTCCGACGGTGACGCCATGGACATCGCGGTGGCCGACGGCCGGATGGTGGGCGTACGCGGCCGGGACGTGGACCGGGTCAACCGGGGCCGGCTCGGCCCGAAGGACCTGTTCGGGTGGCAGGCGAACACCTCCCGGGACCGGCTGACCCGGCCGCTGGTACGGCGGAACGGACGGCTGGAGGAGACGGACTGGGACACCGCGATGGACCTGGTGGCCGCCCACTCGCGCGAACTGCTGGACGAGCGCGGCCCGGGCTCGATCGGCTTCTACACCTCCGGCCAGCTCTTCCTCGAGGAGTACTACACGCTCGCGGTCCTCGCCCGGGCCGGCATCGGCACCAACCACCTCGACGGCAACACCCGCCTGTGCACGTCGACGGCCGCGGAGGCGCTGAAGGAGAGCTTCGGCTGCGACGGGCAGCCCGGCAGTTACGACGACTTCGACCACGCCGACGTGGTCGCGCTGTTCGGCCACAACATCGCCGAGACCCAGCCGGTGCAGTGGATGCGGCTGCTGGACCGGATGGAGGGGACCGATCCGCCGCGCCTGCTGTGCGTGGATCCCCGGCCCACACGGGTAGCCCGGCACGCCGCCGTGCACCTCGCGCCGCGCGGCGGCACCAACGTCGCGCTGCTCAATGCGCTGCTGCACGAGACGATCCGGCACGACCGGATCGACCATGACTTCATCGCCGCGCACACCGTCGGTTTCGCGGAGCTGGCCGGCCGGGTCGCCGACTGCACGCCCAAGTGGGCCGCGGACATCTGCGACGTCCCCGCCGCCCGGATCGAGGAGGCGGCCGAACTCGTCGGCACCACCGACGCGCTGGTCTCCACCGTGCTCCAGGGCGTCTACCAGTCCCACCAGGCCACCGCCGCCGCGGTGCAGATCAACAACCTGCACCTGATCCGGGGCATGCTGGGCCGCCCGGGCGCCGGCCTGCTCCAGATGAACGGCCAGCCCACCGCGCAGAACACCCGCGAGTGCGGCGCCAACGGCGACCTGCCGGGCTTCCGCAACTGGCAGAACGACGCCCACGTCGCCGACCTCGCGAAGGTGTGGAACGTCGAGCCGGAGAAGATCCCGCACTACGCGCCGCCCACGCACGCGATGCAGATGTACCGGTACGCCGAGCAGGGCTCGATCCGGATGCTGTGGATCAGCGGCACCAACCCCGCCGTCTCGCTGCCCGAACTGTCCCGCATCCGCTCGATCCTGACGCAGAAACGCCTGTTCACGGTCGTACAGGACCTGTTCCTGACGGAGACGGCGCAACTGGCCGACGTGGTGCTGCCGGCCGCGACCTGGGGCGAGAAGACCGGCGCCCTCACCAACGCCGACCGCACGGTGCACCTGTCGGAGAAGGCGGTCGAACCGCCCGGCGAGGCCAAGCCCGACCTGGACATCTTCCTCGACTACGCGCGGCGCATGGACTTCCGGGACAAGGACGGCGGCCCGCTGATCACCTGGGACGACCCCGAGTCGGCTTTCGAGGCGTGGAAGCGGTGCAGCGCGGGCCGCCCCTGCGACTACACCGGCCTGTCCTACGCCAAGCTGCGCGACACCAGCGGCATCCAGTGGCCCTGCGACGAGCGGGCGCCCGAGGGCACCGCACGGCTCTACACCGACGGCGTCGACTGGGCCCATCCCAACCTGTGCGAGAGCTATGGCAAGGACCTGGAGACCGGGGCGTCGCAGGAGGTCGTCGAGTACCGCTCCCTCAACCCCGACGGCAAGGCGATGCTGAAGGCCGCCGCCTACTGGCCGGCGCACGAGGAGCCGGACGACGAGTACCCGTTCCAGCTCACCACGGGCCGGACGATCTACCACTTCCACACCCGTACGAAGACCGGGCGGGCGCCTCAGCTCCGCGACGCCGCCCCGGACGTGTGGGTGGAGATCTCCACCGCGGACGCGGACCGGCTCGGCCTCGGCGAGGGCGACCTGGTCGAGGTCACCAGCAGGCGGGGGTCCCTGCGCGGGCGGCTGCGGGTGACCGGCATCCGGCCGGGCCTGTTGTTCGTGCCGTTCCACTACGGCTACTGGGACACCGAGGACGGATCCGGGCCGGGCCCGGACACTCCCGGGCGGGCCGCCAACGAGGCGACCATCACGGACTGGGACCCGGCCTCCAAGCAGCCGCTGTTCAAGACGGCCACGGCCGCGCTCACCCTGGTCGATCGCGGCGACGGCCGGCCGTCCCCGGCGCCGACCACCACCGCGTCGGCGCCCGCCGCCCCGGGCGTCGCGCGGCCCACCGCGGGCGGACCGGCGGCCCACACGACGCAGACGCCGACAAAGTTCCCGCACGGCCGTGAGGAAGGCGCCCAGTGAACGGCATCACCCTGACCCTGCGCACGCTGCACCGCGGCGAGCGGCGCCTGGCGCACGACCTGGTGACCGTCGCCGAGCGGCACCGGACCGAGCACGAGGTCCATCACGTCGCCACGGACCTCGCCGTCTGGTCCCGCGAACACGTCCGGCGGCTGGCGGAGGTCGCCGCGCACCACGACGCGAAGCTGGGCGACCCGCCGGACCACTCCCCGGACGGTGTCTTCGCGACGCTGCGGAAGAAGGCGTCGGACGCGGTGGTGCACCGACCCGAGCCCGGCCTGCTGCTCCTGCGCGACCTGCGGGAGCTGCACGTCGCCGCCGCGGAGAACTCGCTGCACTGGGAGATGCTCGCTCAGGCCGCCCAAGCGTCCAGGGACAGCGAGCTGCTGGGGCTGGCCTCGGCCTGCCACCCGCAGACACTGCGCCAGATGCGCTGGACCAACACCATGATCAAGAACCTGTCGCCGCAGCTCCTCAACAGCCTGTGACCTGCGCGGAGCCCGCGCGGCGCGGTGCCGGCGAGCGCGGGTACCGCGCCGGACGCCGAATGGCGCCGCCGGGTCCGGGCACCTGATGATCCCTGTAGGCATCACACCCTCGGCAACCTCGACACCCATGGAAGAAGCGAGAGAGCGTCATGAGTCTTCTGCGTATGGCCGGCCGCCCGATGCTCGCCTCGATGTTCGTCGCGGGCGGTCTGCACGCCCTGCGCCGGCCCGAGGACGTGGCCCCGGCGGCGGAGCCGATCGTGCGGCCGGTGGCCGACCGCGTGGCGGTGCTGCCGGACGGCACCGAACAACTCGTACGGCTCAACGGCGCCGTCCAGGTGGTGGGCGGGGTCCTGCTCGGGCTCGGCCGCTGTCCGCGGCTGGCCGCGCTGGCCCTCGCGGTGACGCTGGTCCCCACCACGCTGGCGGCGCACCGCTACTGGGAGGCGGAGGACCCGTCCGACCGCGCCCAGCAGCGCATCCACTTCCTGAAGAACCTGTCCATGATGGGCGGGCTGCTGATCGCGGCCGACGACACCGGCAGCGCCCCCTCGCTGCTGTGGCGCGGGCGTCACGCAGCTCAAGACCTGCGGCACGACGCCCATTTGGTGCACCGTTCGGTCCGGGCCGCGGCACGTCCCGCGGCGACGGCGGGCGGTGTCCGGGCCAAGCTGGGCGTCTGAGCCCGCCGGTGAACCGGGCGTTAGCCCACTGAGTGTGGGGGGACCCGACGTCCGTGGCGGGTCGGTCCCGTAACCGCCACGACCTGCTGGAGGTGAAACATGGGACACGGAGGAAACGTCATCGACGAGCTGACGACCGATCACCGTGAGGTCGAGGAGCTCTTCGGCAAGATCGAGGCGCTGCCGTCCGGTCACAAGGACCGCAAGCTGTACGCCGATCAGGCCACCATCGAGCTGATCCGGCATTCGGTGGCGGAAGAGGCGTATCTCTACCCGGCCGTCCGTGAGCACGTGGCGAACGGAGGTGCCCTCGCGGACAAGGAACTCGAGGATCACGCCGAGGCCGAGCAGATCATGAAGGACCTGGAGGGCTGCGCGGCGGACGACGCCGAGTTCGACCGGTTGATCGGCAAGCTGATGAGCGAGATCCGTGAGCACGTCGCCGACGAGGAGGGCAACCTCTTCCCGAGGCTCCGCGAGGCCTGCCCCGCGGACGCGCTGAACCAGTTGGGCGACAAGGTCCGACAGGCGAAGAAGACGGCGCCGACACGTCCGCACCCGTCCGCGCCGGACAAGCCCCCGATGAACAAGCTCCTGGCGCCCGGTGCGGGAATGGTCGACCGGGTGCGGGACGCGATGTCGGGGCGGGGCAAGCCCGACTGAGCGCGCCCGTCCGCAAACCCGTGTGAGGGCCCGTCGCCATGGCGACGGGCCCTCACACGGCGTTCACGCCCACCACTCCCCCGCCCGCCCGGACGCCGCCGTCGTCGGGATCGTCTCGGGCAGGCCGCGGAGCGAGGCGACGGTACGTTCCAGGCCGTCCTGCCAGGTCACGCTCGGCAGCCAGCCGAAGATCTCGCGGGCGAAGCCGGTGACCGGCCGGGGCTCGGCAGGCCGGTCACCCGTCCCGTCGACGAACGACAGCGGCGAGTCGGAGCCGGTCAGGTCGATCACCAGGCGGGCGATCTCGACGGCGGTGGGCTCCTCGTCGCCGCCGATGTCAACGGGCCGCACCGAGCGGCCGGCCGCGACCAGCAGCACGCCGTCGACCATGTCGTCGACGTAGCACAGGGGGTGCTTCCGGCTGCCGTCCCCGGTGACGGTGACGGGCCGGCCGGCGAGGGCCTGCTCGATGAAGCCGGCCGGGGTTCCACCGGCGTCCGTGCGCATACCGGGTCCGTAGCCGGTGAACAGCCGGACGATGCCGGCGTTCGAGCCATGGGCGCCCGCGTGCGCGGCGACCAGAGCCTCCGAGAACCGGACGGCCTCGGCACAGGCGCTGTGCGGACCGACCGGGTCGGCGTCGGGCGGCGCGGCGGGCAGCACCGGCGGCGATGAGGCGAGCAGAAACCGGGCACCGTCCCGGTCGGCGACGGCCAGCGCGGCGCGGGTGCCGAGGCTGGCGGCGTCCAGGACCTCCACGGGCCGGTCCGGCCAGGCGGCCGGGGACGCGGGGCCCGCCAGGTGCAGGACCAGGTCGTAGGGGCCGACGAGGGCGTCCGAGCAGCCGGGTTCGGAGATGTCGCGTTCCAGGAAGCGGAAGCCTGGCCGGCCGGCGAGGTGGGCCACCTTTTCCGCCCGCCCCGTGGAGAGATCGTCCAGGCAGTCGACTTCGACACCTGAATCGAGCAGGCGGGTGCACAGATGTGAACCGAGGAACCCCGCGCCACCGGTCACCAGGACATGGTCCCAGGGCGGGCGGGCCCCTGCCCGCGGGTTGAACGCCGCCATCGGCATCATGAGGACGACCTTTCTTCCTCTGCGAAACGCTGACGGAGCGAGCCCCGGGTGCCCCACCGAGTCGCTTTCATGCTCTGACGTCTACTGCGCCCCTGCCGTACCAGCCCGGCCGCTGTGTCCACCGTCACGGCCACAGGCCCGGACCATGGGCCACCAAGACCTGTGATCAAACCCACTCGAATCACCAAGTGAGTTAACGGAAAAGGAATTTGACCCATCCGACCGTGACTCGGGGCGGGGACCGGCGATGACTCGCCGGTCCCTTCTGCCACGATGGTCGGCGCCGTCATCCGGCTCAGTGGAGTGGCCGCGCAACGCAGCCGGCCTTCTCGCTCCCGTCCCTTTCCCTTCCGGGTCTCACGACTCGTCTTCGAGTGGCGCACTGTGTCTTCTTCCCCTGCCCCCACCTCCGCACCGTCCCGTTCGCCGTGGCGGTCCCTGAGATACCCCAGCATGCGCTGGTGGTCGGTCGCGAACTTCGTGTCGAACGCCGGTACGTGGATGCAGCTCACGGTGCAGAACCTGCTGGTCCTGCAGATCACCGGGTCCGCCGCCGCGACGGGTCTGTCGATGTCCGTCCAGGCCGCGCCCGCGCTCCTGATCAGCGTCTTCGGGGGAGCGGCCGTCGACCGCTGGCCGCGGAAGCTGACCGCCGCGGTCAGCCAGGCGCTGCTCGGCACGGTCGCGTTCGTGACGGCGCTCATGGTGGCGCTGGACCGACTCGACGTGACCTCCCTGATGCTGCTGGCCGCCGTCACCGGGATCATCGCCACCGTCGACGGCCCGGCGTGTTCGCTGCTGGGCAACGACCTCGTCCCGCCCCAGGACGTCCCCTCCGCGATCGGCGTGGGCGCGCTGGTGCACCAGGCCGGCCGCCTCACGGGGGCCGCGCTGGCCGGGGTGACGGTCGGTTTCCTCGGCACGGCCGCCGCCTACGCCGCCAACGGGTTGTCGTTCCTGTTCGTGGCCTCGGTCATCCCCTTCCTGCGTCCGGCGCGCGGGGCGGTCAAGCACACCGGGGCGGTCAAGCGCGGCGGTGACGCGGACACCATGACCGTGCGCGAGGGGCTGGCCTTCTTCGCACGCCGTCCCCGCCTGCTGGCGCTGGCCGGCGTCACCGGGGTCAGCGCGGTCTTCGGCCGCAACTACCAGCTCACCCTGGCCGTCCTGGTCACCGGGCCGCTCGCGGGCGGCGCCGGGTCGTTCGGCACGGTCTCCACGGTGCTGGCCGTCGGCGGCATCGTCGGCGCCGTCCTGGGCGCCCGGCTGCGCCGGCCCTCCGTGCGGATCGTGGGCGCGCTGGCGGCGGTGGGCGGCCTGCTGCAGGTGGTGGCCGGCCTGTCACCATCCCTGGCCGTCCTCCTGGTGATGGTCCTGCCGATGGCCGTGGTGGAGTCCGTCTCCGACACCGCGGGCACGGCGGTGCTCCAGACCGATCCGCCCGCTCACATGCGGGGCCGGGTGCTCGGGGTGTGGGGCAGCATCGGCACGGTGTGGAGCCTCGGCGGCCCACCCGCCCTCGGCCTGCTGATGGAGCTGGCCGGCGCACGCGGCGCGCTCATCGCGGGCGGGCTGATCATCGCCGGCAGCATCGGCGCCGGGCACCTCCTCCGGGAGCGCCGGATCACGGCCCCGGTGGCGGTGCGGGCCGGAGACGCCGATGTGCCCGGGCAGACGGCGCTGGGGACGGCCGCCTGACTGAGCGGGGCACGACTCGGGGCGGGGGTGGGTGCGCGGCCCGGCGCTACGGGGTGCCGCCGCGCCCACCCGTGCCGCCCCAGCGGCGCCGCGGGACGGAGAGCCGCGTACGGCGCGAAGGGACGTGTCGGGGGGGTCCGCCCGCAGCGGTTGGCGCGTCAACACCGGCACTTCCGCGGCCGACCGATTCCGCGCCGTTCCGAGGACGGACACCCCCCGGCACGTCCCGACCCACAACAAAACAGAACGCGCTACCCGCACCCCCACCCAACCCGCACAGGCCGCCGCAGGCACCGCACCCGCACCCGCACCCGCACAGGCCACCGCAGGCACCCGGATCAGGCGACGAGCGCCCGCCCGGGATCCAGTCGGGCGACGAGCTGGGCATGGTGCAGTGCGGCGACGGGCGCGGCGAGGTCGGGGTGGCGCAGGAGCGTCGCCGCGCGCCGGTCCCGCTCGTCGGGCGCGAGCAGGCGGCGGAACTCGACCGGCGTACCGGACGGCATACCCGCCACGGGGCCGCCGTCGCCGTCCGCCAGCGCCGCCACGGCCAGGGCAGCCAGTTCCGGGTCGGTCAGCAGGCAGGCCGCCCAGCTCGCGACGACCTCGTCCACCCAGGTCCGCCAGGCGTCCCCGTCCAGGTCGGGGGCCGCCGTACCGTCCGCGCCGGTGATCCAGTCGAGCCGGGCGGAGCCTCCGGGTCCCGCCACGCCCAGCAGCGCGACGTCCATCGGGGTCGGATAGCGCAGCCGGGCCGCGACCGTCACCGCCTGCCGCGCCTGCGCCTCACACAGGGCGCGGGCCAGCGCGCCGCCGGACGCCGGGTAGGCGCAGGTGAGCCACTGGGCGGTCGCCGCGATGACGGGGGAGAGATCTGCGTGCACTGCCGGGCCGTCCGAACTGCTCGTCGTGGGACAGGGAGTCTGGTCGTCGTGGAGGACACGGGGTCCGCGAAAACCGTAGCCCGGAGCCCCCGGCGCGGAACATGGCCCGGCTCTCGTCGGCGGCGTGGCCTCGGACACATCAAGAGCAGGCCGAAGGGCGGGGGCGCACGGCGTCAACCCCGCCCCGCCTCATCGACACGTGACACCGGCGGCGTCGGCCCATGCCGAGCGTCCGGTCACTCGGCCGCCACGACGATGCAGCGCCGCAGCTCCTCGACCGCCTCCGGGTCGCCCTCGACCGTCACCCCGGTGTCCCCGTCGGCGCTCTCCCGGTTCCACAGCCGGCGCAGCACGGCCTCCGGGGTGCCACTGAACGTCACGTCGGCCGTGCCGTCGCCGGCGCCGTCCGTCACGGCGAACTCCCCCGGTGCGGTCCGCACCCGCCACGCCGCGTCACCGGCCCGCACCAGGAACGTGTGCCCCGGCGTGTCGGCCAGGATGTCGGTGAAGTACTCGCCCCACTCGACGACGGAGTACGCGGCGAAGACCTTGAGCAGTTCGTCGATCCCGTCCACGGCGAGATCGGCCGGGACCGGCGCGACAGCCTGCCCGCTGCCCAGTTCGGCGTCGATGCGGTGGATGACGGTCTCCTGCGCCATCCGCCGGATCCAGAAGCCGACGCTCTGGTCGGGGCCGTACCAGGTGGCGGCGGGGTCCTCGGGAGCACGGGTGGCGAACTCGGCGCGCAGTGCGGTGTACCCACGGTCGAGCAGCGCCGTCGGCTCCTCCTCGGCGAACTCCTCCGGCGGCCACGGCTCGGGCTCGACGCCCTCCCGCATGGCGACGGTCTTGTGCAGGTAGACCTCGCCGACGTGGCGGGTCAGATCGGCGACGGTCCAGCCGGGGCAGGTGGGTACCGGTGCGTCGGCGCCGGTCTCGACGACGGCCCGCAGCCGGTCGTAGTCGGCCGCGAGACAGTCGAGGAAGCGGGAGTACTCCATGCCGCAGAGCCAAGCACACGCTCAGGCGAGGAGCGCGGTGTTTTTCCGGCCCGGCGGGAGCGGGCCCGTGCTCACCAGGCCCCGCTGGTGAGCACGGGCCGGCGGACCGCCTCGGCGGCGTCCCGCAGATGGAGGGCGACGGTGATCAGGGCGCGCAGGGCGGAGGGGCGCAGGCTCTGGGCGCTCTCGGCGGCCAGCACCAGGAGGCAGCCCGCGGCCTGCTCGACGACCGGGACGGAGAACGCGAAGTCGTCGCCGTCGGCCCCGCGGAACGCGCGCCAGGGGGTCGCCGCACCGTCGATGGCCTTCTGGACGGCGTGCTCGAGGTGCTGTGCGGCCTGCTCGCACACGGGGGCGGGCAAGGTGATGGTGCGATGGAACGCTGAACTGGTCATAGTCCCACTTCTCCCCCGCGCCCGGGGTCTTCGATAGGCGTACCGGGCGTTTTTCACCGGGTCGGCCGCAGCCCGGTCCTGGGCTCCTAGGCTGGTTGCCATGTGTTCCACCACCTCGCCCTCGGTCGCCGCGGCCCGCTTCACCGGCAGGTCGGTGACCGGTGAGCGCCCGCTGTCCGGGTCGCTCACCGAAGTCACCCTTGACGACGGACACACGGTGATGGTCAAACGCGGTGACGGGGCGGGAGCGGCGCGGGCCGAGGCCGCCGGGCTGCGCTGGCTGGCCGACGCCCGCACGGTGCGGGTCCCGGCGGTGCGCGGCGAAGGCGAGCGCTGGCTGGTCACCGACCGGGTGGCGCGGGGGCGGGCGAGTGACCGGGCGGCGGTGCGGTTCGGCCGGGACCTGGCCGCGCTGCACGCCGCCGGGGCTCCGGGATTCGGTGCCGCGCCGCCCGGCGGGCCCGAGGACGCGTACATCGGCCTCGCCCCGATGCGCAACGTCATCGGGGACGACTGGCCGACCTGGTACGCGGAGCACCGGGTGCTGCCGTATCTGCGCCGCGCGGTCGACGCCGGCACCCTCCGGCAGGCCGAGGCGGCCGATGTCGAGCGGGTCTGCGAGCGGCTGCCCGAGCTGGCGGGGCCCGCGGAGCCGCCCGCCCGGCTGCACGGCGACCTGTGGAACGGCAACGTGCTGTGGGGTGCCGACGGGCGGGCCCATCTGATCGACCCGGCCGCGCACGGCGGGCACCGGGAGACCGACCTGGCGATGCTGTGCCTCTTCGGCTGCCCGCACCTGGACCGGATCCTGGACGGCTACCGGGAGACCGCGCCGCTCGCCGACGGCTGGGCCGGCCGCGTCGGCGTGCACCAGCTCTTCCCGCTGCTGGTGCACGCCGTACTCTTCGGGCGCGGCTACGCCGAGCAGGCCGTCACGGCGGCCCGGGCGGCACTACGGCGCTCCGGCTGAGCGTCAGCGCGTCACGACGTGCCGCTCGTTGGGGACGCAGTGGGTCATCGTCAGCCCCGCGACGTCACGCGGCGGGTTCTTGCCGAGGTTGGCCAGCCGCTCGCGGTCCTCGTCGGTGAGGTCCTGACTGGCCAGCGGCTTCAGATCCGACACGTCCTGCGGGCTGATGCCGATCCCCTCGCCGACCCGCAGGCCGAGGTCGTTCTCGACCAGCAGGAAGTGCCACACCATGCGTTCCTGCACCGGCCGGTCGCACTGGGAGAGCAGGTTGACGAAGTTCGCCACGAGGTCGTCGCGCTCCCACTCCTCCAGCAGCAGGTAGCGCTGTCCGGCCTGCATGTAGTCGTTGGTGCGCGGGATGCGCTTGCGGGTGAGCCGCCCCTGGATCTCCGGTCCCTGCTCGTCGTGCGTGGGGTACTCCCCCTCGCGCAGGCCGCCGGTGATCGACGGTTCGTAGTTGACGATCGGGTTCTCGCCGCCGCCGTCCTGGTGGTAAGCCATCAGGCCGTCGCGCTGGTTGGTGCGCACGTCGGCGTTCTTGGCCTGGTTGACGGGCAGCTGGAGGTAGTTGGGGCCGACCCGGTAACGCTGGGTGTCGCTGTAGGAGAAGGTGCGGCCGACCAGCATCTTGTCGTCGGAGAAGTCCAGCCCGTCGACGAGGACGCCGGTGCCGAAGGAGATCTGCTCGTTCTCGGCGAAGTAGTTCTCCGGCATCCGGTCGAGCACCATCCGGCCGACCGGCTTGGCCGGGAACTCCTGCTCGGGCCAGGTCTTGGTGTCGTCGAGCGGGTCGAAGTCGAGCTCCGGGTGGTCGTGGTCGTCCATCATCTGGACGAGCAGCTCCCACTCGGGGTACTCGCCGCGGGTCACCGCGTCATAGAGGTCCTTGGTGGCGTGGCCGAGGTTCTGGGCCTGGACGTTGGCGGCGTCCTCCTCGGTCATACTGCGGACGCCCTGCTTGGGCATCCAGTGGTACTTCACGAGCTTCGTCTCGCCGGCCGCGTTGACCCACTTGTAGGTGTTGACGCCGAAGCCCTGCTGGTGGCGGTAGTCCGCCGGGATGCCGCGCGGGCTGAACAGGTTGACCAGCATGTGCATGCACTCCGGCGTCTGCGACATGAAGTCGAAGATGCGCCGCGGCTGCTGCTCGAAGGTCACCGGGTCGGGCTTGAGGGCGTGGATGACGTCCGGGAACTTGATCGCGTCGCGGATGAAGAAGACGGCCAGGTTGTTGCCGACCAGGTCCCAGTTGCCGTCCTCGGTGTAGAACTTCACCGCGAAGCCGCGGGGGTCGCGGGCCGTCTCGGCCGAGTCGCGTCCGCCGATGACGGTGGAGAACCGGACGGCCAGGTCGGTGCGCTTGCCCCGCTCCTGGAACAGCTTGGCCCGGGTGTAGCGCTCGATCGGCTCGTCGCCCCAGGCGCCGTACGCCTCGAAGTAGCCGTACGCGGTCACCCCGCGGGCGTGCACGACGCGCTCGGGGATGCGCTCGCGGTCGAAGTGGCTGATCTTCTCCAGGAACTGGTAGTTCTCCAGCGTGGCGGGGCCGCGGGCGCCGACGGTGCGCTGGTTCTGGTTGTCGTAGACGGGGTGCCCCTGCCGGTTGGTGAGCACCTTGCGGTCGTCGCCCGGGACGGGTCCCTGGCTCGATACGTCCGTCATGTTCGTGGGCTCCTTCGACTCGTGGCCGGCCTCGGACGCGGCCCTGAGCTGCGAGGCGGCCGTCGGCCGCGCACATGGGCGCCCCGGGTACCCCGCGTGCGTCATCCGACACATACTGATTTTCACGTATTTCCCGTGATTTCCCGTATTTCACGCCGAGGACCCGGAAGCCCGTGCCGCAGGGCGTCCGGGTCCTCGCGGACGGGCCGCGTTCAGCCGCCGTTCAGCCGCGCGCGCAGCAGCCCCTTGCCCAGTTCGGCGCCCTTGCGGCTGTCCGACTGCGCCTTGCGGAACAGCTCCGCGACCTCGGTGTCCTTGTTGCGCTCCGCGTCCTGGATGTACGTCTCCAGGCGCAGCGCGTTGTTCAGGCACGACTCGACGTACCAGATCAGGTTGTAGTCCTTGTCCTGCGTGCCGGTCACGCCGCCGGTCTCCGTGCCGCTGGTCATGCGGGCCTCCTCTTTGGGGTGTTCGATCCGAAGTGCGGGCCGGGTACCCGGGGCGCCATGGGGCACACGGCCTTCGCGGGCACGGACTCGGACCCCTACTCGGACCCATACTCATGTCCCATTGGGTCATGTGTCCCAGTGGGACATTTTCGGGTGTATTCTCGGAGACATGACGGCGACGAAGCCCTCCCCCACCCCCGAGGACCGGCGGCAGCGCAAGGCGCGGCAGACCCGCGACGCGCTGGCCACCGCCGCCTGCGACCTGATCCTGGAGCGCGGGTCCGCGGCGACCACGGTGGAGGCCATCGCCGAGCGCGCGGACGTCACGCGCCGCACGTTCAGCCGGTACTTCGCCGGCAAGGAGGACGCCGCCCTCGACTTCGTCCGCCGGGACGGCGACCGCATCAACGCGCTGCTGCGGTCCCGCCCCGCCATCGAGCCGCCCCTGCTCGCCTATCGCAGGGCCGTGCGCGACTGGCTGGCCGACCGGGACGACCCGGCCTGGCATGTGCGTCCGCGGATGCGCCGGCTGCTGGCCCTCGCCGACAGCGAGCCCGACCTGTTCGCCGCCTACCAGCGCATCCGGGTCGACGCCCAGGAGGAGTCGATCCGCATCGTCGCCGACCGGCTCGGCACCGACGAAGCCCGGGACGTGCGCCCGGCCGCCCTCGTGGACGCCGCCGCCGGAGTCCTGATCGCCGCCCTGCGCCTGTGGGCACGCGGCGGCGACCGGGACGCGGGAGCCGCAGACCTCGCCGCCCTCGTGGAGCGGGCCTACGACGCCCTGACCTCGGAGGCCGCGGCCGCGACCCCCGACAGCACCACCGAAGAGTGAGAGCACCATGAGCACCACCACCGGGAGCACGGGCACCACCCACGCCACCACCCCCGTCGCCGGCCACGCCGCCGAGTTCGCCGGCCGCACCGCCCTCGTCACCGGCGCCGCCTCCGGCATCGGCCTGGCCACCGCCCGACGCCTCGGCGCCGGCGGCGCGAGCGTCGTCGTCGCCGACCACAACGCCGAGGGCGCCGAGAAGGCCGCCGCCGAGCTGGTGGCGGAGGGCGTCAAGGCCGCCGCGGTCGAGCTGGACGTGACCCGTCCTAAGTCCGTCGAGGCCGCGGTGAGGTTCGCCGTCGACACCTTCGGCGGCCTGGACCTCGCCGTGAACAACGCGGGAATCGGCGGCCCGAGCGCCCCGACCGGCGAGTACGACATCGAGGCCTACGACCGGGTCGTCCGCACCAACCTCGACGGCGTCTTCTACTCGATGCGCCACGAGCTGCCCGCCATCGAGGCCACCGGCGAGGGCGGCGCCATCGTCAACGTCGCCTCCATCCTCGGCTCGGTCGGCTTCGCCGGCTCGCCCGCCTACGTCGCCGCCAAGCACGGCGTCGTCGGGCTGACCAAGTCGGCCGCGGCCGAGTACGCGGCCAAGGGCATCCGGGTCAACGCGGTCGGCCCCGGCTTCATCGACACCCCGCTGCTGAAGGCCATGGACGAGGCCGCCCACAACGGCCTGGTCGCCCTGCACCCGGCCGGCCGTCTCGGACGCTCCGAGGAGGTCGCCGAGCTGATCGCCTTCCTGCTGTCGGACCGGGCGTCCTTCGTCGCCGGCAGCTACCACCTGGTCGACGGCGCCTACACCGCCGTCTGAGACCGGCCGCACAGCAGGGGGGCCGACCGGGGGAAACACAAAGGAGTTCAGCCATGAAGGCACTGCAGTACCGCAGCATCGGGGCGCCGCCCGAGGTGGTCACGATCCCCGACCCGGAGCCCGGCCCCGGCCAGGTGCTGTTGAAGGTCACCGCCGCCGGCGTCTGCCACTCCGACATCGCGGTGATGAGCTGGCCCGCCGAGGGCTTCCCCTACGAGCTGCCCCTCACCCTCGGCCACGAGGGCGTCGGCACGGTGGCGGCGCTGGGCGCCGGGGTGAGGGGCCTCGCCGAGGGCGACGCGGTCGCCGTGTACGGCCCCTGGGGCTGCGGCACCTGCGCCAAGTGCGCCGAGGGCAAGGAGAACTACTGCCTGCGCGCCGACCAGCTGGGCATCCACCCGCCCGGGCTCGGGCGTCCGGGCTCGATGGCCGAGTACCTGCTCATCGACGACCCCCGGCACCTGGTCCCGCTGGACGGGCTCGACCCCGTCGCGGCGGTACCGCTGACGGACGCGGGGCTGACGCCGTACCACGCCATCAAGCGGTCGCTGCCCAAGCTGGTCCCCGGGTCGACCGCCGTCGTCATCGGTACCGGCGGCCTCGGCCACGTCGCCATCCAGCTGCTGCGCGCCCTGACGTCCGCCCGGGTCGTCGCCCTCGACGTCAGCGAGGACAAGCTGCGCCTCGCCCGTGAGGTGGGCGCGCACGAGGCGGTGCTCTCGGACGCGAAGGCCGCGGACGCGGTGCGCGAACTCACCGGCGGTCTCGGGGCCCAGGCCGTGTTCGACTTCGTCGGCGTGGCGCCGACCGTGCGGACCGCGGGCGCCGTGGCCGCCGTCGAGGGCGACGTCACGCTGGTCGGCATCGGCGGCGGGTCGCTCCCCGTCGGGTTCGGCCTGCTGCCCTTCGAGGTGTCGGTGAACGCCCCCTACTGGGGAACCCGCAGCGAACTCATCGAGGTGCTGAACCTGGCCCGCTCGGGCGCCGTGTCGGTGCACACCGAGACGTACTCCCTCGACGATGCCCCGCTCGCCTACGAGCGGCTCCACGAGGGGAAGGTCAACGGCCGTGCGGTGATCCTGCCCCACGGCTGACCGCCCGCCCCTTCCCGTCGGCCGGGCAGGGGCGACGAATGCGCCAACTCGTCGCCCCCGCCCGGTCTTTGCGGTCGCGGCGAAGTACAGTCCCTGAACGGATCGGCCCGATCCGCCGTCCGGAGGAGATACGTCGTGACCGTGACCGACCGCATCGCCCTCGACCCGTTCGGCGCCGACATCCCCGGGGAGAGCGCCCGCCTGCGCGCCCTCGGGCCGATGGTTCCCGTGGAGCTGCCCGGCGGCATTCCGGCGTGGGCGCCCACCGGCCACGACACGCTCCGGGAGCTGATCCTCGACCCCAGGGTGAGCAAGGATCCGCGGCTGCACTGGCGGCTGTGGCCCGAGATCGGCGAGCGCCCCGCCTGGCGCTGGATCCTGGGCTGGGTGGGCGTGGTCAACATGCTGTCCACCTACGGCCCCGACCACACCCGGCTGCGCAGGCTGGTGGCGCCGAGTTTCACCCACCGGCGCACCGAGGCGATGCGCCCCCGGGTGGCGGCGATCACCGCCGAGTTGCTCGACTCGCTCGACTCGCTCGACGCGTCCGAGGGTGCCGCGGCCGAGCTGCGGGAGCGGTTCGCGCACCCGCTGCCGATGCGGATGATCTGCGAGCTGTTCGGTGTGCCCGAGGAACTGCGGCAGGACACGGGGCGGCTCATCGCGGCCCTCATGGACACCTCCGACCCGAGCCCCGAACACGCCGCGTCCGTGCAGCGGCAGATCGGCACGGTGCTGCCCGCGCTCGTCGCCCACCGGAGCGAGCACCCCGGCGACGACCTCACCACCGAGTTGATCCGGGTCCGCGACGAGGACGGCGACCGGCTCACCGGCGAGGAACTGCTCCACACGCTGCTGCTGGTCATCGGGGCCGGTTTCGAGACCACCGTGAACCTCATCGGGAACGCGGTCGTCGCCCTGCTGACGCACCCCGGCCAGCTGGCGGCCGTACGCTCCGGGCGGATCGGCTGGGACGCCGTCGTCGACGAGACGCTGCGGGTGCACCCGTCGATCGCGTCGCTGCCGCTGCGGTTCGCCGTCACCGACATCACGGTCGGCGGGGTCACCGTCCCGGCCGGCGACGCCATCGTCACGACGTACGCCGCCGCCGGGCACGATCCCGCGCGCTACGGTCCGGACGCGGACGCCTTCGACGCGGCGCGCGGTGCCGACGACCACCTGGCGTTCGGCGTCGGAGTGCACCGGTGCGTCGGCGCTCCGCTGGCCCGTGCGGAGGCCCTGACGGCGCTGCCCGCCCTGTTCGAGAGGTTTCCGGAGCTGCGCCTGGCCGTGGACCCGCGGGAGCTGCGGCAGGTGCCGTCGTTCATCGCCTTCGGCTGGCGGGAGATCCCGGTACGGCTGCGCGGCTGAGCCGGTCCCCCGCCCGGGCGGAGAAAGGGCGGAGGAGGCGCGACCGGTCCCCCGTTCCGGTCGTGCCCCCTCGGCCCGTCGAACCTACGTGGACGGCTCGGCCGTTGTGAATCGCGTCGATGCCCGCTGCCGGGTCGCGGGGGCTCACTCGTGCACAGGTGAGTCCGGATGGTCCGGTTTCGTCCCACGCAGGGGTGGGTGGTCGAGGTCGCCCGCCGCCAGATGGGCGAGCACGACCTCGTACAGGTCGCTGCCCGCGGCGAGCAACTGGCGTTCCAGAACGGGCTCGGCGCTGCGGACGTGCTCGCGCACGGTCTGGGCGTGCACGCCGAGCGTCCGCGCGGCCCGCTCGGCGTTGCCCCCGACGGCGATCCAGGTGCGCAGCGTGCGCCGCAGGTCCCGGGGGTCCGGTTCCAGGCGGCCGAGCAGGTCGCCGGCCCAGGTGCGCAGCGCGGGCCCGGCCAGCAGGTCGGTGAGACGGGCGGGGCCGGGCCGTTCGGTGCCGTCGGGGTGCTGGGCGAGGCCGGCCTGGGCGTTCAGGGCGAGGTGGACGGTGGCGCGGACGGTCAGGTCGGCGAAGTCCGTCCGCAGCAGTCCCTCGACCCGGTCCATGCGGGCGCGGACCGTGTTACGGCTGACGCCGAGGACCTTCGCCGTGTTGACGGCGGTGAACTCCAGGCCGAGCCGCGTGGTGGCGAGGAGTTCGGCACGGGTGTGGTGCGGCAGGACGTCGAGCGGGCGCAGCAGGTGGAGCGTCCAGCCGTGCAGCGCCGCCGGGTCCATCAGGCGCTCCGGGTGGGTCCGCTCGGCGTACACGGCCGCCTTGTCCGGGCGGAACCGGGCGACGGCCAGGGCGCTCACGGCCTGGCCGTACGCGGTGGCGGTGCGGGCGAGGTTCTGCCGGGCGCTGCCGCCGAGGAAGACGCCGGGGAGACCGCCGACGAGCGAGCGCAGCTCCTGACCGGCCGCCTCGCGGGGCGTGAGGACGATCACGTGCCCGTCCATGGCCGGGCATCGTACGACGAGCGCCCGTTCGCCCGTAGCCGACAGGCACTCCTCGGCGAGTCGGTCGCGCTCCTCGGGGCTGCTCTCCACCACGTAGACACACGCCTCGTCGGTGTCGAGGAGGCCCGGCCAGAGTCCGGCGGCCACGCGGCGGGCGGAGACGGTGTCCTCCACCATCAGCAGTTGCAGGATGGCCAGGCGCAGGTCGGAGGTGGCCCTGCGCAGCCGGTGTCCGGCGGCGGTCGACTCGTGGCCGGCCAGCAGCAGCTCCACGACCTGGGCGGTGTGCGTGACGATGTCGGAGACCCGCCGGTCGAAGGGGGCCTCGCGCGCCACCGCGAGGACGGCGGCCGACGCCGGGTGGACCCGCTCCACGCGGACGAGCCGCAGATGACGCCCCCGGTCCTCCAGGGCGGCGGAGGCGATCCGGCCGGAGGTGATGTCGGCGACCAGGTCCTCGTCCAGCGGGGTGCGGGTACCGGCCAGCAGGCGGCCGGCACCGTCCTGCAGGGACACGGCGGCGTGCGCGGCCCGGGCGAGCCAGGTCACGACCCTGCGCACGTCGCGTCCGGCCGGCCGCAGATGGTCGAGCAGTTCCGCCGCCCAGTCCGCGTGTTCACCGGCCCCGGCTCTCCGCTGCCGTGCCCCGTCCTCTCGGCCCGCCACGTCGGCCTTCTCCTCGCCCTCGCCTTGACCCTCGGCCCAGGTCGGGGACGTTACCCCATGGCTGAGCGCGCACGGCGCTTCCGGCGGAGGCGACGATCCGGGAACGGACGACAACCGGGCCGCCGACCAGGCCTGTCGGCCCGGCGCGCGCCGGCGGGCATAAGCTCGGTGAATGGCGAAGTACTTCGACGTGCACCCCGACAACCCCCAGCCGCGCAGCATCACCCAGGTCGCCGACAGCGTCCGCTCTGGGGCGCTGATCGCGTATCCGACGGACTCCTGCTACGCGCTGGGCTGCCGACTGGGCAGCCGCGACGGCATCGACCGCATCCGGTCGATCCGGCAACTGGACAGCCGGCACCACTTCACCCTGGTGTGCCAGGACTTCGCGCAGCTCGGTCAGTTCGTGCAGATCGACAACGACGTGTTCCGGGCGATCAAGGCGTCGACGCCCGGGAGTTACACCTTCATCCTGCCGGCGACGAGGGAGGTGCCGCGCATGCTCCAGCATCCGAAGAAGAAGACCGTGGGGGTGCGCATCCCGGACCACGTCGTCACCCAGTCCCTGCTCACCGAACTCGGTGAACCGCTGCTGTCCAGCACCCTGCTGCTGCCCGGTGAGGAGGAGCCGATGACCCAGGGCTGGGAGATCAAGGACCGGCTCGACCACGTACTCGACGCGGTGATCGACTCCGGGGACTGCGGCACCGAGCCGACCACGGTCGTCGACTTCTCCGGCGGTGAGGCGGAGATCGTGCGGCGGGGCGCGGGCGACACAGCCAGGTTCGAGTAGCCGGCCGCTCACCGTCGGGGGACCGCCGCGCTCCCCCGGAGCGACGTGCCAGGATGACCATGAACCGCCGGTGACACCGGCGGGTCGGGCACCGAGGCACGACAGAAAGGCAGTCCCCCATGACCGCCGTACAGGGAACAGCCGTCGACGTCCCCACCGACGAGGGCACCGCCGACGCCTACCTCGCGCATCCCGCCGACGGGAACCCACGTCCCGCGGTCCTGCTCTACATGGACGCCTTCGGACTGCGCCCGCGACTGCGGAACATGGCCGACCGGCTGGCCGGTGCCGGGTACACGGTCCTGGTCCCCAATGTCTTCTACCGGCACGGGCGGGCGCCGGTCGTGGAACTGCCCGAGTTCATCGACCCGGGGGCTCGGCCGGACATCTTCCAGCGCCTCGGTCCGATCATGCGGTCGCTGACGCCCGACCGGGCGATGCGGGACGCCGGGGCCTACCTGCGGTGGCTCGCGGACTGCCCGGCGGCGGCCGACGGCCCGGTCGCGCTGACCGGCTACTGCATGGGCGCCGCGCTGGCCCTGCGCACGGCCGGCACGTATCCGGACCGGGTCGCCGCGGCGGCCGGCTTCCACGGCGGGAACCTGGCGACCGAGGGGCCGCAGAGCCCGCACCTGGTGGCCGGGGACATCACCGCCGAGCTGTACTTCGGCCACGCGGACCACGACGGGTCCATGCCGCCCGAGCAGCAGGAACGCCTGGCGGCCGCCCTGACCGCGGCAGGCGTCCGGCACCGCTGCGAGGTGTACGGCGACGCCCCCCACGGCTACACGCAGGCCGACACCGCGGCGTACGACCCGGAGGCGACCGAGCGGCACTGGGAGGCGCTGCTGGACCTCCTGAAGCGGACGTTGTGACCCAGAGGGCTGCGAAACGACGGTGCCGGGGCGGGAGTTGACGGGGCTCCCCTCGTCGGGCCCCGTCCCGGGCGTTGTTACCGTGCCCGGGTGTCTGACTCCTCACGTGATACCGCCGAAGGCGCCGGCTGGGGCTCCGCCGAGCGCGGCGCCTACCGAGAACTCATGCCGCAGCGCACCGAGAAGCTGTCCTGGCTGAGTCCGAGAACGCTGTGGGCCGCGCGCAACGGCGTGCTGGCCTCCTTGTTCGGGGACCCCACGGGCCGGACCCGCGGCCGCTGGGTGGCGCGACGGACGGCGGCCGGGGCGCCGGCCGACAAGGTGATCCGGCGCGATGACCCGGACCGGTTCTCCTTCCTGGTCATCGGCGACACCGGGGAGGGCGACGACCCGCAGTACGCCGTCGTCCCCGGCCTCCTGAAGGCAGGTCAGGACACGCGGTTCGCCGTCCTCGCCAGCGACGTGATCTACCCGGTGGGCAGTGCCGACGACTACGGCACGAAGTTCTTCCGCCCGTACCGCGACTACCCGGCACCCATATACGCGATACCGGGCAACCACGACTGGTACGAGGACCTCGGCGGCTTCATGCGCGTCTTCTGCGACGACGCCCCGCCCCTGCCGCCCGAACCCGCGCCGCGCCCCCTCACTCCCGCCTGGCTGCGGTCCCTGCTGTGGCACCGGCCGCGTCCGGACGACGGCCGGCACCTGGACGAGGCGCGCAAGATGCGGTCCGCACCCGCGCAGCAGGCCGGCCAGCCCGGACCGTACTGGGCGATCGACGCCGGACCGGTACGGATCATCGGCATCGACACGGGGCTGCTGGGCACGGTCGACGCCGAACAGGGCGCGTGGCTGCGCGAGGTGTCCCGAGGCCCGCGGCCGAAGATCCTCGTCACCGGCTCGCCCCTGTACGTGGACGGCGAGCACCACCCGTGCCCCATAGAGGGCGGCGGCACGGTCGACGGCCTCGTGCGCGACCCCGGCCACCACTACGTCGCGGCGATAGGCGGCGACATCCACAACTACCAGCGCTATCCGGTCGACGTGGACGGCCGCACCGTCCAGTACGTCGTCGCGGGCGGCGGCGGGGCGTTCACGCACGCCACCCACACCATCCCCCGTGTTTCGGTGGCCGGCGTCGACGAGCGGGACTTCCGCTGCTATCCGCTGCGCGGCGACTCCCTCGCCTTCTACAGCCGGCTGTACGGCCGCCGGCTGCGTCTGCGCCGCTTCTTCACCCTCACGGAGGCCGAGGCGACGGCCGTGATCACCGAACGCCTCGGCATCCGCCCGGCCCGCGCCCCGGGAACGGCCGCGCGGGTCACCCGGCGCACCAGGCTGGTCGCCGGGCTGCTGGGCACCGGACGGCGGCCCGATCGCGGGAAGCGGTTCCGGCTGCCCGTGCGCAAGATCTACACGCAGCTGTTCTCGCCGAGTTCGGCGACGTACGACCCGCCCTTCTTCAAGTGCTTCCTGCGTCTGGACGTCGCCCCGGACGCGGTCCGGCTGCGCTGTTACGCCGCCACGGGCAACCGGGCGCAGGAGCTGGACCCGCCGGTCGAGGACGAGGTGACGATCCCGCTCGTCTGACGGCTCACCAGCGTCCCGGCTCGCTGCCGGTGATCGCTTCCGAGGGGGTGCCGTCGACTCCGGCCGGTACGTCGCCGGCGAGCATCACGCGGTGCATGGTCCGGGGGTGGTCGAGGTGGGCGTTGTCGCTCGGGGCGAGGTGGATGGTGGCCCGGTTGTCCCAGAAGGCGACGCTGCCCGGCTCCCAGCGGAAGCGGACGGTGTACTCGGGCCGGGTCGCCTGCTCCACCAGCAGCTCCAGGACCGCCGCGCTCTCGGGGCGGGAGAGCCCGGCGATCTGCTCGACGTAGTAACCGTTGACGAACAGCACCCGCTCCCCCGTCTCGGGGTGGACGCGGACCAGCGGGTGCACGGTCGCGGTCTGGTGGTCCAGCAGGTGGCGGACGTAGGCGTCGTCGCCCGGCCGGGGCTGGTAGCCGACGCCGAGGCGGTGTTCGGCGCGCAGTGTGTCGGCGAAGGCGCGCATCGGGGCGGACAGTCCGGCGTAGGCGGCGGCGAGGTTCGACCAGGTGGTGTCGCCGCCGTACGGCGGAACCGTCTCGGCGCGCAGGATCGTGGCGGCCGGCGGGTCGACGCGGGCGCCGTGGTCGCAGTGCCAGCCGCGCAGCAGCGTGTGGCGCCGGCGCCGCAGCCACTCGTCGTGCTCCATCCCGAACCGCCCGCCCAGCTCCAGCCGGTCGGCGGTCGTCTCGACCTCCGGGAAGTCCGCCGGCGAGGCCTTGCCACGCCGGGGCAGGACGACGGGCTCGCCGAAGAGGCGCGCGAACGCCACGTGTCCGGCGTGGTCGAGGCGCTGGTCGCGGAAGAACACCACCTTCCAGCGCAGCACCGCCGCCCGGACCGCCGCGACCTGTGCCGCGTCGAGGCCGCCGGCCAGATCGACGCCGGCGATCTCGGCGCCGATGTGCCCGGCGACCGGTTTCACCTCGATCCCGGCCGCCTCGGCCGCCGCGGCGTCGGCCGCCGTACGTTCCGCCGTTGCCCTGTCCGTCGTCATGCGCGCTCCGTTGGTCGGTCGGTCGTTGGCCGTTCGTTCGTGCGTGCCGGCTCCCTCGGAGATCGTGGCAGACCCCCTCCCGCGCCGTCCGGTTGATCACCACTCGACCCGTGGGCGACGCTGGACGGGCGGCACACCGCCGTACACGGTCTAGGGAAGGTCCCACGGTGATCAGCATCCCGACGCACACGCTCAACGACGGCACCCCGCTCCCCGCCCTGGGGCTGGGCACCTGGCCGATGACGGACGAGGAGGCGGAGCGGGCGGTCCGCGAGGCCCTGGAGACGGGCTACCGCCTGATCGACACGGCGACGAACTACCGCAACGAGACCGGCGTCGGCCGCGGCGTGGCCGGCAGCGGGGTACCCCGCGAGGAGATCGTGGTGACGACCAAGCTGCCCGGCCGGCACCACGGCTACGAGGAGACCCTCGCCTCGTTCGAGGAGTCCCGTGCCCGGCTCGGACTCGACTACGTCGACCTGTACCTGATCCACTGGCCGCTGCCCCGCGTGGACAAGTACGTCGACTCCTGGAAAGCCATGGTCAAGCTGCGCGAGGACGGCCTGGTGCGCTCGGTGGGCGTCTCCAACTTCACGGCCGGGCACATCGAACGGCTGGAGAAGGAGACCGGCGTCCTGCCGTCCGTCAACCAGATCGAGCTGCACCCGCTCTTCCCGCAGGACCAGCTGCGCGCCTTCCACGAGCGCAAGGGCATCCGCACCGAGAGCTGGAGCCCGCTGGGACGCGGCAGCGACCTGCTGGACGATCCGGCCCTGGTCGCGGTCGCCGACGCGCACGGCGTGACGCCCGCCCAGGCGGTCCTGCGCTGGCACACCCAGCTCGGCGCGGTGCCCATCCCGAAGTCCTCCGACCCCGCGCGCCAGCGGGCGAACCTCGACGTCTTCGGCTTCGAACTGGACGCCGGGCAGATGCACACGGTCGCGGACCGCGCGCACCGGCGGATCGGCGGCGCCCCGGAGGTGCACGAGGAGTTCTGACCGGGGTACCCGGTCCCGGTCGGCGCACATCTCCCGGGAAGGAGCCGCAGGTGGGCGAGGGGAACGGGCTGCGGGACTACCGCGGCAGGCGTGACTTCGGCCGGACCGGTGAGCCGGCGGGGCGCGGGGCGTCCTCGGACGGAGTCGGGAGCGCGGCGCCCCGCTTCGTCGTGCAGATCCACGACGCCAGCACCCTGCACTTCGACTTCCGCCTCCAGGTGGCCGACGTGCTGAAGTCCTGGTCGGTGCCGAAGGGGCCGTCGGCGGACCCGAGCGACAAGCGGCTCGCCGTGCCGACGGAGGACCATCCGCTGGAGTACGAGGAGTTCGAGGGCGTGATCCCCGCGGGCGAGTACGGGGGCGGCACGGTCATCGTCTGGGACCACGGCACCTACGAGCCGCTGAGCCACGACCGCCGGGGACGTCCGGTGGACTTCGGGGAGTCGCTCGCGCACGGCCACGCCAGGTTCCGGCTGCACGGTGCGAAGCTGCGCGGCGAGTACGCGCTGACCCGGTTCCGCGGCGGGAAGGCGGGCGACGACGAGGAGGCGTGGCTCCTCGTGAAGACGGCCGGCGGCGGGTCCCGCGGGCACGGCGGTACCCCGGACCCTCGGCGCGCCCGGTCCGCACGGACCGGCCGCACGCTCGCTCGGGTCGCCGCGGAGGACCGCGAGGGGTAGGACGGGACGGCGCCGGGCGGGGTGCGGCTCCGGCGGGTCGTTCAGTCTGCGGGCAGGGTCTGTTCGGCCCAGATGGTCTTGCCGGTGCCCGTCTGCCGGCTGCCCCAGCGCTGGGTGAGCTGGGCGACCAGCAGCAGGCCCCGCCCGCCCTCGTCGTAGGCGTGGGCCCGGCGCAGGTGCGGCGAGGTGGAGCTGCCGTCGGAGACCTCGCAGATGAGGGCGCCGTCGCGGATGAGGCGCAGTTGGATGGGCGGCTCGCCGTACCGGATCGCGTTGGTGACGAGTTCACTGACGACCAGTTCGGTGACGAACGCGGCCTCGTCCAGTCCCCACGCCGTCAGCTGCTCGGTGACGGACCGCCGGGTGGCGGCCACGTGCGAGGGGTCCGGGTGGACGTCCCAGGTGCGGATCTGGTCCGTGCCCAGCGCACGGGTACGGGCCAGCAGCAGCGCCACGTCGTCACTGGGCTCCTCCGGCATGACCGCCTTGAGCACCGTGTCGCACAGGACGTCGAGCGAGTTGGCGGGGGCGGTCAGCGCCCGGCACAGTTCCGAAGTGGCGTGGTCGACGTCGCGGTCGCGGTCCTCGACGAGGCCGTCGGTGTACAGGGCGACGACGGAGCCCTCGGGCAGTTCCAGCTCGGCCGCCTCGAACGGCAGTCCGCCGACACCGAGCGGCGGCCCGGCGGTCATGCGGACGAGCCGCGCGGTGCCGTCGGGCAGGACGACGGCCGGCGCGGGGTGGCCGGCCGCGGCCAGGGACAGGCGGCGGGAGACGGGGTCGTAGACGGCGTAGAGGCAGGTGGCGCCCAGTTCCGCGACCTCGTCGCCCGAGTCGCCGGCCACGAGGTGGGTGACGAGGTCGTCGAGGTGGGTGAGGAGTTCGTCGGGGGGCAGGTCGACGTCGGCGAGGGTGCGGACGGCGGTGCACAGCCGTCCCATGGTCGCCGTGGACGGGATGCCGTGGCCGACGACGTCGCCGACGACGAGCGCGACACGGCTGCCGGCCAGCGGGATCACGTCGAACCAGTCACCGCCGATGCCGGCCGCCGACACGGAGGGCAGATAGCGGTGGGCCACCTCGACCGCCGCCTGACCGGGCAGTCCCTTCGGCAGCAGGCTGTGCTGGAGGGCCAGCGCGGTGGCACGCTCGCGGGCGAAGCGGCGGGCGTTGTCGATGCAGACCGCGGCCCTGCTGGCGAGTTCCTCGGCGAACACGGCGTCCTCGCTGCCGTACTCGTCCGGCTGTTCCCTGCGCACGGCCACGGCGACGCCCAGGGTGATGCCGCGGGCCCGAAGGGGCACCGCCATCATCGAGTGGGCGCCCGTACGGTAGGAGCGGCCCGCCGGAGCACGCGCGTTGCGCTCGGCGACCCAGTGCACGAACGACGGCTCGCCCGCCTGGCTGACGAGGACCCGGCCCTCCCGCATCGCCCGGGCGGGCGGCGAGAGGGCGGGGTGGACATCCACCTGCCCCAGGGGCACGGCCGCCTCCGGGGTGCCCTCGGTGACGGAGCCGTGCGCGACCCGGCGCAGCACGACCTCCTCGCTGAACACCGTCGGCGACTCCTCCGCGCCCAGGACCCATTCGAGCAGGTCGACACTGGCGAAGTCGGCGAACCGCGGCACCACCACCTCGACCAGCTCCTCGGCGGTGCGCACCAGGTCCAGCGTGGTGCCGATGGCGGCCGCCGCCTTGTTCAGCAGGACCAGCCGCTCCCGCGCCCAGTACTGCTCGGTGCTGTCGAAGGCCGCCAGGGCGGTCCCCAGCAGCTCGCCGGAGGCGTCCCGCACGGGCCACATCTCGGTGGTCCAGGCGTGGTCGCGGTTGAGGGCCGGCGCGCCCGTGAAGCTCTCGTAGCGCGCGGGTCTGCCCGTCTCGGCGACCTGGCGCAGGTGGTGGAGGAAGCCCCGGCTGTGCTCGGCGTCCTCGACGGAGTCCGAGAAGTGGCGGCCGGTCAACTCCTCTTCCGGCACGCCCATCACCTGACACGCCACCTCGTTGAGCCGCAGGTAGTGCTGGCGGGTGTCGAAGACGGACATCGACATGGCCGCCTGCTCGAAGGCCAGTTCCGCCGGCGAGGTCCGCCCGCCGCCGGGCGGTTCGACGGTGACGGCGTATCCGGCGGGCCCGCCGTCGGCGCCCGTCAGGGCGCGGGCCCGCAGGCGGAGCGCGACGAGGGTGCCGTCCCGGTGCCGCATCCGAACGGTGCCGGACAGGGTGGCCAGGGCGTCCGCCGGCACATCCTCGGCCAGCAGCTCCCGGGCGGCCCGTCCCACGGTCTCCTCGGCCGGGTGACCGGTCAGCCGCCGGGCGCCCTCGCTCCACCCCGTCACCGTGCCGTGGGTGTCCAGGGTCGCCACAGCGGAGGGATGCTCCATAGCGTCCAGGATTGACCCTTTACAGCACGGTTTCAACCGCGACGGAGCGAGAGTGAATCGCTACCCCTGGTGTGCGCGCAGGGCGGCCAGGGCGCGGTCGGCGTGCGTGGTCATCCTCAGCTCGCTGCGGACGACCTCGAGCAGGGTGCGGTCCTTCCCGATGACGAAGGTGACCCGCTTGGTGGGGGCCAGGCTGAACCCGCGTCTCACTCCGAACAGCTCGCGGACCGCGCCGTCGGCGTCGGACAGCAGCGGCATGCCGAGGGTGTGGCGCCCGGTGAACTCCTGCTGCCGTGCGACGGAGTCCCCGCTGACACCGACGGGGCGGGCTCCGACCGCGGCGAACTCGGCGGCGAGGTCGCGGAAGTGGCAGGCCTCCGCGGTGCAGCCGGGGGTCAGGGCGGCGGGGTAGAAGAACAGCACGACCGGGCCGTCGGCGAGCAGCTCGGACAGGCGGCGCGGGGTGCCGGTCTCGTCCGGGAGCGTGAAGTCGTCGACCGTGTCACCCACGGCCGGGGCCGGGCTCACGACCGGCCCTCGCTGCCCTTGGCGACGCCGCGGGCCCACAGCACGAGCGGCACTTGCGCGGGGAGCCGGCCGTAGGCGGCGGCCTTCTGCGGTGCGGGGCGGTGCCGCCAGTCCACGGCCATCTTGACGTTGGCCGGGAAGACTCCGACGAAGAAGGCGGCCGTGGTCAGCGCGGCGGCCTTGCGGGTGCGCGGCAGTGCGATGCCCGCGGCGAGCGCCAGCTCGGCGACGCCACTGGCGTACGTCCAAACCCGGGGCGTGCCGGGCAGGCCGCGCGGCACGATCGCGTCGAAGGTGCGGGGGCGGGCGAAGTGGGCGATGCCCGCGGCGGCCAGCAGGCCGGCGAGCAGCAGGGGTGAGCGTTCGGACCGGGACACGGTTCCTCCTCTGGGGGCCTGCCGCGCGACATTACTCGACGGTAAGGAACCGGAGGTGAGGGGAGGTGGCGGATTCGCGTACGGCGGCACGGCCGCGCGGTGGGGCGCCCGCACGGCGGAGCGTCCAGTCAGACGGTCCCCCCCGCCGGCGCCGTGGGCCGGACCTCGGGCTCCTCGTCCGCCGCGTAGCCGAGGAAGTCGTCGACCATGCGGTGGAAGAGGGTGGCGAGCTGGCGCAGCTCCTCGGGGGACCAGTCGGCCAGGGCCAGCTGCATGCCGCGGGCTCCGGCCTCGCGCAGGCGTGCGACGGCCTGACGGCCCGTCTCAGTGAGCTCGATGCGCTGGGCTCGGCGGTCGTCGGGGTCGGGGACGCGGCTGGCGTACCCCGTCCGCTGCAACTGCTGCACCGTGCGCGTGACGTGCGAGGCCTCCACGCCCAGCCGGGCCGCCAACTCCCCCGGGCGCAGCGGCTCGGAGTCGGCCACCTGGCGCAGCAGCGCCACGGCGGCCCGGTCGAGCGGCACGTCCGCGAGGGCCATCAGCCGGTCGTGCTGCCGCTGTCGCGTGCTCAGATAGGTGACCCGGGTGAGCGCTCGCTCGATCTCGGTCACCTCCGGGGACGCGGGACCGTCGGGGAGCGGCGATGGGGACATACGATCACTTTACCATCTCATTGCGTAACGCAAGTAAGCGCAGCCGCGCCGGGCCGGTCGGGCGCCGCGTGACGGCCATCGCGGCCAGCCCGGCTTCCGCACCCAGCCGTACCGGACCGCTGCGCTCGGGCGCCGCCCGGCCCGCCGATCGGCCCCCACCACGCGCCCGTCACACCCCGAACCGGGGAGTGACGGGCGCCAGCCACATGCCCACGATCGCGTCGACCAGCCCGTCGGCGGCGTCCTGCCAACTCGCGCGCGGCGTCGGACGCCCTTCGGCCAGGGCGCGCTCCCGCTCGGCCGCCGTGTGCACGATGAGATGGCGCGCCATGTCGCCCCGTTCGGCCCGGACCTCTTCCGGCAGCGCGGGCATGCACCGGTCCCGTCCCCGGATGATCTCCCGCAGGGAGGGCGAGGCGCGGGACTCCTCGACCATGATCTGCCGCAGCGCCGGATCGGTCATGACCTGGGCGCAGAACCGTGCGTACCAGGTGGGGCTGCCCAGCGCCGCGAGATGGTCGAACTGCGGCCGCACCAGGCAGTCCACCCAGTCCCGCAGGTCCGTCGAGTCACCGAGGGCGGCCAGCTGCCGGGCGCGCAGTTCCTCCACCCGCTCGGAGTGCCGCTGGGCGATGGCGCGGACGAGGTCGGACTTGGTGCCGAAGTGGTAGCCGACCGCGGCGTTGTTGCCCTGCCCGGCGGCCTCGCTGACCTGGCGGTTGGAGACCGCGTACACCCCGTGCTCGGCGAACAGCCGCTCGGCGGTGGTCAGGATCAACTGCCGGGTCGCGCTGACCTGTTCCGTCCGTACCGTCCTGCCCGCCATGATCACCACCGCGCCGGGACCTTCCTCACATCCGGCGACGGCCAGTCCCTGGAGTCGTCGCAGGTCCGCCGTCGCGCGGCGAGTCCTCACGGAAGCCTACGCAACGGTGGACCGGGGGCGCCGCTCGGCCCGGAAGAGCGTGTCCGTCCCCCGACCCGTAGGATACTTCAAGCGACTGACTTAAACGTCGCTCCGGTTTCGCGCTCACCCTCGAAAGGCACCTCCATGCCCGTATCCCCCGCCATACCCACCGGCGCAGAGACGGCCGCCGGGCCGCGGCCGAACGCCGTGGTGGCGGTACTGGCCCTGGCCGGGATCGTCGTCTCGCTGATGCAGACCCTGGTCATCCCGATCGTGCCGAAGCTGCCCAGGCTCCTGGACGCACCGGCCTCGGACGCGGCCTGGGCGGTGACCGCCACGCTGCTCGCCGCGGCGGTCGCCACTCCGGTGGTCGGCCGGCTCGGCGACATGGCCGGCAAGCGGCGGATGCTGCTGCTCAGCCTGGTGCTGCTGATCGCCGGCTCGACGGTCTGCGCACTGAGCGACACCCTGGTTCCGATGGTCGTCGGCCGCGCCATGCAGGGCCTGTCCGCCGCCGTGATCCCGCTCGGCATCAGCATCATGCGCGACGAACTGCCCGCCGAGCGGCTGGCCGGCGCCACCGCCGTGATGAGCGCCTCACTCGGGGTCGGCGGCGCGCTCGGCCTGCCCGCCGCCGCGCTGATCGCGGACAACCTCGACTGGCACATGCTGTTCTGGCTCTCCGGCGCTCTCGGCGCCGTCGTGCTGGTGCTGGTGCTGTCGCTCGTGCCCGAGTCCGCGGTGCGCGCCGGCGGCCGCTTCGACCTGATCGGCGGCATCGGCATGGCGGCCGGTCTGGTGTGCCTGCTCCTGGCGATCTCCAAGGGCGCCGACTGGGGCTGGACCGGCGGCACCACCCTCGGCCTGTTCGCGGCGGCCGTGGTGATCCTGCTGGTGTGGGGCTGGTGGGAGCTGCGTACTCCGCAGCCGCTCGTGGACCTGCGCACCACCGCCCGCCGTCAGGTGCTGTTCACCAACCTGGCGTCCATAGCCATCGGCTTCTCGATGTTCGCGATGTCCCTGGTGCTTCCGCAGCTCCTGCAGTTGCCCGAGGCCACCGGTTACGGCCTGGGCCGCTCGCTGCTGGCCGCGGGCCTGGTGATGGCTCCGTCCGGTCTGGTGATGATGGCGTTCGCCCCGGTCTCCGCGAAGGTCTCCAAGTCCCGGGGCCCGAAGGTGACCCTGATGACCGGCGCCCTGATCGTCGCGGCCGGCTACGGCCTGAACATCGTGCTGATGTCCGAGCTGTGGCACCTGGTGCTGGTCTCCTGCGTCATCAGCGCGGGCATCGGCTTCGCCTACGGCGCCATGCCGGCCCTGATCATGGGTGCGGTGCCGGCCGGCGAGACGGCCGCCGCGAACAGCCTGAACACCCTCATGCGGTCCATCGGTACGTCGGTCGCCAGCGCCATCGCCGGCGTGATCCTGGCTCAGATGACCGTCAGCCTCGGCGGCTTCGCCCTGCCGTCCGAGAACGCGTTCAAGGTCGTCATGGCGATCGGCGCGGGCGCCGCCCTGCTCGCCTTCGTGATCGCGTCCTTCATACCGCGGCACCGCCCCGCCGGCGGTCCGGCGCACACGGCACCGGCCCCCGGCGTCGGGGCGGAGGCCACCACCTCCGTCCGCTGACGGCGACGGCGCCGGCCCCGCCCCGGGCCGGCGCCGTTCAGGCGAACCTGGCGGACAACGCGCGTGACGGCGCACGGGCGGGTCGAGACCTGACCCGTGGAGCTGCCGCTGATCCCTCCCATGCTCGCCACGCCCGGCGCCCTGCCGTCCGCCGCGCAGGACGCGCGCTGGGCCTACGAGACCAAGCAGGACGGCCAGCGCGTGGTGGTCTACCTGCCCGGCGACGGCAGTGTGCGGCTGCGCGCCCGCTCCGGCCAGGACATCACGGCCGCGTACCCCGAACTGGCACCGCTCGGCACCGCGCTCGGCTCCACCGCCGCCGTGCTGGACGGGGAGGTGCTCGCCCTGGACGAACAGGGCCGCGCCGACTTCCAGTTGCTGCAGTCCCGCATGGGCCTGGCGCACGCCCCGGGCCGGGCGGCACACCGGGCGGTGAAGGTCCCCGTCCATCTGGTGCTGTTCGACGCCCTGCACCTGGCGGGCCGCCCCCTCCTGCGCCTCCCCTACACCCACCGCCGCGAACAGCTGACGGACCTCGGTCTCGGCGGGCCGTCCTGGTCGACCCCGACCGCGCTGGTCGGCCACGGGGAGCAGGCGCTGCGGGCCACCCGCGAACACGGCCTGGAGGGCCTGGTGTGCAAGCGGCTGGACTCGGTGTACGAGCCGGGGGTCCGCTCCCGGGCCTGGATCAAGATCCGCAACATGCGCAGCGAGGACGTCGTGGTCGGCGGCTGGCTGCCCGGCAAGGGACGGCTCACGGGTCTCCCCGGCGCCCTCCTGGTCGGCCAGCGCGCCGCGGGCCGGCTGCGCTACGTCGGCGGGGTCGGCACCGGCTGGAGCGCGGCCGAGCGCACCGAGCTGGCCGCGCTGCTGCGGGCCGCCGCGACGGACGTGTGCCCCTTCGTCCCCGCACCGCCGGTGCCGGGGGCCCGCTGGGTCGTCCCCCGGCTGGTCGGCGAGGTCCGCTACAGCACCCGCACCCGCGAGGGCATGCTGCGCCAGCCGTCCTGGCTCAGGCTCCGCCCGGACCTCGCGCCCGAGGACTCGGGCGCCGACATTCCCGACGACCTGGTGTGACCGTGTGACGCGGGGTCAAGTATTGGGCTGCCCTTAACCGCGGGGACGCACGTGACCCCTTGGCCCGGAAGTGAAAAGACGGGACCCTGAACTTCCTTTCCCGCCACAGCCGTTGGGCTGCGCCCGGAATCATCAGAGGAGGACGCGGTGTCTTCGCGTACCGCTGGAACCCGCCGCAAGAGATGGCTCGCCGCACCGCTCGGTGCTCTGGCCCTCGTCGTCGCCTTCCCCGCCACCGCCTTCGCCGCTCCGCCCCCTGGGCTGCCCGGCAACGCCGACAGCCTGGAGCGGGCGTACCAGCCCGCCTACGACTACGACACGGACGGCTGCTACCCCACACCGGCCATCGGCTCCGACGGAGCGGTCAACGGCGGGCTCAAGCCGACCGGCGCCCTGAACGGCAACTGCCGGGACGCCTCCGACCTGGACAACACCAACGGCTACTCGCGCGCCAAGTGCGACAACGGCTGGTGCGCCTACATGTACGGCCTCTACTTCGAGAAGGACCAGGCGCTGCCCGGCAGCAGCATCGGCGGTCACCGGCACGACTGGGAGCACGTCGTGGTGTGGGTGCGGGACGGCACCGTGGAGTACGTCTCGACCTCGAACCACGGCTCGTTCAGCGTGCACGCGAGGTCGGCGGTCCGCTTCGACGGCACCCACGCGAAGATCGTCTACCACAAGGACGGCATCAGCACCCACTGCTTCCGCCCGGCGACCTCGGGCGACGAGCCGCCGGAGAACCACAAGGGCGGCTGGCAGTACCCGACGCTGGTCGGCTGGAACGGCTATCCGGCCGGCCTGCGCGACAAGCTGAGCTCCTACGACTTCGGCAGCGCCAACTTCGGCCTGAAGGACGGCAGCTTCGCCTCCCACCTGGCGGCGGCCAAGCCCTCCGGCGTCTCCTTCGACCCGAACGCCTGAGGCGACCGAGGCCGGCCGGGGGCCAGTCGAGCGAACCCCGCCACCGACTGGCCCCCGGGGGCACTATCGTGTCCGCATGTCTGCCCCCGAACTGATCCGCATCGTCTCCCGCGACTCCCCCATGGCCCTGGCGCAGGTCGAGCGCGTCCGGGCCGGGTTGGCGGCCCTCCACCCCGGCGTGCGTACCGAGGTCGTGCCGGTGAAGACCACCGGCGACAAGTGGCTCGGCGACCTGTCGCAGGTGGAGGGCAAGGGCGCGTTCACCAAGGAGGTGGATGCCGCGCTGCTGTCGGGCGAGGCCGATCTGGCGGTGCACTGCGTCAAGGACGTGCCCGCCGACCGGCCGCTGCCGGCGGGCACGGTGTTCGCCGCGTTCCTCGAGCGGGACGACATCCGGGACGCGCTGATCCATCCGGACGGGCTCACCCTGGACGAGCTTCCGGCCGGGACCCGCGTCGGCACCTCCTCGGTGCGCCGCGTCGCCCAGCTGGCCGCCACCCACCCGGACCTTCGGTGCGTGCCGTTCCGGGGCAACGCCAACCGGCGGCTGGCGAAGCTGGCCGACGGTGAGGCGGACGCCCTGCTCCTCGCGGTCTCCGGCCTGGAGCGCATCGGCCGCCGTGACGTGATCAGCGAGGTCCTCTCCCCCGAGACGATGATGCCGCCGATCGGCGCGGGCATCCTCGCCCTGCAGTGCCGTGAGGGCGACACCGCCCTCATCGACGCGGTCAGCGGTCTCGGGCACCCGGAGACCCACCGGGAGGCGACGGCGGAACGCATGTTCCTGCACGTGCTGCAGGGGCACTGCAACAGCCCGATCGCCGGATACGCCCGCGTGGACCGGAGCGGGGAACTCTCCCTGCGGGCCTGCGTCTTCACCCCGGACGGCAAGACCCGGCTCAACGCCCACGAGTGGGCCGGCCGGCTCGACCCGGCGACGCTCGGTACGTCGGTCGCCGTGGCCCTGCTGCGTCAGGGCGCCCGCGAGATCATCGACGGCATCGCGCACTGAGCCGCCGCCGGCCGGGGATCAGGCGGAGCCCTCCTCGGCCTGGTCCCGCAGGAAGGCGCTCACCTGGTGCGCCAGCCCGTCGTCACGCACCGTGCCGGAAAGGGTTCCGGCGCCCCCGTCGGGCAGCCCGAGGCCGCCGGTCCACAGCCGGCGGTCGGCCCACTCCTCGTCCACCCGCAACTGCACCTGGACGTCCACCTGGCGAAGGCTCGCCTCCGGGCCGGCCGCGTAGAGCACGGCGGTGGCCCGGCGCAGCGGGTAGACGTCGAAGCCCTCGACGAACTGCGAGTTGCGCCAGTCGAGGAAGGCACTCTCCCCGTCGGGGCCGATCCGTACGTCGATCTGGCCGTCCTCCAGGTGGATGCCGAGGTGCCGGGCGCCCCGGTTCTCGACGGTCACCCGGACACAGAAGTACGTCAGCCCCTCGGCGGCGTCGTCGCGTCCACGCGGCGGCTCGGCCGGCTCAAGTCGGTGGACACGGACCCGCAGACCGGCGTGCTCGTCGTACTCCTGCCAGTCCCCGACCACGTTCGGCTCGTACACGGTGCCCCTCTCGACCTCTCGACGCTGCTTCCTATCTGTGTGCTCAGTGCACTGTCAAATGAGCGGAATGCGCTGTGGCCAGGGACTTCGCCCCTTTTGATCAGCGATCAAGCGTTGCGCAGGAAGTATCCGCCGACGCCCCCGCCGGACGATCACCCAGAGCGTGCCGCACATCACGTTCGGCGGCGGCGCCGTCTCGCTCACCGGTCCGCAGCCGTTCGGGTGGCCGTCCGGGACATTCGCGCTCAGTATCCATATATGTGAGGACTTGCCCGCACCCCTGCTGAGGGAGGTGCGCATGATGCGTATCGCCGGCAGAACCAAGCCCCATCCCCACGACGACGCTCCCGACACGGCCGCGGCCTTCGATCGGCTCGCGGGCCTGCCCGAGGGCCCGGAGCGCAAGGCGCTGCGGGACGAACTGATCCAGGTGTGGCTGCCCATGGCCGAGCGGATCGCGGTCCGCTTCCGGGGCCGCGGCGAGAATCTGGAGGACCTCTACCAGGTGGCGGCCCTCGGCCTGGTCAAGGCCGTCGACCACTACGACCCGGAGCGCGGCCACGCCTTCGAGGCCTACGCCGTGCCGACCGTGACCGGCGAGATCAAACGGCACTTCCGCGACCACATGTGGACCCTGCACGTGCCGCGGCGGATCCAGGACCTGCGCAACCGGGTGCGCAAATCCGCGAAGGAGCTGGCGCAGACCACACCGGGACGCGCCCCCACCATCGAGGAGATCGCCGACCACGCGCAGCTGACCACGGTCGAGGTCCGTACCGGCATGGAGGCCCTGGAGTGCTTCACCGCACTCTCGCTGGAGGCGGAGATGCCCGGCACCGACGGGTACGCCCTCGGGGACGCCCTCGGCGGGCTGGATCCGGCCTTCGACGCGGTGGTGGACCGGGTGGCCGTCCGGCCCTGTCTGGAGGCGCTGCCCGAGCGCGAGCGCACCATCCTCTACCTGCGCTTCTTCGGCGGGATGACGCAGAGCCGCATCGCACAGCAACTCGGCATCTCCCAGATGCACGTCTCCCGGCTGCTCAGCGGCTGCTTCGACCGGATCCGCGACGAGATCCTCGCGGAGGCCCGCTGAGGCGGGCTCAGCGCCCCGGCGGGGCGCCGGGGATCTGCGTGGGGCCGTGGCGGTCCAGGGAGTCCTCGAGAGCGGCCCGGATCTCCGGCGGCATCACTCCGGTGCGCCCCCAGATGAGTATCATTTCTGCCACATTACGCAGTTTGATGTTCGTATGCTGGGAAACTTCCTTCAGGACGATCCATCCCTCGTCCGGCGTCACCCTGCCGAGGACGACGACCATCCCGATCGCCTGGTCGACGACGGCGTGCGAGACGACCGCCTCCTTCAGCTGCCGGACCTGCTCCTGCAGCTGGAATATCTGGTCCGAGCCGGTCTGGTCCGAGCCCCAGTCCGTGGGCATGGTCACCTCCGGATCCGGCGGGCCACCGCCGCCTGTGCGGCGCGGTGCCGCTCCGACGCATCCATCGTCGCCACCTGCGCCTCCTCGCGCCACTGGGCCGTCCGGGGCTCGTCCGCCACCGTTTCGGCGCCGCGCCCGGGGTACTCGGCAGGCGCCCGCCGCACTCCCGGCCGGACACTGGTGTGGAGCCGGTGGCTGCCGGTGGACGAGACCAGGACGCGACTGCCATGAACCACGACATGCCCTTCCCCGCCGGCGAGAGCCTCCTGTCCACGCACTCCGTGTTCGGGGCTCCCTGCTGGGTGAGTCTGACCAGCCGTGATCTGAAGGCCACCGAGGAGTTCTACTCCGCCGTACTGGGCTGGCAGTGGCGGCCCGGCAAGCTGGGCGAGCCCTTCCGGATCGCCCTGGCCGACGGGGTGCCGGTCGCCGGAATCGCCGCGGTCGCCGCGATGTGGCAGATGGCGGTGGCGTGGACGCCGTACTTCGCCGTGCGCAGCGCCGACGAGGCCGCGTCCCGGGTGCAGGAGCGCGGCGGCACGGCCGCGGTCGGGCCGATCTCCCTCCCGCCCGGGCGGGCGGCCCTGCTGGCCGACCGGGACGGCGCGACCTTCGGGATCTGGGAGGGCGAGCTGTTCTCGGACTGGGAGACCTGGCGCACCTCGCGCCCCGCCTTCATCCGGCTGCACACCCGTGACGCCTTCGACGCCGCCATCTTCTACGGCGAGATCTTCGACTGGGCGGGGGCCGACGGCTGCTGCGAGGTCCAGTACGAGGGCGACGAGGTGGTCCTGCGCAGCCAGGGCGACGTGGTGGCACGCATCGAGTCGGGCGCCCTGGGAGCGGCGCCCGACCCGGCCATCCGGCCGCACTGGCAGGTGCACTTCGCGGTCGAGGACGTGGCGGCCTGCGCCCGCACCGCGGAGCGGCACGGCGGCAGCGTGCTGTCCGTGGGCAGTGACGAAGCCGTGCTCCGGGACGCCGACGGCGCGCAGTTCACGGTGACCGCGCGCCCCCTCGGCAGCTGACCTCACGGGCTGCTCACCGGCCGCTGCGGGACGGCCGGGAGAGCAGCACCAGACTGCGCTGCTCGACGGTCACCACGGTGCCCGCCTTGTGCTCCGCCTCGTCGGGGACGCCCTCCGGGGCGGCGGTGTCGATCAGGGTCGCCCAGCGCTCGCCGTAGGTGGCGTCGGGCAGCCGGAAGTCCGTCGGCTCCCAGTGGCTGTTGAGCAGCAGCAGGAAGGAGTCGTCCTCGACCGGCCGGCCGCACGGGTCGGGTTCGGCGATGGCGTCGCCGTTGAGGAAGACGCCCACGGCGTGCGCGTCGGAGCGCTGCCAGTCGTCGTCGGTCATCTCCCGCGCGTTCGGCAGCAGCCACACCAGGTCGGGCAGCGGCTGGTCCGCGTGGGTGGGGGTGTCGCCGCGGAAGTAGCGGCGCCGGCGCAGCACGGGATGGCCGGCCCGCAGCGCGATGACGCGGCGGGTGAAGTCCAGCAGGGCCCGCTGTTCCGCGTTCAGCCGCCAGTCGACCCAGGAGATGTCGTTGTCCTGGCAGTAGGCGTTGTTGTTGCCGCGCTGGGTGCGGCCCAGTTCGTCGCCGTGGCAGAGCATCGGGATGCCCTGCGAGAGCAGCAGCGTGGCGAGGAAGTTGCGCTGCTGGCGGCCGCGCAGCTCCCGGACGGCCGGGTCCTTCGTCTCGCCCTCGGCGCCGCAGTTCCAGGACCGGTTGTGGCTCTCGCCGTCCCGGTTGCCCTCGCCGTTGGCCTCGTTGTGCTTGTCGTTGTAGGAGACGAGGTCGCGCAGGGTGAACCCGTCGTGCGCGGTCACGAAGTTGACGCTGGCGCGGGGTCGGCGCCGGCTGTGCTGGTACAGGTCGGAGGAGCCGGTCAGCCGGGAGGCGAACTCGCCGAGCGTGTGCTCCTCGCCGCGCCAGAAGTCCCGTACCGCGTCGCGGTACATGCCGTTCCACTCCGACCACAGCTGCGGGAAGTTGCCGACCTGGTAGCCGCCCTCGCCTACGTCCCAGGGTTCGGCGATCAGCTTGACGCGGCTGATCACCGGGTCCTGCTGGATGAGGTCGAAGAACGCCGAGAGCCGGTCCACCTCGTGGAACTGCCGGGCCAGCGTGGCGGCGAGGTCGAAGCGGAAGCCGTCGACGTGCATCTCGGTCACCCAGTACCGCAGCGAGTCCATGATCAGCTGGAGTACGTAGGGGTGCCGCATCAGCAGGCTGTTGCCGGTGCCGGTGGTGTCGTAGTAGTGCTGCCAGTCGCCGTCCACCAGGCGGTAGTACGAGGCGTTGTCGATGCCGCGGAAGGAGAGGGTGGGGCCCTTCTCGTTGCCCTCGGCGGTGTGGTTGTAGACCACGTCGAGGATCACTTCGAGGCCGGCCTCGTGCAGGGCCTTGACCATCGACTTGAACTCGTTGACCTGCTGGCCGCGGGTGCCGAGGGCGGCGTAGCCGTTGTGGGGCGCGAAGAAGCCGATGGTGTTGTAGCCCCAGTAGTTGGACAGGCCCCGGTCCTGGAGGTGGCCGTCGTGCACGAACTGGTGCACCGGCATCAGCTCCACGGCGGTCACGCCGAGGGAGGTCAGGTGCTCCACGACCGCCGGGTGCGCCAACCCGGCGTAGGTGCCGCGCAGTTCCTCGGGCACGTCGGGATGGGTGCGGCTGAGCCCGCGGACGTGGGCCTCGTAGATCACGCTCTCCGAGTACGGGCGCCCGGGCGGGCGGTCGTCGCCCCAGTCGAAGAACGGGTCGGTGACCACCCCCAGCATGGTGTGCCCGGCGCTGTCGCCCGGGTCGGCCCTGCCCCTGGCCCGCTCGAAGAGGGCGGCGTGGTTGTCCACCATCCCGTCCACGGCCCGGGTGTACGGGTCGAGGAGCAGCTTCGCCGGGTTGCAGCGGTGGCCCACGGCCGGGGCCCACGGACCGTGGACCCGGTAGCCGTAGCGCTGCCCCGGGCCGACGCCGGGCAGGTAGCAGTGCCACACGAAGCCGTCGACCTCGGGCAGCGGGACGGTGCTGTGGGTGCCGTCGTCGTCGACGAGGACGAGGTCGACGCGTTCGGCGACCTCGCTGAACAGTGCGAAGTTGGTGCCCTGTCCGTCGTACGCGGCCCCCAGGGGGTAGGGGTGCCCGCTCCACACGGGCGACCCCTTCCAGCTCGGCCTGGCCCGGGTCACCGGGCCTCCTCCAGGACGCCGTTCGCCCTACTGGCCGGACCGGCCACCCGGGCCACCGGCATGATCTCTCGCGGCACTTCCAGCCCCTCCTGGGTGATCGGCTCCGGCGATGTCGCCACCAGCGGGACGCGTTCGCCGGCCCGGGCGCGCTGCGAGAACCAGATGACCTTGGCACCGGTGTCGGCGGCGCAGCAGCCCCAGCCGTCGCTGGTGGCGGCGAGGTGCTGGAGACAGGTGCGCAGGTCCTGGTCGGGACGGAGCGCGTGGTCATTGCCCCCCACGGCCGTGATGAGGTGCTGGTGGTTCCACCACATCTCGATCGACGTGTTCTTGTCGCTCGCGTGCTCGTCGATCGCCCGGAGCAGCATTTCGGCGCCCGAGCAGACGGGTTCGACGAGGTTCTCCAGGTTCCAGAACCGGAGGTGAGCGGCCAGGATGCGCCTGACCTGTCCGACCCGTTCCGGGCTCACTTCCACGTCGAGGTGGTAGTAGCAGGGCACTGCGGTCTTCATCGTCGTGGCTCCTCACCGCGAAAGCTCTCGCTCCTCCTCGCCCCTTGGGGGACGAGCTCCCCGAACACGAAGCGTGAGCACTGATCGCTTCTGAGTCACTCCAGAGTGAGAGCAGTAGTCCATTCGTGCAACACGAGAAAGCGGTTGAAGATCCAACAAGACGGCGCGTCACCACCCGTGCACCATGTGTGAAGAACTCGATCGTCCGTACCCCCGGACCGTCCGGAAGGTGACCGGCCATGCTGCTTCCCGCGAAGAGCGAAGTCGCCCGGCAGCTGCGGCGTTACCGCGCCTGGGAACGCTCGATGCTCGCGTCCCCGGCGGACGTGCGCGTCCGGTCCACCTTCGAGGACTCCGGCTACACCCTCTGCGTGCTGATGGGAAAGCGGTGCGCACGCGAGGCCGCGGACGCCGCCGAACGGTATCTGCGAACGAACCTGGTCACCCATGCGCAGGAACGGGCGGACCGGCTCTCCCCGTCGGGGCGGAAGACCCCCTCCGGCGCGGCTTGACCCGAACGGCCTGGCTGTGGCCCGGCCCCGAGCACGGCGGAGGTGAGAACGGATGAGTGCGACCGTGGGGATCGGACGTATCCCGGTACGGGACGTCCACCCGGTGGTGGAGTACGGCAGGCGCCCGGCGAAGGCGGTGGCGGGAGAGACGTTCCAGGTCACCGCCTCCGTGTTCCGCGAGGGGCACGACGCGGTCGCCGCCAACGTCGTGCTGAAGGACCCCGAGGGCCGACCGGGCCCGTGGACGCCGATGCGGGAGCTGGCCCCGGGCACCGACCGCTGGGGCGCCGAGGTCACCCCGGGCGCCCCGGGCGACTGGACCTACCGGGTGGAGGCGTGGAGCGACCCCGTCGCCACCTGGAAGCACCACGCGCGCATCAAGATCCCGGCCGGTATCGACACCGGCCTGGTCCTGGAGGAGGGCGCCGAGCTGTACCGGCGGGCCGCCTCGGGTGTGCCGAAGGGCGCCGGGCGCGCCGTGGTGCTGGCCGCCGCGGCCGCCCTGCTCGACGACACGCTTCCCGTGGCCACCCGGCTGGCGGCGGCGTTGACGCCGGAGGTGGACGCGGTACTGGCCCGGCATCCGCTGCGGGAGCTGGTCACCACCTCCGACCCGCTGCCCCTGCTCGTC
>NZ_JBHYOB010000014.1:0-11755 GCF_042744565.1 Streptomyces sp. NPDC058812
TTTTGGCACGCTGTTGAGTTCTCAAGGAACGGACGCTTCCTTTGTACTCACCCGAGAGACTCTCTCAGGCTTTCCTCCGGGCGCTTCCCTTCGGTGTTTCCAACACTATCAGGCTTTCCCGGTGCTTCTGACCACCGTCCTGCAGGCATGCAGGAGGCGATCCAGCGATAGGATCTGACAAGTTGGGTTCCGCCGGGGCGAGGACGCCTTGCTTCGCGTCACTCAGCCTCAAGCAGGAGTAACGACTGTACACGGAGCCGTGGAACGGGTGCAAATCCGTGGGGACTGTGGTCTAGACCTCTAATCGGAACACTCATGCGGAACCGGTACTTCCTATGACATACCCTGCTGCACAGTGCGCCGTCCGGGACAGGCAGTGACGGCCCGTATACATCTCCGCCCCATGGAGGCTTCCCATGACCACCGTCTCGTCCCCGCTCGCAGGACGTGCCATCGGACTGGCCGCCGTGCCCGATCCGGTCTTCTCCGGGGCCATGGTCGGCCCGGGTACCGCCATCGACCCCGTACGCGAGCCTTCCGAGGCTGTCGCACCCGTGGACGGGGTCATCGTGTCGCTGCACCCGCACGCCTTCGTCGTGGTCGACGACAGTGGGCACGGTGTGCTGACCCATCTCGGCATCGACACCGTCCAGCTCAACGGTGAGGGTTTCGAACTGCTGGTGAACAAGGGCGACACCGTCGTGCGTGGTCAGGGCGTGGTGCGCTGGGACCCGGTCGCCGTCGAGGCGGCCGGCAAGTCGCCGGTCTGTCCGATCGTGGCCCTTGAGGCGACGGCCGAGGCCCTCACCGAGCTCCGTGAGGACGGCGAAGTGAAGGCCGGCGAGAGTCTCTTTCTCTGGAAGTGACGTCAGCGCCGTCGTGTGACGGCGGGTAGGACAACCACCGCGGCGGCGGGACCCGCCGCACTATCGGGACGGGTGAGATGGAGACAACGCTGCGAGGCGTCGGTGTGAGCCACGGTGTGGCGATCGGCGAGGTTCGGCACATGGGGACTGCCGTGCTCGAGCCCCCGGCCAAGCAGATTCCGGCCGAGGACGCGGAGCGCGAGCAGGGGCGCGCCCGCAAGGCCGTGGAGGCTGTGGCGGCCGATCTGATGGCGCGCGGCAATCTGGCGGGGGGTGAGGCCCAGGCCGTGCTCGAGGCGCAGGCCATGATGGCCCAGGACCCCGAACTCATGGCGGACGTGGAGCGGCGGATCGCCGTCGGCAGCACGGCCGAGCGTGCGGTGTACGACGCCTTCGCCGCGTATCGCGCCCTGCTGGCCGGTGCCGGTGAGTACCTGGCCGGCCGCGTGGCTGATCTCGACGATGTGCGGAATCGTATCGTCGCCCGTCTGCTCGGGGTGCCGATGCCGGGCGTTCCGGACAGTGACGAGCCGTACGTCCTCATCGCGCGGGACCTGGCTCCCGCCGACACGGCGCTGCTGGACCCGACGCTGGTCCTCGGCTTCGTCACCGAGGAGGGTGGGCCGACCAGTCACAGCGCGATTCTCGCTCGGGCGCTCGGTGTGCCGGCGGTGGTGGCGCTTCCGGGGGCCGGGGAACTTCCCGAGGGCACGGTCATCGCCGTCGACGGCAGCACCGGTGAGATCTTCGTGAACCCCACCGACGAGAAGAAGGGGCAGCTGGAGGCGGAGGCCGCCGAGCGCAAGGCGGCGCTGGCCGCGTCCACGGGACCGGGTGCGACCTCGGACGGTCACAAGGTGCCGCTGCTCGCGAACATCGGGGGCCCCGCGGACGTGCCCGCGGCGGTCCAGGCCGGGGCGGAGGGCGTCGGTCTCTTCCGTACCGAGTTCCTCTTCCTCGACGACAGCGAGAACGCGCCGTCGGAGGAGAAGCAGGTCACCGCCTACCGGCAGGTACTGGAGGCGTTCCCCGAGGGCCGGGTCGTCGTGCGGGTGCTGGACGCCGGCGCGGACAAGCCGCTGGACTTCCTGACCCCGGGCGACGAGCCGAACCCGGCGTTGGGCGTGCGTGGTCTGCGGACGCTGCTCGACCACCCGGAGGTGCTGCGCACGCAGCTGACGGCGCTGGCGAAGGCTGCGGAGGGGCTGCCGGTCTATCTCGAGGTCATGGCCCCCATGGTGGCGGACCGGGCCGATGCCAAGGCGTTCGCGGACGCGTGCCGCGAGGCCGGGCTGCGGGCGAAGTTCGGCGCGATGGTGGAGATTCCGTCCGCCGCGCTGCGGGCGCGCTCGGTGCTGCAGGAGGTCGAGTTCCTGTCGCTGGGGACGAACGACCTCGCGCAGTACACCTTCGCCGCCGACCGTCAGGTGGGTGCGGTGTCCCGGCTGCAGGATCCTTGGCAGCCGGCGCTGCTCGACCTGGTCGCGCTGTCCGCGGAGGCGGCGAAGGCCGAGGGCAAGAGCTGTGGCGTCTGCGGTGAGGCGGCGTCGGACCCGCTGCTGGCGTGTGTGCTGACGGGTCTGGGCGTCACCTCCCTGTCCATGGGTGCGGCGTCGCTTCCCTACGTCCGGGCGACGCTGGCGAAGTTCACGCTGGCGCAGTGCGAGCGTGCCGCGGCGGCCGCCCGGGCGGCGGACAGCGCCGAGGAGGCGCGGAACGCCGCTCAGGCGGTGCTGTCCGGCGAGTAGCACCGGGCGGGTCCGCCACCTGTCATGGCCGGTGCGGGGCGTTCCACCTTCGGGTGGGGCGCCCCGCACGCGTTCAGTGGTGATGCCCCGGTGGCAGGTGGTCGTCTCCGAGGTCGGGTGGCGCGCAGTAGTCGACGTTGGATTCCGGGGAGATGAGGTCGCCGGACTCGACGTCCGTGCAGTAGGCGTCGAAGACCTCACCGGCGGTGAGGGGCTCGAGGCCGTATCCCCGCAGGCGCCAGCCGTGGATGCGGTCCGGGCCGCTCGGAGGGCTGATGCGCATGACGAGTCCCCCGGGGCTGTGGGTGGCGAGGCCGAGCGCGAGGACGCCGGTGAACTCCAGGGCCTCGGCCTCGTCGACGTGCGGGGTGCCGTCGATGTCCTCGTCGGCGTGGAGGACGGAGAGGAGGGTTTCCGGGGAGCCCGTGACGCTGCACACCAGGTGCCGGTCGCCCGGTGGCGCCGTTTCGAGGATGCGCCGGAGCAGGCGCGAAGCCCGGGTGAAGGCGGCTCGGCCGAGGTCCTCGCCGCAGGTGGCGCAGCTGCCGAGGCGGGCGAGCAGGTTGGAGGCGTACTCCCAGGTGGCCTGGCGGACGGCTTCGTCGACGAGAGCCGGGAGGAGGTCGGCGAGGGGCTGGCCCTCGTACGGCACGGTCGGTCCGCCGGCGGCGAGTTCGGCGGTGAACCGGGTGCGGCTGGCGGGGGCGTCGGGGTCGAGGCCCGCGGCCGAGCAGAAGTCGGCGTACTCCTCCGGGTCGAAGAGGGCGACGGTGGTGTGGGTGCCCTGTGCCGCGCGTGCCCTGAGCAGGGCTTCCACCTGGCGGAGATAGGCGGCGTGGTCGTCGAAGGTGAAGCTGCGGTAGCGCCGCATGGCGCGGAAGTCGTGTTCGTCGGTGAGCAGTCCGATGGTGCCGGCGATTTCCCGGCGCAGGACGCGTCGCGTGGTCTGGTCGGTGTGCGCCATCTTTCCCCCTGTGCGCAGTCGATCAATGCTCACTCACAGTAACCGGCGGCACTGACAACGACGTCGGGTGCGGCGCGCGGGCCGGCCGCCGTTGGCGGCGGCCGGCCCGTTGAGGGCCTGGTCAGGTGCGTTTACGGGCGAGGTCCTCGTAGAAGTGGAGCAGGTCGAGGTTGTCGATGGAGCCGGGGTTGACGGCCTTCTCCAGCGGGGTGCCCTGGAGGAGTCGCTTGACCGGGACCTCGATGCGTTTGCCGGTCAGGGTGTGCGGGATGCCGGGCACTTCGATGACCTCGTCGGGGACGTGGCGTGGGGAGAGCTGTTCGCGGATGGTCCGCTTGATGCGGGACAGGAGGGCGTCGTCGAGGACGGCTCCGGGGGCCAGGTGCACGAACAGGGGCATCCAGTAGCCGCCGTCCGGCTGCTCGACGCCGATGACGAGGGATTCCCTGATCTCGGGGAGGCGCTCGACGGCTTCGTAGATGTCGGCCGAGCCCATGCGGACGCCCTGCCGGTTGAGGGTGGAGTCGGAGCGGCCGTGGATGACGACGGAGCCTCGGGAGGTGACGGTGATCCAGTCGCCGTGCCGCCAGACGCCGGGGTAGGTGTCGAAGTAGCTGTCGTGGTAGCGGCTGCCGTCGGGGTCGTTCCAGAAGCGGACCGGCATCGAGGGCATGGGGTTGGTGACGACGAGTTCGCCGACCTCGTCGGTCAGTGGAGTGCCGCTGGGGTCCCAGGCCTGCAGGTCGGTGCCGAGGCCGGGGGCTTGGAGTTCGCCGATGTACACCGGGAGGGTGGGGACGGCGCCCGCGAAGCAGGAGCACACGTCGGTGCCGCCGCTGACGGAGGCGATCCACAGGCTCGCCCCGCTCTGCGCGAATTCGTCGTGCAGCCAGCGGAAGCCGTCGGGCGGGAGCGGGGAGCCCGTGGTGGCCACGCACTGGACCCGGGAGAGGTCGTGGTCGCGGGCGGGGTGCACGCCGGCCTTGCGGCAGGCCATGACGTAGGCGGCCGAGGTGCCGAAGAGGGTGGCCCCGGTGCGTTCGGCGATGCGCCACTGGGCTCCGGTGTCCGGGTAGCCGGGGCTGCCGTCGTAGAGGACGATCGTGGTGCCGGTGAGCAGGCCGGAGACGAGGAAGTTCCACATCATCCAGCCGGTCGACGTGTACCAGAAGAAGCGGTCATCGGGGCCGAGGTCGCAGTGCAGGCCGAGTTGTTTGAGGTGTTCGACGAGGATGCCGCCCTGGGACTGGACGATGGCCTTGGGCAGGCCGGTGGTGCCGGAGGAGTAGAGCACCCACAGGGGGTGGTCGAAGGGCACCTGCTCGAAGACGGGGTCCGTGTCGGCGGACGTCAGCGTCTCCCATTCCAGCGCGCCCTCGGGGGCCTCGGTGCCGAGGAGCGGGATGTGGACGACGGCGCGCAGGGTGGGCAGTTCGCGGCGCAGTTCCGTGACGGTGTCGCGGCGGTCGTGTTCCTTGCCGCCGTAGCGGTAGCCGTCGACGGTGAACAGGACGACGGGTTCCACCTGCTGGAAGCGGTCGAGGACGCTGCGGGCGCCGAAGTCGGGGGCGCAGGAGGTCCAGACGCCGCCCACTGCTGCGGTGGCGAGGAGGGCGACCACGGCCTGCGGGATGTTCGGTAGGTAGCCGCTGACGCGGTCGCCGGGGCGTACGCCGAGGGCGCGCAGTTCGGCGGCGAGCGAGCCGACCTGGCGGCGCAGCTCGCTCCAGGTGACAGGGGTCGGTTCGTGGGTCTCGTCGACGTGCAGGAGGGCCGGTTCGTCCGCGCGGGTGGCCGCCGCGCGCAGGGCGTGCTCGGCGTAGTTGAGCGTGGCGCCGGGGAACCACTGGGCGCCGGGCATGGAGCGGTCGCCCAGTACGCGCGCGTAGGGGGTCGAGAAACGTACGTCGAACCATTCCGTGACGGCTTTCCAGAAGGTGGCCGGCTCGTCGACGGACCAGCGGTGCAGTGCGGCGTATCCGCCTTCGGCGGGGGCGCCGTGGTGCTCGGCTGCCCAGGTCTGGAACCTGGTGATCCGGGCCTGGGCGATGCGCTGCGGATCTGGCTGCCAGAGCGGCTGGGGGTTCACGGTCGACATGGGGCGGCTCCCGGACTGTGCGCGTCGTGTGCGTCCTCCGCGCACGGGCTGGGGTGTGCGCGTGACGCGGCTGACACGGACGATGCCACGTGATCGATTTCTACACCAGGGCGCGCCCCACATAGTCGCTGTCGTGAAGATGTGGTCCCGTCACGGGTGAACGGCAGTTGAACGACGCCCGCGCGGGAGGTGGTCGGTGGCAGGGTGAGCAGCATGGACGGTCGTGACCTGGTGCGTTCGATGAAAGCGGTCGGTTCTGCGGGGGCGGCGCAGGGGTTGCGTACCGTACGGGCGGCGTGGCGCAGGCGGCAGGCCGACGCCGCGGGGCTGCCGCCGCGGGGTGCGGAGCGTGCGCGGGTGCCGGGTCCGATGCAGGAGGTGGAGCCGGGGCCCGGCGGCGGTGTCGTCCGGTTCAGCCGTTCGGAGCTGCGCGTCCTCGTCGCCGTGAACGGGGCCGTGTTCTGGGGCTGGGACGGAGCCGGGCCGGAGCCGTCGTACGCGTTGGCGGGCCGCTGTCCGGAGCCGGATCCGCGGGCGGTGCTGGAGCCGGACAAGGACGGCGGCTGGCGGGTGGTGGCCGAGCGGGCGACGGTGGCGGTCTCCCGGCACGGCGCGATCGAGGTCCTTACGCCCGGGGGCGTGGTGCTGCGCCGTGAGCTGCCGCCGCGCTGGTGGGAGCCGGTCGGCGGCGGTCCGGCGCGCTGGACGCAGCGGTCGGAGGTCGCGGCGGACGCCCGGTTCTTCGGGCTCGGCGGGCGGGCCGCGGGTCCTCGGCTGCGTAAGGGCACGTACCGGCTGTGGAACACCGGCCCCGGCCTGCCGTTCGCTCCGGGCCAGGACCCGTTGTCCGTCACGATGCCGGTGCAGCTGGTGGTGGCCGACGCGGGGACGCATCTGGTGTTCCACGACAGTTCGTGGGACGGCACGGTGACGTTGCGGGAGGGCGAGGAGGGCGCGGGGTCCGGTCATGACCGGCCCGGGCGGAGTGTGCTGCGGATGGACGGCGGTCCGCTGCGGTGCTGGGTGACGGTGGGCACCCCCGCGCGCGTGCTGCTCGCCTGGGCCTCGCTGACCGGGGCGCCCGCGCTGCCGCCTGCGTGGGCGCTCGGTCACCATCACGCGCGGTCGGGTCCTGGCGACGAGCAGGAGGTGCGGCGGATCGTCGCCGGCCATCAGGAGCGTGATCTGCCGCTCGACGCCGTTCACCTGGACGCCGGCCATCTCGACGGCCGCCAGGTGTTCACCGTGGACGAGGAGCGGTTCCCCAAGCTTCCCGTCCTTGCCGAGGAGCTGCGGCGGGACGGCGTCCGGCTGGTGTCGGTCGTGGGTCCCGCGGTCCCGGCCGCGCCCGGCAACGCCGTGTACGACGGCGGGACGAGCGAGGACGTGTTCGTGCGGGACGCCTCGGGGCGGGTCGTCCGGGGCGTGGGGTGGCCCGGGGACGTGGTCTTTCCGGACTTCACACGCGCGCGTGTGCGTGAGTGGTGGGGCGGGCTCTACGAGGAGCGGCTCGGGCAGGGGTTCGCGGGGTTCTGGCACGACCTTGACGAGCCCACCTCGTTCGCCGCGTTCGGGGAGGCGACGCTGCCGCGTTCGGCCAGGCACTTCCTGGAGGGGCGGGGCGGTGACCACAGGGAGGCGCACAACGTGTACGCGTTGTGTATGGCCCGCGCCGGGTACGAGGGGGCGCGGACGCTGGCGCCCGAGGAGCGGCCGTTCGTCTTCTCGCGCTCCGGGTGGGCCGGCATGCAGCGTTACGGCGGCGCGTGGTCGGGGGATGTGGCCACGGGCTGGCCCGGGCTGCGGGCGTCGTTGTCGCTGGTGATGGGGCTCGGGTTGTGCGGGGTGCCGTATGCGGGGCCGGATGTGGGCGGGGCCGGCGGGAGTCCGTCTCCGGAACTGTATCTGCGGTGGTTGCAACTGGCTGCCCACCTTCCGCTGTTCCGCACGCGCGGTGGGCAGGGGGCGGGGCGCGGGGCGCCGTGGGAGTTCGGTGCCGAGGTGCTGGAGCACGCGCGCGTGGCGCTCGTCGAGCGGCGGCGGCTGCTGCCGTACTTCGTGACGCTGGCGCATCTGGCCCGGCGTACGGGTGCGCCGTATGTGCGGCCGCTGTGGTGGTCGACGCCGGAGGAGCGGGTGTTGCGGGACTGCGAGGACGCCTTCCTGCTCGGCGACTGTCTGCTGGTGGCTCCGGTGCTGGACCCGGGGGCGGACCGACGGGCGGTGCAGTTGCCGCGCGGACGCTGGTACGACGTGGTGACGGAGCGGGCGTACGAGGGGCCGGCACAGGTTCTCGTCGACGCTCCTCTGGCGCGGATTCCGGTGTTCGCGCGGGCGGGAGCCGTGCTTCCGGTGCGCGGGGAGGACGGCGGGTCGGCGCTGGAGGTGTGGGCGCCCGCGCGGGGGCGGACCGGCGGTGGCCTGGTCGTGCCGGACACGGGCGACGGCTGGGTGGAACCGGAGATCGAGCGGTACGTCTCGCGTTGGGAGGGGGATCGGGTGGTCGTGGAGCGGGAGGGCGAGGACGGCGTGAGCGAGCCGTCCTGCCCGGTCCGCGTCCGTGGGCTCGTGGAGCGCTCGGCTCAGATGTAGCGGCCCTCGAACCAGGCCCGTACGGCTCGGGTGTGAAGGGGGAAGGCGAGTTCCTCAGCCCTGTGCAGCAGGTGCCATCCCTCGGTCTCGTGCGTGGCGGCGGACAGCGGGAGGCCCTCGGCCGACCGCTCGGGGAGCAGCCCGAAGAGCAGCAGGTGGCCGTCGGGCGAGCTCACGGCGTCGACGAGGCGTACGTCGCGGCTCGCCGCGTCGATGCCCGTCTCCTCCTTGAGTTCACGGACGACGGCCTGCCGCCAGTCCTCCCGGTCGTCCACGTAGCCGCCGGGCAGTGCGACGCCCCCGCGCGCGGGGGCCACGGTGCGGGTGATGACCACCAGGGCGGTGCCCTGCGTGTCGTACACGGGCTGGAGGGCGACCGCGACCGGCAGCGGGTTGCGGTAGGCCACGGTGCCGCACGCGGGGCAGGTGCGGGGCCAGCCGGAGACGCCCTCTCCGTAGGGCGTTCCACAGCTCGAACAGTGGGAGCCCGGTACGGAGTTGGGAGCGGAGGTTTCAGTTTCGAACACGCGGCGGACTGTATCCGATCCTGGAGGGGGCGGCTCCGGCCGGCGGCTCAACGGCGGCCGGCGAGCGACTTCGCGGAGACCGGGAAGTCGAAGTAGGTGTCCGGGTAGGGCTCGGGCTTGTAGGTGAAGTGCCACCACTCCTCGGGGAGATTCACGAGGCCGACGTCCTCCAGGGTGTTCTTGAGGAGCAGCCGGTTGGCGCGCTGGGCGCCCTGGATACGGGAGTCGAGGGTGTGTGAGCGGGTGTCGAAGCAGTCGTAGCCGGTGCCCATGTCCACGGAGTTGTCGGGGAAGCGCTCGTCCTGGGGCGCGAAGCAGGGCACCAGGGGCTGCCCGGGGTGGTACGGCCGGGTCGGCTTCGCCGGGAGCTTCACGATGGTGAGGTCCACGGTCGAGCCGCGGCTGTGGCCGGACTTCTCGGCGATGTAACCGTCCGCGAACAGACGGGTCTTGTCGACCTCCGGGTAGAACTCGCCCTTCATCCTCTGGTCGCCGAGGTCCTCGGCCCAGCGGACGAAGTGGTCGACGGCGCGCTGCGGCCGGTAGCAGTCGTACACCTTGAGGGAGTAGCCCTGGCGCAGCAGCCGGGTCTGGGCTCGGTGGAGGGCTTCGGCAGCGGGGCGGGTGAGGATGCACAGGGGCTGCCGGTAGCCGTCGATGCGCTCGCCGACGAAGTTGTGCGCGGTGGTGTAGCGCATCTCCTGGATGATCGTGGGGGCGACGCTTCTCAGGGCCACGAAGTCCTCCGGGGCCTTCGGCTCCGGCTTGGCCTGGGCGGTGGCGGGGACGACCGTGACGGTGAGCAGGGCGGCGAAGGTGGTGACCAGGCCGCGGAGCGTGGTGGAGAGTCGTGTCATGTTCCCTGCATCTATCAGGAGTGGGCTCTGCGGGGGAAGTGGGCGGTCCTGCGACTCGCCGTCCGTACGCTCCGGGAACGCGTCGGAATCCTGCGTGAACGTCGCGTGAACTGGGCCCGGGCGGGTGTCTGTGGCGCCATTCTGCTCCCGTGCGCTCCTGGACGGACACTCTCCGCTTCGCCTTCCAACCGGTGGTCAATCTGATGACCGGCGGGGTCGCGGCGCTGGAGATACTCGCCCGCCCGGAGACCGGCGACATCCTGGCCGAGGCGCGCCGCGACCCCGAACTCGACGGCCGACTGGTGGTGGCGGCGTTCCGCGCGGCGGTGCGCAAGGAGACTCTGTTGCCGCTGCACGTCAACGTGTTCGCGGGCACGCTCGCCGACCTCGGTGGCCTGCAAGGTCTGCACGGCGCCGTGCGGGAGGCGGGACGGATGCCGTGGGAGGTGACGGTCGACGTCTGTCCGCCGTACACGCATGTGCCGCGGCAGGCCCTGCTGGAGGCGGTGAGCGCGTTGCGGGGCCAGGGGTTCCGGATCTGTGCGGACGGGGTCGGTGACGGGGACGCGCCGCTGCGGCTGCTGACGGATCTCGCGCCGGAGCTGGTGAAGCTCGACGCGTCGTTGCTGGCCCGGCCGGCGGCCGTACGGGCGATGCGGGTGCTGTGCGACGAGTTGGGGGCGCTGCTGTCCGTCGAGGGCGTCGAGACGGAGTCGCAGTGCGCTGCCGCGCGGACGGCCGGGGCGCAGTTGGCGCAGGGGGAGCTGTTCGCGCCGCCCGCGCGGCTGCCGGCGGCGGACGTGTACGTTCCGCCCGGCTCCCCCGGCGTCGTACCGGCACCGCGTTCGGGGCCCTCGGTGCGGCAGTTCGTACGGCCGGCCGCGTTGCTGCCCGCGACCGCGTCGGCGGGGCAGGTACGGGCGCTGCTGACCGGGGCGCCGGACGTGTCCGGGGTGCTGCTCGTGGACCGGGACGGGGTGCCCGTGCGGTCCGTGCACAGGTCCCGCTTCCTGCTGTCGATGTCGGGGCGCTACGGCCACGCCCTGTACGCCGACCGGCCCGCCGCGAAGCTCGGCGACCCGCCGCGGACGGTGGGCGTCGACGCGACGGCCTGGGAGGTGTTGGACGTGGTGGCCGTGGGCGGCCGGGGCCGCACGTCGGACGACGTGGCCGTGGTCGACGTGTCCGGGCGGTGTGTGGGCGTCGTGCGGCTCGCGGACCTCGTGCGGGCGCTGGCCGAGAACCGGGTGGAGGAGGCGGCCGGGCTCAATCCACTGACCCGGCTGCCCGGTTCGGACGCGATCACGGGAGAGGTGGACCGGCGGATCGCGGACGGGCGGGCGTTCGCGCTGAGCTGGCTCGATGTGGACCACTTCAAGCAGGTCAACGACGGGGCCGGGTTCGCGGCGGGCGACGAGCTGATCCGGGCGATCGGGCGGGCGCTGTCGCAGACGGCGGCGGGGTCCGCGCGCGTGGGGCACATCGGCGGTGACGACTTCCTGGTGCTCACCGACCCGGAAGGGCTGGATCCGCTGGCCGCCTCCGTGCTGGACGTGCCGTGGTCGGCCGGCGGGCGGCCCGTGACGCTGTCGTTGGCGACGGTCCTGTGCCCACCGGGCAGTGTGTCGGACCACCGGCAGGCGGCGGCCTGGCTGGCCCCGCTGAAGAAGGCCGCGAAGGGTCTGCACGGGGCGAGTTGGGTGCTGGGCCGGGCCGGTGCGCCGGGGCACGAGGTCCGACGCGGTTCGGACCGGGCGACGGCGACGGCGGGGTGACGCGGGCGCCCTCGGCCGCGCCGACGCGTGGGCGCCGGGGAGGGACGGCACCCTGGGCGGCGAGGGGCGGCGTCGACAAGCCCGAGGTGCGGGGGGCTGTTCGCCGGCACGCGTGTGCACCGAGCGCCGCGGCACCACGGGCACCCGACGTGCGGGGCGCTGCTCGCCGGCACGCGCGCGTGCGGGGGCTGTTCACCGGCACACGTGTGCACCGACCGCTACGGCACCACAAACACCCGACGCGGGCCGCAGTTCGCCAGCAAGCGCGCGTGCACGCGCGGTTCACCGGCACACGTCTGCACCGACCGCTACGGCACCACAAGCACCC
>NZ_JBHYOB010000014.1:11854-207202 GCF_042744565.1 Streptomyces sp. NPDC058812
GCACCCGACGCGGGCCGCAGTTCGCCAGCAAGCGCGCGTGCACGCGCGGTTCACCGGCACACGTCTGCACCGACCGCTACGGCACCACAAGCACCCCTCGGTGACCACCGTCCAGGAGCGCCCACGCGGAGACGCGCCGCGCGCGTTGGCCGGCGGGTCCCGAACCGTTGCGGTCGGCCACCTTGACGCTCCCTGGGCGCCGGTGAACACTTCCGGTGTCAGTCGACATCGCCGTACATCTCGGCGTATTCCGGTACTGCGTCGCGCGGGCACTCCTGTGCTTCGAGGCCCACTCCCCCACGGGCGGTTCGGCTGCTACGGCACGCTCGTCACTCACGCCCCGCGGCGGAGGTCGCCGGGGGAGACGCACCCCGCACGGGAGGGCCGGGGCCGATCGCCCCGGGCCAGGGCCTAGGAGCCGCCATGAGCAACGGAGACATCTTCGTCGGCGAGATCATCGGTACCGCGATCCTCATCCTCTTCGGCGCGGGTGTCTGCGCCGCCGTGACTCTGAGGTACAGCAAGGCGCGGGCGTCGGGGTGGGTGGTGATCGCGTTCGGCTGGGGGTTCGGCGTGCTGGCGGGCGCCTACACCGCTGCCCCGCTCTCCGGAGGGCATCTCAATCCCGCCGTCACCCTCGGGATCGCCGTAGACACCGGCGAGTGGGGCAAGGTCTGGGTCTACGTGCTGGGGCAGTTCGTCGGCGCGATGATCGGTGCCGTCCTGTGCTACCTCACGTACTTCGCCCAGTTCCAGGCCAACGTCCGCAAGACCGGCACCACCGAGGGCACGGCGGACGAGCCGGTTCCGACGCTCGGCATCTTCTCGACCATCCCGGAGATCCGGAACCCCGTCGCCAACCTGATGACGGAGATCATCGCGACCGTCGGGCTCGTGCTGCCGATTCTCGCCTTCGGGCTGACCGAGGGGCTCGGCGAGTCGGGGACGCTGGTGCTGATCGTGTCGCTGCTCGTCGTCGGTATCGGCCTCTCCCTCGGGGGACCGACCGGCTACGCCATCAACCCCACCCGTGACCTCGGCCCGCGCATCGTGCACAGCTTCCTGCCGATCCCGAACAAGGGCACCTCCGACTGGGGTTACGCCTGGGTCCCGGTGGTCGGCCCGCTGATCGGCGGAGCGCTCGCCGGGCTCATCTACAACGTGGCCTTCTGAACGGCCCACCAGAGCCGTCGCCTCCGCGTCCTCTCCGCCTCGCCTCCGCAGTCCTCTGAACCCAGCCCAAGGGGTAGCCATGACGGACCACTCCACGAAGTACGTCGCCGCGATCGACCAGGGCACCACCTCGAGCCGCTGCATCATCTTCGACCAGGACGGCGCGATCGTCGCCGTCGACCAGCGCGAGCACCGCCAGATCTTCCCCAAGCCCGGCTGGGTGGAGCACGACGCCACCGAGATCTGGTCCAAGGTCCAGGCCGTGGTCGCCGGGGCGCTCGCGGGCGCCGGGCTGCGCGCCGACCGGCTCAGCGCGCTGGGCATCACCAACCAGCGCGAGACGACGGTCCTGTGGGACCGCGCGACCGGCAAGCCGGTGCACAACGCCATCGTGTGGCAGGACACCCGTACGTCCGCGCTGTGCCGCCAGTTGGGCGGCACGGACGGGCAGGACCGTTTCCGCGAACAGACCGGCCTGCCGCTGGCCAGCTACTTCTCCGGGCCCAAGGCGGCCTGGCTGCTCGACAACGTGCCCGGTCTGAGGGCCCGCGCCGAGCGCGGTGAGATCGCCTTCGGCACCATCGACTCCTGGCTGATCTGGAACCTGACCGGCGGCACCGACGGCGGGCGGCACGTCACCGACGTGACCAACGCCGGGCGCACCATGCTGATGGACCTCCGGACACTCCAGTGGGACCCCTCGATCCTCTCGGCGATGAACATCCCCGAGGCGGTACTCCCCGAGATCAGGTCCTCCGCCGAGGTGTACGGCACCGCCGTCGGCCAGCTCGCCGGCGTGCCCGTGGCCTCCGCCCTGGGCGACCAGCAGGCAGCCGTGTTCGGGCAGGCCTGCTACGACGTGGGCACGGCGAAGAACACGTACGGCACGGGCAGCTTCCTGCTGCTCAACACCGGTGACCGGCCCGTACCGTCGAAGAACGGGCTGCTGACCACCATGGGTTACAAGATCGGTGACGAGGCACCCGTCTACTGCCTGGAAGGGTCGATCGCCATCACGGGGGCCCTGGTCCAGTGGTTCCGCGACCAGCTCGGCATCATCCGCAGCGCCGACGAGATCGAGCGGTTGGCGGCGAGCGTGGCGGACAACGGGGGCGCGTACATCGTGCCCGCCTTCTCCGGACTGTTCGCGCCGTACTGGCGCTCGGACGCGCGCGGGGTCGTCACCGGGCTCACCCGGTACGTCACGAAGGCGCATCTGGCGCGCGCGGTGCTGGAGGCGACGAGCTGGCAGACGCGCGAGGTCGTGGACGCCATGTACCAGGACTCGGGGGTACGCATCACGACGCTGAAGGTCGACGGCGGCATGACGAAGAACAATCTGCTGATGCAGCACCAGGCGGACGTGCTGGGCGTGCCGGTGATCCGGCCCCGGGTGTCCGAGACGACCTGCCTGGGGGCCGCGTACGCGGCCGGACTGGCCACCGGTGTGTGGAACGGCCTCGACGAACTCAAGACGCACTGGCAGCGGGACGTCGAGTGGGCGCCCGCCATGGAGGCGTCGGTGCGGGACCGCGAGTACCGCAACTGGCGCAGGGCGGTGGAGAAGAGCTTCGGCTGGATGGAGGACGGCGACGACGACGGCTAGGCGCCGAGCAGGCTCGGAGGGGGCACGCGCGCGTGGAGGTGTCGTCGCCATGCCCCGAGCCGTCAGGTGGTGACGACCCTGCGGCGGTCCGCCGCCTGGGCCATGGCGTGCTGGACCACGCCGACGAGGACCTCCTTGACCGACTCCCGGTCACGGGCGTCGCACATCACCAGGGGCACGTCGGCGTCGAGGTCGAGGGCCTGGCGGACGGTCTCGGCCGGATAGCGGGCCGATCCCTCGAAGCGGTTGACGCCGACCACGAACGGGATGGAGCGGCGTTCGAAGTAGTCGACGGCGGCGAAGCAGTCCTCCAGGCGGCGGGTGTCGGCCAGGACGACGGCGCCGAGCGCGCCCTCGGACAGCTCGTCCCACATGAACCAGAACCGCTCCTGGCCCGGCGTGCCGAAGAGGTACAGCACCAGGTCCTCGCGCAGGGTGATCCGCCCGAAGTCCATGGCCACCGTGGTGGTGTGCTTGCCCTCCACACCGCTGACGTCGTCGACGGGCCGCCCGGCCTCGGTGAGCAGTTCCTCGGTGCGCAGCGGCCTGATCTCGCTGACCGCGCCGACGAGAGTGGTCTTGCCGACGCCGAAGCCGCCGGCCACCAGGATCTTGAGCGTGACGGGCTCGACCGGCGGCTTGCCGCGCTGAGAACGCCCGAAGATCATCGATCTCTTCTCCTTAACGTGCCACTTGCCGTGCCGCTTGCCGTGTCCGGGGGCCGGTTCACAGTGCCCTCAGCCCGCTGATCACATCGCGCAGAATGTCCTCGTCCGGCAGTTCGGCCGGGGGTACGGGCCGGTTCACGTGGACGAGTTCGACGTCCACGAGGTCTCCGATCAGGACCCGCACGACCCCGATGGGCAGGTCGAGTTCGGCGGCGAGTTCGGCGACCGACTGCGGGGTGTCCCGGCACAGCTCGACGATGTCCACGTGTTCCGGGGCGAGCGTGACGTCCGCCTCCGGATCGTCCGCGTGGGGTTCCGTGACGACCACCGCGATCAGGTCGAGGCGGTGCTGGGCCGCGCTGGTGGTGCGGCCGCGCGTCATGGCGTACGGACGGACGACGGGACCGGCCTCGTCGTCGAACCAGTGGTTTCTTCCCTGACCGTCTGCGCTCATGTCATCCCACTTACCCACCCGAGGGCAGATCGGTGCGCGGAGCGGTGCCCAGGTGCACGCCGACCCGCTTGACGAGGAGGGTCATCTCGTAGGCGACCTGGCCGACGTCGGAGTCGGCGGCCGACAGGACGGCCAGGCAGCTGCCGTCGCCGGCGGCCGTGACAAACAGGAAGGCGTCGTCGAGTTCGACGACCGTCTGCCGGACGCTGCCCGCCTCGAAGTGACGGCCCACGCCCTTGGCGAGGCTGTGGAAACCGGACGCCACGGCGGCCAGGTGTTCGCTGTCCTCCCGGGTCAGGTCCTTGGACGCCCCGGTCGCCAGACCGTCGCCGGACAGGACGACGGCTTTGCGGATGCTCGCGACACGGTCCACCAGGTCGTCTAGGAGCCAGTTGAGCTCCCCGGACCTGGTCGAGGTGTGGCCGGTCGCCTTCGGTGCGGTCATCGACCGTCCCCCTTAGTCGTTCCTTGTGGTGCTTGTGGTGCTGTGCCGCCGGGGACGTCGTCCTCCGCGGCGTTCTCCTTGCGGCCGCGCTGCCAGCCGCGCTGGAGCGAGGCCATACGGCTGCGTACTTCCTCGGCGTCCCGGTCGGCGGGGTCGGAGCGGTCCTCGGCGGGCGGTTCGGGGCTCTGCCTGAGCTGGGGGGCCAGGTTGGCCTGCCGTACGCGCCGGGGCAGCGCGCCCGATTCGGATGTGGAGCCCCCGCGCTCGGGAGACGCGCCGCGGCGGCGGGCCGGGAGCGACGGCAGCGCCTCGGACTCCGTGCGGTCGGCGTCACGCCTTTCGGCACGACCCTCCGGGCGACTCTCCATGCGTCCCTCGGCAGGGGCGTCGCCACGGCCACGGGCGCGGTCGGCGGCGCGGTCGTCGCCACGGCCACCGGCGCGGTCGTCGATTCGTTCCGGGCGACGACGGCGGGTGGGCAGGGCGGGTGGCTCGGCCGATCGTGACCGCGGGTCGGTCCTGCCTTCCGCGCGCTCGGCTCCTGCCGGGGAGACCTCGTCCGCGGTGTCCCGGGCGGCCCGTTCCGGCACCGGACGCCCGTGCGAACTGACCAGCTTGGGGGTCCGGCGACGGGGAAGCGCGACCGGCGCGTTCACCTCGTCCTCCTCCTCGCGCTGGGGCGACTCGCCTGTGTGGCCGGGCTCCTGACGTCGCCGTTCGGCGGGGCGGACCTCCTGGTCGTCGTCAGCCGCCACGAGGGAGCGGCGCGGGCGGAACAGACCACCCCGTTCGCTGTCCTCGTCGCCGAGCCCGCCCGGCAGGTCGTCGAGGGCGTCGAGGTCGACCGGCGCCTCGAGTTCGACCGGCCCGTCCAGCAGCGTGGCCGGGCGGCCCGGCAGCCGTGCGGGCACGTGGGCGAGGGGGGAACGGCGGCTCTCCTCCCGCTCCTTCTCCTTGGCGTGCTGAGGACGGTCCAGGCGGAAGCCGACGCCGTTGGTGTCCGGGGCGTCCTCCGTGAGCAGCGCGTCGGGGACGAAGACGACCGCGGTGGTGCCGCCGTACGGGGAAGGCTGGAGGGAGACCCGGACGTTCTGCCGCTGGGCGAGCCGGCTGACGACGAACAGGCCGAGCCGGTCGGTGTCGGACAGCTCGAACTCCGGTGTCTCGGCGAGCCGCAGGTTGGCGTCGAGGAGGGCGTCGGCCGCCATGCCGAGGCCGCGGTCGTGGATCTCCAGGGTGAAACCGTTGGCGACGCGCTCGCCCATGACCTGCACGGCGGTGTGCGGCGGCGAGAAGACCGTGGCGTTCTCCAGGAGTTCGGCCACGAGGTGGGTGAGGTCGGCGACGGCCGGTCCGGTGACGGCGATGCGGGGCAGCCGGCGGACCTCGATGCGCTCGTAGTCCTCGACCTCGGCGACGGCGGCCCGGACCACGTCCATGAGCTGGACGGGCTTGCGCCACTGCCTGGACGGGGCGGCGCCGGAGAGGATGACCAGGCCCTCCGCGTGCCGGCGCATGCGGGTGGTCAGATGGTCGAGGCGGAACAGGTCGGCCAGTTCCTCGGTGTCCTCGGTGCGGCGCTCCATGGTGTCGAGCAGGGTGAGCTGCTTGTGCAGCAGCACCTGGCTGCGGCGGGCGAGGTTGACGAACACCTCGGATACGCCGGCGCGGAGTTCGGCCTGCTTGACGGCGGCTTCCACGGCGGCACGCTGGAGGGTGTTCAGCGCCTGGCCGACCTCGCCCATCTCGTTCTTGTCGTACTCCAGGCGCGGGACCTCTGTCTCCACGTCCACCTGTTCGCCCGCCGAGAGGCGGCGCATCACGCTGGGCAGGCGGACACCGGACGCCTCGTGGGCGTCCAGGCGCAGTTGCCTGAGATCGCGGATGAGGGAGCGGCCGACGCGTACGGACAGGAAGAGCGAGAACAGCAGGGCGATCAGGCCGAGGGCGCCGGCGACGACCACCTTGACGATGGTGTTCATGGCAACCGGGTCGACCCGGTCCTGGTAGCGGTCGGCGGCGTGGTCGTCCAGGGCGCCGAGTTCGTCGAGCACGCTGCCGGCGGCGGTGTCCCAGCTCTTGGCGGTGACGCCGCGGGGCGTGCCGGCCTCACCGGCGACGGCCGCCTCCTCGGCGACGCGCAGGGGCGCGGAGGCGGCGTTCTTCCAGAAGCGCTGGTACCGCCCGCGTTCGGCGGCGGGCAGCAGCGGGAGGTTGATGTCGTACATCATGGTGCGCTGGGCCACGAGGTCGGAGACGTCACGTATCTCGCCGCGGGTGAGCCGACCGGTGACCAGGGCAGAGCCGAGGAGGGCGTCCTCGCGGGAGAGCAGTTCGCGGGCGCGGGAGACGTTGACGAGGGCGCGGTACTGCTTGTCCAGGCTCACGTCGTCGACGACGTGGAGGTTCGCGAGCAGTTCGTGACAGGGGTCGACCAGGCGGTTGTAGAGGCCGAGCGCCTGCGCGCGGTCGACGGTGCCGTCCTCGACGCTGCGGCGCAGCGAGCCGATGCCGTCGAAGGCGTCCAGGACGGCGGTGAGCCGCTCCTCCTCGGCCTGGCCCAGCGCGTCGCGTACGTCGGCGTTCGCGGCGTTGCCGCGGATCTCGGCGATGGCCTCGTCGGTGGCGGTGCGGCTGCGCTGCAGGGCGGAGAGCCCGTCGGAGGCGCGCGGGTCGGCGAGGTGGACGAGGGTCTGGCGGCGTTCCTGCTGGAGGACACGGACGGTGTCCTCGACCGGGTAGCCGATCTCCTCGACGACGGTCGAGACGCTGAACAGCCGGCCCGCCTCGCGTCCCGTCAGGACCGTGGCGAAGGCCCAGATCGCGGTCAGGGACACCAGCGGCACGAGGAGCAGCGCCACGATCTTCCGGCGGATCGACTTCCCGCGAAAGCGCATGGCCTCCCCCAGCTCGACCCCCACCGGCAGGGGGTACACATGTACGTCAACAAACGGCGCGAGCCTACTACTCACGCACGGGTAACTCGAAGACCCGTCCGGAGGCCGAACCTCCGCACCGGAGTCCGGCGATGGCCAGTTGTCCGGTCATTGGGGGAGATTCCCTCCCGGTATCCGGCGGCGGGCGGGGCAGAGCGCCCTTCCGGCCCGGCGGGCGAAATGGCCGAGATTTTTCGACTGCGCGGGATTCTCGGGAATCTTGAGGGCTGGTCGTTCGTCATTCACTACGGGAAATGGAGGCGGAATCGGCCACAGGAGCCGCATCCCGCCCCCGGGCGGCGTAAAGCAGCGCAAGCCGGGCAGCCAGAGGGGAGCCGTGTCTTCGGACACGGACGAGCTGTCTGCTGGCGGTGGGGAGTGACATGTTGATGGGCACGGCGGAGCGGCGCAGGGCGCCCGAGGACGGCGGTGCGGCCGAGTCGACGGCCCGCTCGGTTCCCGAGGCGCCGGATCGCGACATTCCGGCGGCCGGGCCGGACGCGTCGGCACGTAAGCGGTCGGAGGGGTCGGAAGCCCGGGAAGCCCGGGAGCAGTCGGCCTACCGGCCGTTGTGGACGGAGGAGCCCGCGCGGCGACGCCGTCTGCCGGATCCGGTGCGTACGGCGGCCGTGCGCGCGGTGCTCGTCGTCGCCGTGACGCTGATACTGGCGATGGTGGCCTTCCTGTGCACGATGGCGGGATCCTGGCTGGCGTTCCCCATGGTGATCGGCAGCGTGGCGGGCACGGTCGTGGCCACGTGGGGCGTGCTGGACGTCTGGGTGACGCGGCAGGTCTGGAATCAGCGGCACGGCGTGGTGTCGATGCCGAGCAGCACCGCACGGGCCATGCGCCGCGAGCGTCGGAGGGCCAGGCGGCAGGCCCGGTCCGCGGAGCGGGCCCAGGAGCGGATACGCCGGCGGGGCGGTGCGGGGCAGTTGTCGCACTCCTGAGTGGCCGGGTGAAGGGCCGGGCTCCGGCAGTGACCACCCTTCACAGCACCGCCGACTGACCCCGGTCGCCCGCCGACTGGCCCCGGTCACCCGCCGACTGACCCCGGTCGCCCGTCGGCTGGCCCCGTTCGCCCGCCGACTGGCCCCGATCATCTGTCGGCTGCGCCCGACCACCCGTCGGCTGCGTCTGACCGCCCGTCGGCCGCGTCCGCTCGGCGCCGGCGAGTTCGCGTCGGACCCGCATGAAGGAGCGAGGGCGGTCCACGGAGAGCACCGCGGTCGTACGGCCGTCCCGTTCGTAGCGGGCGAGGAAACCGTCGTCGGCCGGGGCGCCGTCGGCGACCACGCCCTCGACGATGCGGACGGTGTCTCCCTCCCGGCGCCGGCCGGCGAACTGGAGGCGGGCTCCGTACTGGTCGGACCAGAAGTACGGCACCGTCCTCACCCACTCCACGGTGCGCCCGGCGAGCAGGTTGGTCACGGCCACCCGGGGCTGCTCCGTGGCGGAGGTCCAGTGTTCCGCGCGCGTGCCCCCGACTCGGGCCACATCGCCGACGGCGACCACCCGCGGCAGCGACGTCACACAGCCGTCGTCGCAGAGGACGCCGTCGTTCAGCACCAGCGGCGAACCCGCCAGCCAGGCGGTGTTGGGTGTGGCGCCGATGCCGACGATCACGACGTCGGCGGGCAGATTCCGACCGTCGGAGAGTGCCACCGAGGTCACGGCGACCGTGCCGCGCAGCGCGGCCACGGAGGCGCCGGTGATGAGCTCGACACCCCCGCGGCGGTGCAGCGTGGCACACACGGCTGCCATCTCGGCGCCGAGTTGGGGCACGAGCGGGAGCGAGGCGGCCTCGACGACGGAGACCGTGTGACCGAGGCCGGCACACGAGGAGGCGGTCTCCGCGCCGATGAAGCCGCCGCCGATCACGACGACCCTGCGCGGACCGCGGGTGAGTTCCGCACGCAGGGCGCGGGCGTCGTCCAGGGTACGCAGAGTGTGGACGCCGGCGAGGCCGTCGCCCGGAAGACGCCGGGCCGAGGCACCGGTGGCGACGACGACGCCGTCGGTGGACACGGTGCGGCCGTCGTCGAGCAGCACGGTCCGGCCGCGGGCGTCCAGGCCGCGGGCACGGACGCCGAGCAGCCACTCGGCGTCCAGGTCGGCGGTCTCCTCGGCATCGGTGAGCGCCAATACTTCCTCGCCGGCCCGGCCGGTGAGGAAGTCCTTGGAGAGGGGAGGCCGGTCGTAGGGGCGGTGGGGTTCGTCACCGACGATCACCAGTCGCCCGTCGAATCCCTGGGCGCGCAGTTCCCGGGCGGCGTACAGGCCGGACAGCGAGGCGCCGACGACGGTCACGGTCCTCATGCGGCGCTACCCTCCTCCGCGGCGACGTGGACGTGAACGACACCCTCGTGGACGGTGACGCGGTGGGTGCGGACGGGCCTACGGGCCGGGAGGCAGGTCGGCCGGCCCGTACGGAGATCGAACGACGCGGCGTGCAGCGGGCATTCGATCAGGCAGCCCTCCAGCCAGCCCTCGGAGAGGGAGGCGTCCTGGTGGCTGCACGTGTCGTCGATGGCGTAGAGATCACCATCGTCGGTGTGGAAGACGGCGATCGGCGGACTCGTTCCGACCCGCGCGGACTCGCCCTTGGGGAGGTCTTCGAGGCGGCAGATGGGAATCATGGGCTCCCCTCTCGGTCCGGAACGCGTGTCCAGACGGGTGCGGGGACGCGTACCCTTCCGGGATCCGGACGCTTCGGTAACATGATGTTTCACATGGCGCACTGGAGAGCGCTATGCGCAACAGAATCCGGGCGGGCGGCCCGTGGCGTCAAGGGCTTCCCGCAGATGCGGTCCGGACGGGGCCGCCAGGTGGTGAGAGTTGAGCCATGACCCGCACACGGAAGCAGCCCGACCATGGTGAGGACCGCGTGGAGAACAAGCAGGTGGGCAGAGGGGCGGCGAGCGGCGTGCAGTCGGTGGACCGCGCCGTGAGCGTGCTGGAGATCCTCGCCCGGCACGGGGAGGCGGGCGTCACCGAGATCGCCGACGAGCTGGACGTGCACAAGTCCACCGCCTTCCGGCTGCTCGGCGTGCTGGAGAACCGCGGCCTGGTGGCCCAGGAGAAGGAGCGGGGCAAGTACTACCTGGGGGCCGGCGTACTGCGCCTCGCGGGGGCGGCGGCAGTGCGCCTGGACATCTCGCAGGAGGGCGTGCCCGTCTGCCGCGAACTCGCCGACGAACTCGGCGAGACGTCGAACATCGCGGTGCTGGACGACGACGCGGCGGTCAACGTCATGCAGGCGCGCGGCACCGCCTCCGTGACGGCACAGAACTGGCTCGGCCGGCGCACCCCGCTGCACGCCACCGCCAGCGGCAAGGTGCTCCTCGCCCACCTGCCGACCACGCTGCGCGAAGGCCTGCTGGCCCGCCCGCTGCACCGGTTCACCGAGCACACGGTCACCGGCGCGGCGGTGCTGCGCGGCGAGTTGGAGACCGTGGCCGGGCAGGGCTACGCGATCACACAGGAGGAGCTGGAGATCGGGCTCGCGGCCGTGGCGGCGCCCGTCCGTTCCCACGACGGCAAGGTGATCGCCTCGATCAGCGTCTCGGGTCCGGTGTACCGGCTGACGCCGGAGCGGCTGCCCGACCTGGCGAAGCGCGCGCTGGCGGCGGGGGTCGAGCTGTCCCGCCGTATGGGCCACGGCTGCTGACCCGGAACGGGCGGCGCGCGGCACGGGACGGCACAGGACGGGGCGGAGCGAGGCGAACGAGCGGCACGGGGCCGGGTATCCGACTGGATTCCTTCGGTCCCGTGCCGTCGCGCGTCCGGCTGGTCTCGGCTCCCGGCGCTTCCCCTCGCTCCTTTTGCCAAGGGTTAACCCGTACCTCTTGACGGCCGCTCGACGGCGTTCTCACTATGTTCCTCATAGCGCAACCCATCGTGCAATGCGCAACAGCAGAGGAGCTTGTCGTGCCACACGAGGTCCGTGCCGTAGTCGCTGTGAAGAAGGGCGCACCGGTCGAGGTGCAGACGATCGTCGTCCCGGACCCGGGACCGGGCGAGGTTCTCGTCGCGGTACAGGCCTGCGGGGTCTGCCACACGGATCTGCACTACCGTGAAGGCGCGATCACGGACGACTTCCCTTTCGTGCTCGGCCATGAGGCGGCCGGCACCATCGAGGCGGTCGGCGAGGGAGTCACCGATCTTCAGCGGGGCGACTACGTGGTGCTGGCCTGGCGGGCGCCCTGTGGCGGCTGCCGCTCCTGCCGACGCGGCCGCCCCTGGTACTGCTTCGACTCCCGCAACGCCGCACAGCCGATGACACTGCTCGACGGCACCCCGCTGACCAGCGCGCTCGGCATCGGCGCCTTCGCCGAGAAGACGCTGGTCGCGGCGGGCCAGGCGGTGAAGGTCGACCCGGCCGCGCGCCCCGAGGCGGCCGGTCTGATCGGCTGCGGCGTGATGGCCGGTTACGGCGCCGCCGTCAACACGGGCAACGTGGGCCGTGGCGACTCGGTCGCCGTCATCGGCTGCGGCGGCGTCGGCAACGCGGCGATCGCGGGTGCCGCCCTCAACGGCGCCATGAAGATCATCGCGGTCGACGTCGACGGCAGGAAACTGGACCGGGCGGAGCGCTTCGGCGCCACGCACACCGTCGACTCCCGCGGCACGGACCCCATCGAGGCGGTCCGCGCCCTCACCGACGGCCACGGCGTGGACATCGCGATCGACGCGGTGGGGCACCCGGAGACCTTCCGCCAGGCCTTCTACATGCGCGACCACGCGGGCGTGCTGGTCCAGGTCGGCGTACCCACGCCGGAGACGGCGGTCGAACTGCCGCTCATCGACGTGTTCTCGCGCGGCGGCGCGATCAAGTCGTCCTGGTACGGCGACTGCCTGCCGAGCCGCGACTTCCCGTTCCTCATCGACCAGTACCTGTACGGACTGCTGGACCTGGGCGCCTTCGTCTCGGAGACCACCTCGCTGGACCGGGTGGAGGAGGCGTTCGCCAAGATGCACCGCGGCGAGGTACTGCGCTCGGTGGTGGTCCTGTGAGCGCCCTCGGGTCGCATCCCTCCCCCCGTGTGGTCGTCATCGGCGCCGGCATCGTCGGCTGCTCGCTCGCCGACGAACTGACCGCCCGCGGCTGGAACGACGTCACCGTCCTCGAGCAGGGCCCGCTGCCCGCCCCCGGCGGCTCGACCTCGCACGCGCCCGGCCTCGTCTTCCGGACCAGCCCGTCCAAGACGCTCACGGCGTTCGCCCAGTACACCGTCGAGAAGTTCACCTCCCTCGCATCGGACGGCGTGCCCTGCTTCCGGCCGGTCGGCGGCCTGGAACTGGCCACCACCCCGGAACGCCTCGCCGACCTGCACCGCAGGGCCGGTCACGCCGCGGCATGGGGAGTGCGCGGCGAGATCGTCGACGCCGCCCGGTGCAAGGAACTCTGGCCGCTCCTCGACGCCTCGGTGGTGCTCGGCGGATTCCACACCCCCGGGGACGGCCTGGCCCGCGCCCTGCACGCGTCCCGCGCCCAGCTGGACCGCGCCACCGCGCGGGGCGCCCGCTTCCTGGACCGGCACACGGTCACCGGCATCGAGCGGCGGGGCGGCAGGGTCACGGGGGTCGTCACGGACCGGGGCACCTTCCCCGCCGACCACGTGGTCTCCGCGGCCGGCTTCTGGGGCCCGGTCATCGGCCGCATGGCCGGGGCCGACGTCCCCCTGCAACCGCTGGCCCACCAGTACGCCAGGACCGGACCGCTGCCGGGGCTGAGCGGCGCCACGACAGAGGCCTCGAAGCCGATCCTCCGCTTCCAGGACCGCGACCTGTACTTCCGGGAGCACACCGACCGCCTGGGCATCGGCTCCTACGCCCACCGTCCGCTGCCCGTGGATCCGTTCGCCGTCCCCGCCTACGACGAGGCCCGCGACCGCAACATGGACATGCCGTCCTCGTACCCCTTCACCCCGGACGACTGGGCGCCGAGCTGGGAGGACTGCCGCCGGCTGATGCCCGCCCTGCGCGAGGCGGAGATCGAGTCGGGCTTCAACGGCGTCTTCTCCTTCACCCCGGACGGCATGCCCGTCCTCGGCGAGTCCCGTACGCTGCGCGGCTTCTGGCTGGCGGAGGCCGTCTGGGTCACCCACTCGGCCGGTGTCGCCAAGGCCGTCGCCGAGTGGATGGTGAACGGGCGGCCGTCGCTCGACGTGCACGAGTGCGACCTCACGCGTTTCGAGGAGGCGCAGCGTTCCCCGGCGTACATTCGTGAGCGCGGCGCACAGCAGTTCGTCGAGGTGTACGACGTCCTCCACCCCCTCCAGCCGATGGAGCGTCCGCGCCCGCTCAGGGTCAGCCCCTTCCACTCACGGCAGCAGCAGCTCGGCGCGTACTTCCTGGAGGGCGGCGGCTGGGAACGCCCGCACTGGTACGAGGCCAACTCCGAACTCGTCAGGAGCGTGACGCTTCCCGACCGCGACGACTGGTCGGCCCGCCACTGGTCCCCGATCGCGGCCGCCGAGGCGCGGGCGACGCGCGAGAAGGTCGCCCTGTACGACATGACCCCGCTGCGCCGCCTGGAGGTCACCGGCCCCGGAGCCCTCGACTTCCTCGACCGCATGACCACCAACAACCTCCGCAAGAAGCCGGGCGCGGTCACCTACACGCTCCTCCTCGACGACACCGGAGGCATCCGCTCCGACCTCACCGTCGCCCGCCTCTCCCCCGATCGCTTCCAGGTCGGCGCCAACTCCCCCGCCGACCTCGACCACCTCCTGCGCCACGCGCCCGACGGAGTGCACATCCGGGACATCACCTCCGGCACCTGCTGCGTCGGCGTCTGGGGCCCGCTCGCCCGCGACCTCGTCCAGCCGCTGACCCCGGACGACTTCTCGCACGAGGCGTTCGGCTACTTCCGCGCCAAGGAGACGTACGTCGGCCATGTCCCGGTCACTGCCATGCGCCTGAGCTACGTCGGTGAACTCGGCTGGGAGCTGTACACCACCGCCGACCTGGGGCTGAGGCTCTGGGACACGCTCTGGGAGGCCGGCCGGGACCTGGGCGTGATCGCGGCCGGGCGTTCCGCCTTCAACTCCCTGCGCCTGGAGAAGGGTTACCGGGCCTGGGGTACCGACATGACCGACGAGCACGACCCGTACGAGGCGGGCGTCGGTTTCGCGGTCCGCATGGACAAGGCGGACTTCGTCGGCAGGGCCGCGCTGGAGCGCGCGGGCGAACCGGCCCGGCGCCTCACGCCCCTCCTCCTCGACGACCCGGCCGCCGTGGTCCTCGGCAAGGAGCCGGTCCACGTGGACGGCACGCCCTCCGGGTACGTGACCAGCGCGGCGTACGGCTACACGCTCGGCCGCTGTGTCGCGTACGCCTGGCTACCGGCCGGTCTGGCCGTCGGCACCGGCGTGCACGTGGAGTACTTCGGCGAGAAGGTCCCCGCCACGGTCGCCGACGAGCCGCTGTTCGACCCGAAGATGACCCGCATCCGCCGCTAGGACGGCCCCAGGAGGCTCCCGATGTCCCCCACCTACGACGTGATCGTCATCGGCCTCGGCGGCATGGGCAGCGCCGCCGCCCACCATCTGTCCGCGCGGGGCACCCGCGTACTGGGCCTGGAGAGGTTCGGCCCGGTGCACAATCGGGGCTCCAGCCACGGCGGCTCCCGGATCACCCGGCAGTCGTACTTCGAGGATCCGGCGTACGTACCTCTCCTCCTGCGTGCCTACGAGCTGTACGAGGACCTGGAGCGGGCCACCGGCCGGGACATCACCGTCCTGTGCGGCGGGGTGATGGTCGGTCGGCCCGACTCGTGGACCGTCTCGGGCTCGTTGCGCTCGGCACGCGAGTGGGACCTGCCGCACGAGGTGCTGGACGCCCGGGAGATCCGCCGCCGTTTCCCGACGCTCACCCCGCAGGACGACGAGGTCGCGCTGTACGAGGCCAAGGCCGGTCTCCTGCGCCCCGAGAACACCGTCGCCGCCCACCTCCAGCTAGCCACCCGGCAGGGCGCCGACCTGCACTTCGACGAGCCGATGACGCGCTGGGAGCCGTACCGGGACGGCGTCCGCGTGCACACCGCCGAGAACACCTACACCGCATCCCATCTGGTGGTCTGCCCGGGCGCCTGGGCACCGCGACTGCTGACGGACCTGGGCGTGCCTTTCACGGTCGAGCGGCAGGTCATGTACTGGTTCCAGCCGAAGCACGGCACCCGTCCCTTCCTCCCCGCCAACCAGCCGATCTACGTCTGGGAGGACGCGGCCGGCGTCCAGGTGTACGGCTTCCCGGCCATCGACGGCCCCGACATGGGTGCCAAGGTCGCCTTCTTCCGCAAGGGGCGGGCCACCACCCCGGAGACCATCGACCGGACGGTGTACGACCACGAGGTCGAGGCGATGGCCGACCACATGTCCGGCCGCGTCCCGGATCTGCCCGGGACCTTCCTCAAGGCCGCGACCTGCATGTACACCACCACAGCGGACGAACACTTCGTCATCGCCCGGCACCCCGCGCACCCCGACTCGACCACCGTGGCCTGCGGTTTCTCCGGGCACGGCTTCAAGTTCGCGCCGGTCGTGGGGGAGATCCTCGCCGACCTCGCCCTGACCGGCACCACCGCCCACCCCATCGGTCTGTTCGACCCGGCCCGACTCGCCGCCGCGCCCGTCTCAGGAGCACTCACGTGACGACGACTCCCCTGTCCCCCGCGTCCCCCAGCCTCATCGCGACCCTGCCGGGCCGCTACTACACCGACCCGGAGGTCTTCCGTCAGGAGCAGCGGCACGTCTTCGAGGCGATGTGGTTCTGTGCCGTCCGCGGCGCCGATCTGGACCGGCCCGGCGCCTTCCGCACCGTTCAGGTCGGCCGGGAGAGCGTCCTCGTCACCCGTACCCGCGCGGGCGAGCTGCGGGCCTTCCTCAACATCTGCCGGCATCGCGGGGCCCGGCTGTGCACGGAGGAGTCCGGGCAGGTGCGCCGCGGCCTCCAGTGTCCGTACCACGCGTGGACGTACGACCTCGACGGCAGGCTGGTGGCCGCGCCCAGCCTGACGAAGATGCCGGACGTCGACCGTTCCGCGTACGGCCTGGTCGGGGTCGCCCTGCGCGAGTGGCTCGGCTACGCCTGGGTGTGCCTGGCCGACACGCCGCCCTCCTTCGAGGAGACCGTGATGGGGGCGGCCGTCGAACGGCTCGGCGACGCGGCCGCGATCGAGCGGTACGGGACGGAGCGGCTGGCGCTGGGCCGGCGGGTGACCTACGACGTGCGCGCCAACTGGAAGCTGATCGTCGAGAACTTCATGGAGTGCTACCACTGCGCGACCATCCACCCCGAACTCACGGACGTGCTGCCGGAGTTCGCCGACGGCTACGCCGCCCAGTACTACGTGGGCCACGGCGCCGAGTTCGGCGAGGAGGTGAAGGGCTTCACGGTCGACGGCAGCGAGGGCTTCGGCAGGCTGCCCGAGGTGGCGAACGACCAGGACCGCCGCTACTACGCCGTCACCGTCAAGCCGACGGTCTTCGTCAATCTGGTACCGGACCATGTGATCCTGCACCGCATGTTTCCGCTCGCCGAGGACCGCACGGTCGTCGAGTGCGACTGGCTGTACGCACCGGACGTCGTGGCCTCGGGGACGGATCTGTCACGGTCCGTGGAGCTGTTCCACCGGGTCAACACACAGGACTTCGCGGCCTGCGAGCGGACCCAGCCGGCGATGTCCTCCCGGGCCTACCGGGCGGGCGGTGTTCTGGTGCCGACCGAGCACCACATCGGGATCTTCCACAAGTGGTTGTTGGAACGGCTCGGTGGCCCTGACTCCGGTGCTGCTGGCTCCCCCTAGGCCGGTGACTGCGCGGGGCGCTTGAACATGCGCGTCGCCGTGATCTCGCTGTGCACCGCCTCGCCCTCGCCCTCACCGGCCGGGACCGGCTGGGGCAGTCCCGGCCGCAGGTGTTCCTCCACGCTGATGTACTTCAGGCCGGCCCTGAGATCGGCGTCATTGCGCAGCCGGATGACCAGCGGGAACTCGGCGAGCGCGGTCGTGTCGAACAGGCCGGTGGTGTACAGGAGCTGGACGCCGAGGGCGTCGGACACGGCCCGCTGGAGCTCCAGCAGGTAGGTGGCGTTCGCCCGCCCGATGGGGTTGTCGAGGAACAGGGTGCCGGCGTGGCGGTGCCGGTCGCGGCCCCGGTCGTTGCTGCGGAGCGCGGCCATCGTGCAGTACAGGGCGATGGCCGCGGTGAGCAGCTGACCGCCGGAGAAGACGTCACCCATCTGGCCGACGGGGACGCGCTCGGCGCGCAGTACCGCGTCGGGCTTGAGGATCTCGACGGCGACGCCCTTGGGCGTCAGGGCGGCGGCGACACCGCGCAGCAGCAGGGACATGCCGTCGCGGCGCAGGTCGGAGTTCTTCTTGACGGCCGCTCGGGTGGCCTCGTCAACAACCTCGCCGAGCCGCTCGGTGAGCGTGGCCTGGTCGGGTTCCTCGAAGCGGATGCGCAGGAACTCCTGCCCCGACCATTCGCCGAGGCCCTCCGGGAGCCGGGAGAGCCGCTGGGCGGAGCGGAGCGTGGCGAGGGCCGACTCGACGAGGCCGCGCAGCCGGTCCACGATCGAGTCGCGGTTGCGTTCCAGCTGGGCCAGTTCGTCGGTCAGGACGCGGAGGCGGGGCGCGAAGGCGTCCGCCCACTTGCCCGCGTGCTCGGGCAGCGCGGAGGCGGGCAGTTCGCGGATCTGCTGGCGGGCGGGGGTGCGGACCTGCTCGTATCGGGTGGAGTTGGCGTGCCGGACGAGGATGTCGCTCGCCTCGCGTACGGCTGCCTCGGCGGCGGACAGGTCGGCGGCGCAGCCGCGCAGCGAGCGGCGGGCCTCGGCGGCGGACTGGCGGGCCTCCTCCAGACCGCCCGGGTAGGGCTCGGGCTCCTCCTGCTCCTCCTCGGGCGTGTGCTCGCGCAGCAGGTCGCGGAGCATGGCGGCGATCTCGTCGAATCCGCCGGCCGCGTCCTCGGCGGCGCGGTGCGTGTCGAGCAGTTCGGCGTGGGCCGCGCGGGCCTGGGTCAGTGCCTCGGTGCGGGAGGCGAGTTCGGCGGTCGCCGTGCGCAGCAGGGTCTGGGCGTGTTCGGCGTCGCGCGGGATGAGTTCCTCGGGGAGTTCGGTGTGGGCGTCGCCGTCCTCGGGTGCGAGCCGTTCGGCCTCGCCGCGCAGCCGGCCGAGCTGTTCGCTCGCGCTCGACATGCGGGTCTCCAGGAGCTGCACCAGTTCCTCGGCGCGGGCGGCGGCGGCCTGCCGGGACGGTCCGTCGGAGCCGTCGGGCGACTCCAGCAGCTGCCCGGCCCTGGTGCGGACCTTGTTGCTGAGCCGGTCCAGCTCGGCGCGGGCCGCGCTCTCGTCGCTCTCCGCGCGGGCCTGCTCGGCGCGCAGGTCGGCGCCGACACCGACCTTCTCGTAGAGCTGGGAGGCGGCGCGGTAGGCCTCGCGGAGGGCGGGCAGGGACGCCTTCGGCGCGTCCGTGCCGTCGTCCGGTGCGTCCTGCGATCCCTCCTGCGGTACGTCGTCGGGGGCGCCGGCGATCTCGGAGCGCTCGGCGCGCAGCGTGCGGGCGGTGCGGCGGGCGTCGTCGGCGGCCCGCTGGGCGGCGCGGCGGTCCTCGTCGGCGGCGCGGGCGCGCTCCAGGCAGGCCTGGGCGCGGGCCTCGGCCTCGGCGCCCTCGTCGGCCAGTTCGCGGAGCTTGGCCTGCCAACCGGCGCGCTCGCGCAGCCGGAAGGCTAGTCCGGCGAGGGCGTCCGCGGCGCGGCGGGCCTTCTGCGCGGCCTCCTGCCGCTCGTCCCGCATCCGTACGGCCTCGGCGGCGCTCTCGTCGGCCTCGGCCCGCGCGGTCCGCGCCTCGGTCAGCTCGGCCTCGGTCTCCTCGGCGAAGGCGCGCGCCTCCTCGGCGGTCCGTGCCAGCTCGGTGAGGCGTCCGGCGGGGCAGCCGGTGCGCCAGGAGGCGAGCCGGGCCGCCAGCTCCCGGTCCTTGCCGAGCCGGGCGGCGAGCGCGCGGATCTCCTCGTCCCGCTCCGTCGCCCGCGCGCGCAGCGCGTGCCGCTCCTCGTCGGCGGCGTGCTCGTCGTGCATGGCGGGGTTCGGCGGTACGAGGAAGACGTCGCCGGTGTCGGAGTCCGGCGCCGGGGTGGGCGCGAGCAGGGCGGCGGCCGTGCCGACGGCGACGGCGGAGCGCGGCAGCAGGGCCGCGTCGCCGAGGACGTCCCGGGCGCGGGTGTGCGAGTCGGGGTCGGTGATGATCACGCCGTCGACCAGTTCGGGACGGGCGGCCAGCACGCGCGCGTGGTCGGCGGGGTCGACGGCCTGCGCGAGGTAGCGCCAGCCGGGCAGGGCGGGGATGCCGTGCTCGCCGAGGAACTCGACGGTGGCCAGTACGTCCGGGCCGGGCGGCAGCAGCCCGCCGTCGCCGAGGGCACCGAGGATGCGGGAGTCGTCGGCGGCGGCGGTGCGCAGCTCGAACAGCTGGCGTTCGGCGGAGGAGACGGTGCCGTCGAGCAGCTCGCGCAGCTCGTCGGCGAAGCGGTCGAGCTCCTCGGGGGTCAGCGCCCCTTCCGAGGCCCTGGGAGGGGTGTTCCGGTCGTCACGGTCCGCGTCCTGGCGGGGTTGGGGGATGCCCGGGCGGGTCTCGGCGGCCAGGCCGAGCAGTTCGGCGAGCCGTTCCTCGGCCGTCAGGGCCTCGGCCGTGCGGTGCTCGGCCTCGTGGGCGCGCTCGGCCGCGGTGGCGGCGTCCGCCGCGCGGGCGGCCGTCAGTTCGGCGCGGCTCTCCGCGGCGGCGGCCTCGCGCGCGTGCTCGGTGGCCCGGCGTGCCGCCTCACGGGCGGTGTCCCAGGCCGCGACGGTCGTCTTCTCGGCGTCGCTGGCCGCGAGGGCGGCGCGGGCGGGGTCGGCGTCGGGCGTGCTGTCGTCGAGCCAGCCGGCGCGGACCGCCTCGGCGGTCTCCTGCTCGACCTCGGTGAGGCGCTGGCGCAGATGCCCGGCCTCGCTGCGGGCGCGCTGCGCCTCGGTGGCCGCGGTGGTGGAGTCCCGGTGGGCGGCGTCGCTCACCTCTTGGAGGGAAGCGGACCGCTCCTCCTCCTCGTTGGCGTGGTGTTCGGCCTTCCCGGCCGCCGCGTGCAGGGCGCGGACGAGTTCGACGGCGGCCTTGGCGCGGGCGGCGAGCGCGGGGGCGGCGTCCCGCTCGGCCTCCTGGATGGCGGCGGACACGCGGGCGACGCGGTCGGCGGCGGCGCGGTGGCGCAGCACGGCCTCGGCGGCCTGCCAGGCGGCGTGCAGGGTGCGGGCGTCGGCGAGTTCGCGCTTCTGCGCGGCGGCCGACTTCTCGGCCCCGGTCAGGGCCAGGGAGGCGTGCCGGTAGGCGAGTTCGGCGGCGATGAGGCCGCTGCGGTCCCGGGCCGACTCGGCGTGCGTGACGGCGTAGGCGGCGGCGGTGACCCGCTGGGCGAGATCGCCGGCCCGGACCCGCTCCTGGGCGCCGCGGGCGGAGAGCCGGCGGGCCAGGGTCCTGGTCCGGCGTTCGGCGGCGGTGTGGATGTCCCGCGCGCGGGTGCGGGCGTCGGCGGCCTCGACGATGCGTCCGAGGAGGTCGACGGACCCGGCGGTGAAGTCGCGTTCGGCGATCAGCTCGGCGCGTCGGCCGAGTTTGTTGCCGAACCCGCTGACCAGGTCGGCGAGTCCGTCGGTGTCGCGGGTGTCGGTGACGGCGCGCAGCAGCAGGTCGGTGAAGTCGGAGTCCTTCTTGACCGCGAAGAGGCCGGCCGCCTCGCCCTCGTCGGCGTTCATCTCGCGCTGGTAGCGGAAGAGTTCGGGGTCGAGACCGAGGTCTCCGAGGTGCTCGATCCAGCGGTCGTGGATCTCTTCCCAGTGCACCTCCAGGTGCGGGTATGCCTTGCCGGCCTCGGTGATGGCGTCCCGGAAGCCCTTCATGGTGCGGCGCCGGCCCTGGGCGCCGGAGACGCCCTCGACGGGCGGGCGTACGGCGGTGGCCTCGGCGACGGGCAGGTTGTCCAGGGTCATTCCGGGGCCCGGCCGGAAGGAGTACCAGGCCTCGGCGAACTTCCGCGGGTCGCCCGAGACCTGGCGACCACGCCACTCGCTGGCCTTGCCGACGACGACGCACTCGCCGGTCTGCACGTGCTGCCACTCCAGCGCCACGTGTCCGCAGTCGTCGGCGAGCAGGAACTTGCGCAGCACGCCGGAGCTGGCGCCGCCCAGGGTGTTGCGGTGGCCCGGCAGCATCACCGAGAAGATCAGCTTGAGCAGGACGGACTTGCCGCCGCCGTTCTCCAGGAAGAGCACGCCGGCCGGCGCCGGCCGGCGCGGCGGGCCGACGGGCTCCTCCTCGAAGAACTCCGCCTGCGCGGGCGCGGGATCGGGCACGGGCTCGCCCACACCGCGCAGGTCAAGCACGGTGTCGGCGTAGCGCGCACCGGCGGGTCCGATGGAGTAGAGGCGGACCCGGGACAGCTCGTACATGGCGGACTCTCGTAAGTCTTCGTGAAAGTGGGGGTGCGGGGGCGTGAGCGGGGTCAGGAGGAGTGGAAGGGCAGTCCGGCGTCGGCGACCAGCTCCAGGTCCTCCGTCTCGTCGGCGGGCAGCAGTGTCGCCGTGCCGTCGGTCACCGGGACGACGCCCAGGTCCAGCAGCTCGGCCATGGCGGCGCTGCCCGCCATGTCGCGCACCTGGAGCTGGTAGCGGGCCGTCGTGCGGTAGGTGCCGCCGTTGTCGTCGCCGGTGCGCTGGAGGAAGCCGGACTCGGTGAGGAAGGCGGCGGCCTTGCCGACGATGCCCGTGGTGGAACCGGGGAGTCTGCGCGCGTCCTTGGTGGCGCCGGTCGCGCTGCGTCTGACCCAGATCCGCCAGGCCGACTCCAGGCCCGGGGCGTCGGTGGCCGGGTCGGTGTTCTCGCCCTGTTCCTCGGCCCGCTCCTCCAGGCGTCGGCAGGCCTGGCGGACGAAGGCGTCCACTCCGTTGACGGTGACGCGGCCGATGTAGCCGTCGTCGGCGAGGTCCTCGGGGCGCGGGTAGGCCATGGCGGCTACGGCGAGGTGGGCCAGTCCGTGCAGGAAGCGGTCGCCGGAGTCGGTGGCGGCACGACGCGCGTAGTCGCCCATGCGGACGGCGAACACCGAGTCCTCGGCGGCGGTCACGGCCATCCCCGCGCGCGGGGACACCTCCAGGACGACCAGCCCGAGCCCGGCCGCCACGGCGTCGGCGAGCCTGGCGAAGGGCGGGTCCTCGCGGTAGCGGCGCAGCAGATCGGCGTACTCCTGGTCGCGCGCGGGCAGCAGCTTGGGCTGGAGGCCGAAGGCGACGAGCCGCGCCGCGTCGGCGGCGTCGGCGGGCGTGACGGCCGCGGTGGCCGGCGCGGCACCCGCCTCCGGTTCGCTCCGGTCGACGTGCTCGGTCACGGTCGGTACTCCTTGCTGTGCTGGTGCTGGTGCTGGCTGTGCTGGTGCTCGGGGGTGAGGTCGTGGGAGCCGGTCATGCCGCCTCCGTGCGGTCCGCGGCCATCCCCGCCGCGTCCAGCAGCGCCGTGCCGACGACGAGGTCGGCGCCGCCGAACTCGGGGTCGTCCAGTTCGGTGCCGTCGTCCACGGCGAACAAGAGCTTCGGTTCGCCCTGGCGGTACGCGGTACCGACGGGCGGGCTGGCCGCGTGGACGGCGAGCAGCGCGACGAGGTACGGCAGCTCGGGATCCCGGGCGCGGGCGTCGGCCAGCAGGCCCGACAGCCGGCGCGGGGCGTCGTGCGGCAGGTCGAGCAGATCCATGGCCGCCGCGAGCTGCTCCTCGCTGAAGCGGCTGTCGTCCGGGGTGGCGATCAGCTCGGGTTCCGGCATCTCGGCGCCCAGGTGCTCCCGCTCCACGGGCGGGGTCAGCAGTATGTCGACGAGGTCACCGACCCGGACGGAGACGGGCGTGCGCATACCGGTGCCGCGGGCGAAGAAGGCGTCGGTGACACGGAGCGCGCGCTCCAGGGGCAACGGCAGGACGGGGGCGACGAGATGGCCGTACAGGTCCAGGCCCGAGGTCGCCAGGGGGGTGGCGAAGGCCTGCCGGTCCTGTTCGGCGCGGAAGAGCGGGCCTGCCTCCAGGAGGCGGGACTGGAGCTGGGTGTGGCGGCGGATGCAGTCCTTGACGATGTCGACGAGTTCGGCCGCGCGGCGCTTGTGCTCGGGGTCCTCGGACTCGTCGCGCGCCTTGCGGATGTTGGTGAGGATCGCGTTCTCGTGGCGGTACCGGTCGGCGACGTGGTCGAGGGCCTCGGCGATCATGTCGGGGACGGCGCTCAGCCAGTCCACCGCGCGGACGTTGCGCCGGGTGGCGTCCAGGGCCCTGCGCAGGGTCTCCGAGTACTGCACGGTCCGGTACCGGGCCTGCTCGGCGGCGAGCTGGGCGTCGGCGAGCCGGCCGCGGCTGATCAGCACCTCCAGCTTGACCTCGGCGGCGATCTGGGCGCTGGTGACGTCGGTGTCCAGGGCGCCGACGAGGACGTTGACCGCCTCGTCGGTGGTGCGGAGGTAGACGGTGCCGCCGGGGCCGGGGACCTCCTCCAGCAGCTTGAAGTCGTAGTCGCGGCGCACATAGGTGCCGTCCGGTCCGAAGGTGCCGTACACCGCGCGGAAGCCGCGGTCGACGCTGCCGACGTTGATCAGGTTCTCCAGGACCCAGCGGGCCACCCGCTCGTGCTCGGCGGCGGGCCGCGCGGGCGCCTGGGCGGCGACCCGCGGGATCAGCCGGGCCACGATCTGGTCGTGGTCGGCGCCCGTGTCGAAGTCCATGTTCAGCGTGACGAGGTCGATGGCGGAGAGGGCGACCTCCGCCATGCCGTACACCGAGTACTCGCCCGCGAGGTTGGCCTTGCGTGCGTCGAGGTCGTGCAACGGCGCCGTGCAGGCGAGCGCGCGCAGCCGCCGCGCCAGTCCTTCGTCGGCGGCCGGGCCCGGGGCAGGGCGCGGCCCCGCGCTGAGCTGGGGCGGAACGCTGTCCGTCGATGCAGGCGAAGTCACGGTGCACAGACTAGGTCCTCGGTCTGACAACGACCCAAACGGCACAGATGGGCCCCGAGGCGACAGGCGTCGCAGGCGGCGCCCCGGTTCGCGGTCCCGCCCGCGGTGGCCTCCAGGGGGTGTCGTTTGGATCTTGCCGGGGTCGCGTCAGTTGAACGGCACCGTTGCCCGGAGCCGGCCTGATCCAACCGACACCCCCTATCCCTCGTCGCCGACCCGCCGCAGGTAGACCTCCACGACGCGCTTCAGCGAGTTCTCGAGGTAGACCGCGAGCAGCCGCTCCGCCGTCTCCCGCTCGCCGGACTCCAGGGCCGCGAGGATCTCCGCGTTCCGTGCGATGTACGGCTCGTGCAGGCGCCTCGGGTCGTCCACGACGTGGAATGCGAGGCGCAGTTCGGCGAAGACGCTGCGCATCAGCTCGTCGGTGCGTTCGCTGCCGGCGAGGGCCACCAGTTCCCGGTGGAAGTGGATGTTGGCCGTACCCACACCTTTCCAGTCACCTTCGCGGGCCGACCGGCGCCCGTCCTCGACGGCCCCGGCGAGTCCCTCCAGGCCGTACGGCGGCTCCCCGAGGCCCCGGACGACGGCGCATTCGACGAGGGCGCGGGTGCGGTAGATGTCCTCGACGTCCTCGACGGTCAGGACCCGGACGAAGACGCCGCGGTTCAGCTCGTGGACGAGCAGGCGTTCGTGGGTGAGCAGCCGGAACGACTCGCGCAGTGTGTTCCGGGAGACGCCGAGCGCGCCACCGATGCTGTCCTCCGACAGGCGGGTCCCGGGCGGGAAGTAACCCTCGGCGATCCGGCTCCTGAGAATGTCCGAGACCCGCTCGGCGGTGCTGGTCCGCCCGAGGAGGGCGCGGTCGTCGGCCAGTCCCGTCAACTGCTCTGCCATGCCCGGAATTCAATCGCAGATACCAGAACGAAACAACATGGGTATTGAGGGATCGTTGAACAATCCTCTACGGTGCCATGACGTGCCGACACGGCGCCCGCTCCCCTCACCCGCGCCGCCGCACCGACCGGCTCGCTCTCGACAAGCACCCTCCGTCCTCCCACTGCGAGGTGCCCATGAGCACAACCCCTCCACCGCAGGCCCTGCCCGCCGAGACCCGTCCCACCGGAGCGGGCGAACACCCCTCGGACAACGGTCCGTTCGGCTGGCTGCGCGCCCTCGGCCCGCGGGGCCGCCGCGCCTTCGGCGGCGCGTTCGGCGGCTACGCGCTCGACTCGTACGACTACTTCACGCTGCCGCTGACCATGGTCGCGCTGGCCGCGTACTTCGGCCTGGACAGCGGTCAGACCGGTCTGCTCACGACGGTCACGCTGGTCGTCTCGGCGATCGGCGGCGCCCTCGCGGGCGTCCTGGCGGACCGCGTCGGCCGGGTCAAGGCCCTGCTGCTCACCGTGATCACCTACGCCGTTTTCACGGTGGCCTGCGGTTTCGCGCCCAACTACGAGACGCTGCTGGTCTTCCGCGCCCTGCAGGGCCTGGGCTTCGGCGGCGAGTGGGCGGTCGGCGCGATCCTGGTCGCCGAGTACGCGAGCGCCAAGCACCGGGGTCGTACTCTCGGCGCGATCCAGAGCTCCTGGGCCGTGGGCTGGGCGCTCGCCGTGGTCGTGTACACGCTGGTGTTCTCGCTGGTCGGCGACGATCTGGCCTGGCGCGTCATGTTCTGGACCGGCGCGCTGCCCGCGCTGCTCGTGGTCTGGGTGCGGCGCAGCGTCCACGACGCGCCCAAGGCCGCCGAGGCCCGCGGGAAGAGCGCGGGGAAGGGCTCGTTCGCGGCGATCTTCAAGCCGGGTACGGCCGACTCGCCGGGCCTGCTGCGCGTCACGCTCTGGGCGAGCCTGCTCTCCACCGGCGTGCAGGGCGGCTACTACACCCTCGCCACCTGGGTGCCGACGTATCTGAAGGACGAGCGCGACCTGTCGGTCGTCGGCACCGGCGGCTACCTGACCTTCCTCATCTCGGGCGCCTTCATCGGCTACCTCACCGGCGGCTACCTCACCGACCGGTTGGGCCGCAGGCGCAACATCTGGCTCTTCGCGCTGCTGTCGGCGCTGTGCATCCTGGCGTACGCGAACATCCCCAGCGGCGCCAACACCCTGCTCCTGGTGCTCGGTTTCCCGCTCGGCTTCTGCATGTCGGCGATCTTCAGCGGCTTCGGTTCGTACCTGAGCGAGCTGTATCCGACGGCCGTGCGCGGCGCCGGCCAGGGCTTCACGTACAACACCGGACGCGCCGTGGGCGCCGTGTTCCCGACCACGGTCGGCTTCCTGGCCGACAGCTGGGGCGTGGGCGGCGCGCTGGTCTTCGGCGCCATCGGCTACGGCATCGCGGCGCTGGCTCTGCTGGGGCTGCCCGAGACTCGCGGAAGGGAACTGGCATGAAGCACTCGCACCACGTGACCGGGGACCGGCCGATCGCCCTCGTCGACGAGCACGCGCGCGCGTGGAGCCCGAAAACGGCCCGCTCCCGCTTCCGGGAAGGGCTCACCGGCCCCACGGCCGGAGTCGCGGCCGGCCGCACCCAGGCCAACCTGATCTCGGTGCCCGCCGACTGGGCGTACGACATGCTGCTGTTCTGCACCCGCAATCCGAAGCCCTGCCCGGTCCTCGACGTCACGGACGCCGGGTCCTGGACCACCGCGCTCGCCGACGGTGCCGACCTGCGCACCGATCTGCCGCGCTACCGGGTGTGGCGGGACGGCGAACTGGTGGACGAGCCGACGGACGTACGCGCGCACTGGCGGGACGACCTGGTGTCGTTCCTGATCGGCTGCAGCTTCACCTTCGAGTGGGCGCTGACCGCGGCCGGCGTCCCGATCCGCCATGTCGAGCAGGGGCGCAACGTCCCGATGTACGTCACGACGCGGCAGTGCCGTCCGGCCGGGCGGCTGCACGGGCCGATGGTGGTGTCCATGCGCCCGGTGCCGCCCGCCCATCTGTCGGCGGCGATCCGCGAGACCAGCCTGCTCCCGGCGGTGCACGGCAGCCCGGTGCACTGCGGCGACCCGTCGGCGCTCGGCATCGACGACCTGGACCGGCCGGACTTCGGCGACCCGGTGGACAGCGAGCCGGACGACATCCCGGTGTTCTGGGCGTGCGGGGTGACCCCACAGGCGGCGGTCATGGCCTCGCGGCCGCCCTTCGCCCTCACCCACGCGCCGGGGCAGATGTTCCTCACCGACGCACGGGACGAGCAGTACCGCGTGGCCTGATCCCGGGATGTCCCGACACAGGCCGGAGACCGGAGACACTGGAGACATGACCTCGATCGACCTCAACGCCGACCTAGGCGAGGGATTCGGCCGCTGGCGGCTCACCGACGACGCGGGCCTGCTCTCGGTCGTCACCAGCGCCAACGTGGCCTGCGGCTTCCACGCCGGGGATCCGGTCACCATGCGGCGGGTGTGCGAGCTGGCGGCCGAGCGGGGCGTGACGATCGGCGCCCAGGTCTCCTACCGGGACCTGGCCGGTTTCGGGCGGCGCGCGATGGACGTGCCGCCCGCCGAGCTGGCGGCCGAGGTGGCCTACCAGATCGGCGCCCTGGAGGTGTTCGCGCGCGCGGCCGGCACCCGCGTTGCGTACGTCAAGCCGCACGGTGCCCTGTACAACCGGGTGGTGCGGGACGCGGAGCAGGCCGCGGCGGTCGTCGACGGTGTGCTCCTCGCGGGTGGCGCGCTGCCCGTGCTCGGGCTGCCCGGCTCACGCGTGCTGGAGCTGGCCGGCCGGGCCGGGCTGCCGGTCGTCACGGAGGCGTTCGCCGACCGCGCGTACACCGACGAGGGCGCGCTCGTGCCGCGCGGGCAGGAGGGCGCCGTGGTCGCCGATCCGGACGCCGTCGTGGAGCGCTCGGTGGGCCTGGCCGTCTCCGGCACGGTCACCGCCCGCTCCGGGGCACGTGTCGAGGTCCGGGCCCGCTCCCTGTGCGTGCACGGCGACACGCCCGGCGCGGTGGAACTGGCCCGCCGGGTCCGGCAGCGGCTGGAGGCGTCGGGCGTCCGCGTGGAGGCCTTCGCATGAACGTCCTGCCGGTCGGCGACGACGCCCTGCTCGTCGAGGTCTCCTCGGGCGACGAGGCGGAGGCACTGCACGCGGAGCTGCTGCGGCGCCGCGCGGAGGGCACCCTCGCGGCCCGGGAGATCGTCCCCGCGGCCCGCACCGTCCTCCTCGACGGCCTCACCGACCCGGCCCGGCTGGCGTCCGAACTGGCCGCCGCCGAGGTGCCGTCCGCTCCCCCGCGCGCGGGGCACGTCGTCGAGATCCCGGTCCGCTACGACGGTCCGGACCTGGCCGACGTCGCCGCGCACTGGGGTGTGGCGGAGGACGAGGTGGGCCGCATCCACGCGGGTACCGAGTTCCACGTCGCCTTCTGCGGGTTCGCGCCCGGGTTCGGCTACCTCACCGGTCTGCCCGCGCGCTACGACGTCCCGCGCCGGGACACGCCGCGCACGGCCGTCCCGGCCGGTTCGGTGGCACTGGCGGGTCCGTACACCGGTGTGTATCCGCGCTCGTCGCCGGGCGGCTGGCAGTTGATCGGCACCACGGACGCCGTGCTGTGGGACCACACGCGCGTGCCCGCGGCGCTGCTGTCGCCGGGCACGCGCGTGCGGTTCGTCGCCCGTGGACACCTGCACGAGCGTCAGGGGGGTTCATGACGGACCGTGCGCTCGCCGTCGTCCGGGCCGGGGCCCTGACCACCGTGCAGGACCGGGGCCGCCCCGGACACGCGCACCTCGGCGTCCCCCGCTCCGGGGCGCTCGACGCCCCCGCGGCGGCGCTGGTTCTCCGGCTGGTCGGATGCCCGCCCGACGCCGCCGTCCTGGAGACCACGCTCACCGGCTGTGCCGTGCGTCCGCGTTGCGCGGTGACGGTGGCGGTCGGCGGCGCCCCCTGCCCGGTGACGGTGGACGGACGGCCGGTGCCCTGGGGCGCGCCGGTCGACGTGCCGGCCGGTGCGCTGCTGGACGTCGGAGCGGCCGACTCCGGCGTCCGCAGCTATGTGGCCGTCTCCGGCGGCGTCCTCGTCGAGCCGGTCCTCGGCAGCCGCTCCACCGACCTGCTGTCCGGCCTCGGGCCACCGCCCCTCACGGACGGCACGGTGCTGCCCCTGGGGCGGCCGCGCGAGCATTACGCGCGCGTGGACGTCGCCCCGCAGCCGCCGCCCCCCTCGGAGCTGGTCCTGCGGGTGACGCCGGGCCCGCGCGCCGACTGGTTCACGCCGGAGGCGGTACGGACGTTCACCTCCCGCGCGTACCGGGTGTCGCCCGCGAGCAACCGCATCGGACTGCGCATGGACGGACCGGCGCTGCAACGCGCCCGCCCGGGCGAACTCCCCAGTGAGGGCATGGTGCTTGGCTCGGTTCAGGTGCCGCCCGACGGCAGGCCGGTCGTGTTCCTGGCCGACCATCCGACGACCGGCGGCTACCCGGTGATCGGCGTCGTCCGCGGCGCCGACCTCCCGGCGGCGGCCCAGACGCCACCGGGGACCCCGGTGCGCTTCGTCGCCGTACGCAGACACTGACACCGCGGCGCCGCCCGCGCGTACACCGGGTGCCCGACGCCACTGCTGCCGGTCCGCGTACTGCCGTGCGCGAGCACCGACGCCGTACGACGACGGCGAGGTGCCCGCGCCGGGTGCCTCTGTGGTCCGCGCTCCGTCCGTGGCGCCGCGCGACCGTACCGGCACGCTCCGGGGCGCCGCCGGTCACGCCGCCTCCGGTCGCTCCGTCGTCGACAGCGCCGCGAGCGCGGCGGAGACCGCGGCGGACGCGCGCAGGTCGAGCCGGGCACTCGTCCCGCGCGCGTGGTGGCGCAGTTCGTCGGCGGCCAGCGTCAGCAGTTGGGGCAGCAGGTCCGTACAGCGCCGGGCCACCCAGCCGGTGCCGGCCGTGGCCAGCCACCACAGGCTCGCCGACCTGGTGGGAGCGGGGGACTCGTTCTCGGGCGAGGGCGCGGGCCCGGTGGCGTGGCCGCGCTCGGCGAGCAGGGCGTGGAAGCGCAGGGCCAGCTGCCGGTGGCCCCGCTCTCCGGGGTGCAGCCGGTCCGCGCTCCACATCGCGCGGTCCGTGATCCAGTCGCCCTCGCCCGCGTGCAGGTGGACCGCCCCGTACCGGTCGGACAGGGCGTGCACGACGGCGTTGACCGCCCGTTGCCGCCGGGCCAGTGGGCGGGCCAGCGCTCCCGGCAGCCCGAGCATCGCCCCGGGGTCCGGCAGGCACGCCGTGAGCAGCAGCGCGCCCTGTCCCGTGAAGGCGGCGTACACCGTGTCGAGCCGGGCGGCGACGGCTCCGAGGTCGAAGGAGCAGCGCAGGGTGTCGTTGACGCCGACGACGACGGACGCGACGTCGGGGCGCAGGGCGAGGCCCGCGGGCAGTTGCCGCTCGGCGACGTCCCGGGCCTGCGCCCCGCTGAAGGCGAGGTTGGTGAACTCCGCGGGCTCCTCGGCGAGCCCGGCGGCGAGCAGTGCGGCCCAGCCACGCCACTCGTCGCGCACCGGGTCCCCCACGCCCTCGGTCAGCGAGTCCCCGAGGGCCACGAACCGGACGGGTCTCATGACACGGCCTCCGGCAGCACGGGGAGCGCGGGAGCCGTCGCGTCGTGCGCGGCCAGGAACGCCCCGACCGCCGCGTCCCAGCCGAAACACTCCGCACGCGCGCGTGCCGCCTCCCGCCGGTCCGCCTCCCGGCGTCCGAGGAGCAGGTCCACGGCGTCCGCGAAGGCCTCCCCGTGGTCGGCGGCGACGGCCCCGGTGGAGCCGATCACCTCCGGCAGCGCCGAGGACGCGCTGGCCACCACGGGCGTGCCGCAGGCCATCGCCTCCAGCGCGGCGAGTCCGAAGGTCTCGGCCGGTCCGGGAGCCAGGCACACGTCGGCGGACGCCTGGAGCGCGCCGAGCAGCCCGCGGTCGGCGACGTGGCCGAGGAAGGTCACCGGCAGCCCGCGCTCCCGCGCCCGCTGTTCGAGCCTCGGGCGCAACGGCCCGTCCCCGGCCACCACCAGCACCGCCCGCTCGCCGCGCCGAAGCAGCGCCGCCAGCGCGTCGAGCGCCGTGCCCGGCCGCTTCTCCACGGACAGCCGGGAGCACATCACCAGCAGCGTCTCGTCCACGCGCGCGTGCCGGGAGCGCAGCCCGGGATCGCGCAGCGCCGGGTGCCGCCCGGCCAGGTCGACGCCCAGGGGAGCCCGTACGACGTTGCGGGCCCCAATGCGGACGAACTCCCGCTCGGCGAACTCCGTCGTGCACACCACACGCGCGTAGGTGTGCGCCGTGCGGATGTTCAGGGCGTCGGCGGTGCGCCGGGCCGCCTCTTCGGGCAGGCCCCAGGTGCGCAGTACACCGTCGGTGGTCTCGTGGGAGACCATCACGGCGGGGACCCTGGCCCGCCGTGCCCACTTGCCGGTCCAGCGCAGCGTGGTCCGGTCGGAGACCTCCAGCCGGTCGGGTGCCAGCTCCTCCAGCAGCGCCGCCACCCGCCGCTTGCCGGTCAGGACGCGGTAGCCGCCGGTGCCCGGCAGCGGCGGTCCCGGAAGGGTGATCACCCGGCCCTGCTCGGTCTCCCGGTCGTCGGCGTGCTCGCCGGGGACGACGAGGACGGGGTCGTGTCCGGCCGCACGGAAGCCCTTGCCCAACTCGCGCAGCGCGGTGCGCAGGCCGCCGGACGCGGGTGCGACGAAGTTGGCGAGCCGGACGATCCGCAGTGCGCCGCTCATGCCGCCAGCACCGCCTTCCGCGTGGCGAGTACGTCCGTGTAGTGCCCGATCAGCCGGTCGCCGACGGCCGCCCAGGTGCGCCCCTCGACGGCCGCGCGCCCGGCCGCCCCGTAGGCGGCCCGCAGCGCGGGGTCGGCGGTCAGCGACCACACCGCGTCCCGTACGGCGGCGGCATCGCGCGGTGGCACGAGCAGCCCGGTGCGCCCGTGGGCGACAAGGTCCAGCGGGCCGCCCGCGGCGGGCGCGACGACGGGCACGCCGCTCGCCATGGCCTCCTGCACGGTCTGGCAGAACGTCTCGAAGGGGCCGGTGTGCGCGAAGACGTCCAGCGAGGCGAAGAGCCGGGCGAGATCGTCGCCGGTACGGCGGCCGAGGAAGAGCGCGCCCGGCAGGGCCTGCTCAAGACCGGGCCGGCTGGGCCCGTCGCCGACGACCACGACTCGCACGCCGTCCAGGCCGCAGACACCGGCCAGCAGCTCCACCTGCTTCTCGGGGGCGAGCCGCCCGACGTAGCCGACGATCAGCTCACCGTGCGGGGCCAGTTCGCGGCGCAGGGCCTCGTCGCGCCGGTCGGGCCGGAAGCGGACGGTGTCCACGCCGCGTGGCCAGAGCGAGACCCGGGGCACACCGTGCGCCTGGAGGTCGCGCAGTGCCGCGCCGGACGGGGCGAGGGTGAGGTCGGCGGCGGAGTGCACGGAGCGGATGCGCCGCCAGGCGGCCGCCTCGCCCGCTCCCATGTACGTACGGGCGTATCCGGCGAGGTCGGTCTGGTAGACGGCCACGGCGGGGACACCGAGCCGGGCGGCGGCGGCCATGCCCCGGACGCCGAGGACGAAGGGGCTGGCCAGGTGGACGAGGTCGGCGCGGTGCTCGGCGATCGCGGCGGCCACGCGCCGGCTGGGGAGGGCGACGCGTACCTGGGGGTAGCCGGGGAGCGGGAGGGAGGGGATCCGGACGAGAGGGCACGCGGTGGAGGTGTCCGCCTCGTTGCCCGGAGCGGTGGCCGGGGCGACGACGACGCAGTCGTGCCCGCGGCCGACGAGGTGCCGGGCGGTCTGGAGCGCGCAGTGGGCGACGCCGTTCACATCGGGGGGAAAGGATTCGGTCACGATGACGACACGCATACGGGTGTTGTCGCCGGACTGGACGTGCTCGCGTCAACGTCGATCTTTCCGGCCGAGGAACGTCCCATGAGCGTTGCCCTGCTCACCCGGGCAGGTCAGCCCGCGGCCACACCCGACGTACCCGCGGGCCATCCGTCGTTCAGACGGAGGGGTTGCCACCCGGCGCCACGGAGGGGTTGCCACCCGGCAGCACGGAGGGGTCGGCACCCCGCGGCACGGAAGGCTGCCACCCCACGGCACCTGGTGGTGACGCCCGCGCGCGGAGCCGCCCCGCCGTCGGCGACGGGGGCGCCGCCCATGCCGGGAGTCCCTCTCTCTGGCCTCCGGCGGGCTTGGGACCGCCGGGACCGCTTGGCGCACGCGGGACCCGGTCTTCGTGGACCGATGGGGCGGCGCCCGGGGCGGGCCGCGTCAGTGCGGAAGGACGGCCACAGGCCCGCGCAGGCTTCTCCGTCCGCTCACGCCGAGCCGCCGCGGGCCGGCCCGTCCGCTCACACGGCCGGCGCGTCCGGTCCGAAGCGGCTGCGTACGGCCGTCTGGACCTCGTCCTCCTCGGCGGGATCGGCGGCGAGCCTGCGCAGGCGTTCGACGACGCGGTTGTCGCCGGTCTCGGCGTGGCGGGCGGCGAGTTCGCGGGTGGTCTCCTCGCAGTCCCACAAGCACTCGATGGCGAAGCCTGCGGCGAAGGACGGGTCGGTGGCGGCCAGCGCTCGGGCGGCCCGCCCGCGCAGGTGGGAGGAGGCGGTCTCGCGGTAGATGTGGCGCAGTACGGGCGCGGCGCAGGCGATGCCGAGCCGTCCGGTGCCGTCGACGAGGGTCCACAGGGTCGGCGCGTCGGGGCCTTCGCCGCGTACCGCCTCACGCAGTGCGGCGAGGACGAGGTCGCGGTCCTGGGCTCCGCCCCGGCAGGCGAGCACCCGCCCGGCGGCGGCGCCCAGGGCGTCGGGTCGGTGCACCCAGCGGCGCGCCAGGTCGACGGCGGCGAGGCTGCGCATGCGCTCGAAGGCGGCGACGGCGGCCTCCACGACCGGTGTCGAGCCGTTGGTCACGGCGCCCTCGATCAGGTCGAGGGCGTCCGGATCGTGGCCGTCGGCGAGATAGCGCAGGGCGGTGCAGCGGGCGCCCTCGTCGCCGGACCGCGCGGCCTCGACGATCTCGGGCCGGTCCTCGGGGCCGGCGACGGCCGTGAGACACCGGGCGGCCGGCACGTGGAGCGCGGCGCCGCGCTCGACGCCCTGCTGGGCCCACTCGAAGACGGCCCGCACGCTCCAGCCCGGACGCGGTCCGGTGGGGCTCATCTGCCGCTGCCAGCGGTCGAAACAGCCCGTCTCGTGGGCGGCACGCACGCGCGTGGCGATCGATTCGCGCGGGTCGTCGGCCCACAGCCGCCAGGGCCGGGGTTCGAAGGCGTCCCGCACGGCGACGGCCAGCTCGGCGTCGCCCTCGGCATCGTGCGGGAAGCGTGCCAGCACGGGCGCGGCGAGCGAGCGCAGACCGGCGTCGTCGTCGCGCAGCGCCAGTTCGTCCAGGGCCCACGCCCAGTTGACGCCGTGGGCGGCGTACCTGCGCAACAGCTGGAGCGCGTCCAGCCTGCCGTAGGAGGCCAGGTGCCCGAGGACCGCGAGGGCCAGCCCGGTGCGTGACTCGTCGGCCTCGAGGACGTCCTCGGGATCGAAGAGGTGGGCCTCGATCGCGTCCAGCTCGCCGTTGAGGTCGAGGTAGAGGCGGGCGTAGTAGAGGGAGCGGTTCTCGACCTGCCAGTCGTGGCGGGGGTCGTGCAGCACGCAGTGGTTCAGTGCCGCGAGCGCTTCGGCGCGCGGAGCGGTGAGCGCATGCAGCGTGCCGTCGCCGCGACCCCGCTGAAGCAGGCCGAGCAGCGTACCGCTGGGCGCTATGACCGGATCGAACATGGGAAACAGCCTCACATCAAGCGTCGACGCAACCGGGGAGCACGCGTTACCTGGCCGTGCGCCAACACGTCGGAGCGCCCGCCGTCTCTTGCTTGCTGAAGACCATGTTCCTCTGCCTCTCGTCGGTGGCCCTTGCGGGCCGTGTCACGGCCCGCGCGGTGCGGCAACATCTGCCCAGCCATCACGTCCGTGAACCACGTCGTCATGATGACCCGGCGGTCACATCTGCCGCGACCGAAATTTCGGCGGCCTGTTACCGCCTCCCCCGTTATTCGTATTTTCCCTGGTCAGAAAGAGTGGAGCAGACCCGGAGCAGTACCGGATCGGCTTCCGGTCACTGAGCGCCGAACAGCTCCAGCAGCTCGGTGCGGGCGAACATCCGCGCCGTGTCGACGGCCGACGGGGTACCGGCGGACGGATCCGCGCCGGCCTCCAGAAGCGCCCTGGTCACTTCCGTCTCACCCTTGAAGGCGGCACCGGCGAGCGGGGTCTGGCCCCGGTCGTTGACGCGGTCGGCCTCGGCGCCACGGGCCAGCAGCGCGCGCACCGCGTCGGCGTGGCCGTGGTAAGCGGCGAGCATGACGAGGGAGTCGCCGCGGTCGTTGGTGAGATTGGCGGGAACACCGGCGTCCACATAGGCCACCAGTTCCTCGGTCCGGCCCTGCCGGGCCAGATCGAAGATCTTCGTCGCCAGCTCCACGACCTCCGGGTCGGGGGCTTCACTCATCGGCCGGACCACCTCTCACTACGCATGCCGGGGACTGAGCGCACGACCGCGAGCGGTGCGGCCGTGCGAGTGAATCGCCAGGGTACTGGCTCGCGCCGCACATGAGCCGAAGTGCCCGAGGTAAAGATCAGCACGGACCCGGCAGGGCGCAACAGCCCTGCTCAACCGGCCCAAGGACTACTCCGCCACGTGGGGCAATTCCGGAAAATTTCCCCCATTTGCACCTTTTATCGTATGGATACATGCTGTGAGCCTGGAAGTACTCATGGTGACTGTCCCCGCGAACCAGGAGAACTCACATGATCCTCTCGATCTCAGGCGTGGTCCTGCTCGGCATCGTCGTCTTCATCTTCTTCCGCAAGGACGGCCTCAAGGCCTCGCACGCGCTGGTCGCGGTCCTGTTCGGCTTCTATCTGGCGAGTACGGCCATCGCCCCGAGCATCAAGGCGGGCGGCGAGAGCCTGGCGGGCCTCCTCGGCGGAATCAAGTTCTGACGGCCCGCTTCCCCGCCCGACATCCGCACGTACGCACTCCCAGGAGGCAGCAGTGGCCCGGCGGCCCCTCCCCCGCATTCTGAGCAACGGCGGCGCACAGCTCGCCCGGAGCCGGGAGCTGGCCCGGACGGCGGCCGACAGCGCCACCGACGTCCTCCAGCCGCTGATCACGATCGCCCGCGGTCTGCGCCGCCTGGCCGCGGCCGCGCGGCGCAGATGGACCGAGACCCCCAAGGACCGGCGCGGCGCGCTGCTGTTCCTGGTGGCCTCGGTGGTCCTGGTCGTGGCACTGGTGCCGTACGGCCCGCTGCTGGCCGTCATCGCCCTGATGGCGGCGGCGGCCTGGCAGGGCAGGGACCGCACCCCGCCGGAGCCGGACGGCCCCGACGACTCCCAGACCAGGCGCCTCCAGTCGCTCTACGAGGCGCTCGTCCCGTACTTCTCCCTCGCCGAGGACCCCGACCCCCTGTACTCCCACGGCGGCTCGTGGGAGAAGGCGTTCCCCGCGTACGAGTTCGACGACACCGGCCGCTTCGCCCACCTGGTGATCCGCTACCCCGCGTACTTCACCGACGGGGAGGCCGAGGCCCGCGCCCGGATCGAGCACCTGCTCACCGCCAAGTCCGGGCGGGGCCGGGAGTACCGCTTCACGTGGGACGAGGAGGCCAACCACCTCTCCGTCGACGTACTCGCGGCGCTGCCCACCGACATCGCCGCCCAGCGCTTCGTGACGGCGCCCGGCGAGACCGTCCTCGGCTTCACCGACCCGACCCGGGTCCAGCGCACCCTCCCGCTCACCCACGGCGAGGAGCGGCGCGACGTGCCCCCGGTCGTCTGGCGTACCGGCATCCGCTCGACCGAGCCCCACCTGCTGGTCCTGGGGCAGCCCGGTACCGGCACGTCCACCCTGCTGCGCTCGGTCGCACTGCAGGCCCTGCACCACGGCGACCTGCTGATCGTCGACGGCGGCGGCACCGGCGAGTACGCCTGCCTGGTCGGCCGGGACGGCGTCCTGGCCGTCGAGTGCGGCCTCACCGGAGCGCTGACCAGCCTGGAGTGGGCCGCCTCCGAGACGGAACGCCGGCTGATCTCCCTCAACCGGGCCCGCCAGGAGGGCCGGCCCGCACCCGACGACACCAAGCGGCCGCTGTGGGTCTTCATGGACCGGCCGAGCGCGTTCCCGCACCTGGCCGCCGCGGACGGCCGCAAGGACCCGCAGTCCCTCCTCCAGGTCCCCCTGCGGCACGGCCGCGCCGCGAACGTGACGGTGGTCGTCGCCGACCAGCTGGACTCCCTGGACAGCCTCAGCGACGCCGTACGGCAGCACACGCGCGCGCGTGTCGTCCTCGGCCCGGCCACGCCGGACGAGGTGGCTGCGGTGCTCGGCGCTCCCCCGCACACCACGCCCGTGGACCAGGTTCCGCCCGGCCGGGGATACGCCCGCCTGGGCAGCGGACCGGTGCACCGCCTCCAGGTCCCGGCCACGCCGGACCCCTACGACGACGCGACGAGCGACGCCCACCGACAGGCGGTGCTCGACCTGCTGCCCCCGCGCACGACCCCGGCGGACGGTGAGCGGGTGCCCGTGGACGAAGGGGCGGCCGAGAAGAAGATCTCCATCGAGAAGAAGGCCGTCACGGACCAGCCCGAGCCGGAGAGGCCGGAGGCGGACGCCGAGCCGACGCCGGACACCGAGCCGACGCCGGTCGCGGTGAAGGCGGTGGTCCAGGAGGTGACCGCGGTCGAGCCGGCCACGCCGGAGACGGTTCCCGCGAAGGCGGTAGCGGCCGAGACCTCCTGACGAACGCCGGCCCGGCCACGGCCCCGGCGCGCATCCCCTGCCGACCGGCCCCAGGACGGCTCGGGCTCGCCACGATCCGGCGCCCGGGCCGCCTTCCCTGTCCGAAGCCGCTTGCCACCGAGACGTCGGCCGTCAGGACGCCACCCCTTGGGAACGGACAGAGGCGACCCGCCCCTCCCGGCAGCTCCCCGCCTACGCCACGAACGTCCGCGGTGCCTCACCGCCCCCGACGCCTCCGTTCTCCACCAGCCGGGCAGCCGCGGCCAGTCGCGCCGCCGCCTCCTCGGCCACCGCGCCGCCGACGGTGAACGGCAGCCGGACGTATCCCTCGAAGGCCCCGTCGACCCCGAAGCGCGGCCCCGACGGGACCCGCACGCCCACGCGCTCCCCCGCCTCGGCGAGCCGAGAGCCCGAGAGGCCCCCGGTCCGCACCCACAGCGTGAGCCCGCCCCGCGGCACCTCGAACTCCCAGTCGGGCAGTTCCCGGCGCACCGCGGCCACCAGCTCGTCCCGGTTCCGGCGGGCCTGCTCGCGCCGCACCTGGACGGCCTGCTCCCAGCCGCCGGTGCTGAACAGCCAGTGCACGGCCAGCTGCTCCAGTACGGGCGTGCCCAGGTCGGCGTACGCGCGCGCGGCGACCAGGCTGCGGATCACGTCGGGTGCGGCACGGACCCAGCCGATGCGCATCCCCGCCCAGAAGGCCTTGCTGGCGGAGCCCACGGTGACGACCGTGGACCCGGCCGGGTCGAAGGCGCACACGGGGCGCGGCATCTCGACCCCGTCGTCCAGCCACAGCTCGCTCATCGTCTCGTCGGCCACGAGCACCGTCCCCGCCGACCGGGCGGCCTCCACCAGCCGCCGCCGCTGGTCGTCGTCGGCGAGCGCGCCGGTGGGGTTGTGGAAGTCGGCGACGACATAGGCGATGCGGGGCGCGGCCTCGCGCAGCACCTGGCGCCAGCGGTCCACGTCCCAGCCGGTGAGCCCCTCGGCCATCGCGACCGGGACCAGCCGGGCCCCGGCCTCGCGCATCAGCTGGAGGATGTTGGCGTACGAGGGCGACTCCACGGCGATGCGCTCGCCGCGCCCCCCGAAGAGGTGGCAGATGGCGTCGATGGCGCCCATCGCCCCCGTGGTCACCATGATCTGTTCGGGCATGGTCGGGATCCCGCGCGCGGTGTAGCGCTCGGCGATCATCGCGCGCAGCGCGGGCAGTCCGGCCGGATAGTCGCCATGGGTGTGCGCGTAGGGGGGAAGCTCCTCCAGAGCGCCCTGCACGGCCCGGGTGAGCCAGGGCTCGGGCGCGGGGAGCGCCGCGCAGCCCAGGTCGATCAGCGAGCCGAGGGCCTCGGGCGGCAGTGGTTCCAGGCCGCGCGCCGGCAAGGGGTTCCCGGCCGGTACGGCGGTCCAGCTGCCCGCGCCGCGCCGGGACTCCAGGAAGCCCTCGGCGCGCAGCGCCTCGTAGGCGGCGGCGACGGTGGTGCGGCTGACGGTCAGGGCCAGGGCCAGCTCGCGTTCGGCGGGCAGCCGGGCGGCGACCGGGACGCGCCCTTCGAGGACCAGCAGCCGGACGCCGTCGGCGAGCGCACGGTAGGCGGGCGGGCGGCGGGTGCCGGGCCCGGCGGGACGGTCCTGCTGGGAGCCGAGCAGCCGGGCGAGCTGCCCCGCCCCCACGGCCGAGGTCCACTGCGCCATGGAAATCAGTCCACCTTCCCCGAATTGGCCATGGTTGGCTCTGCTTCTCAAGCCACAGGGTGTCATGCAGCAGGCCACTACCACCACACAGGGGGCACCTCTTGTCCAGGCAGCGATCCGGGCAGCGGCATCTCGCACGACGACTGACACAGCTCTACGGCGGTCTCGTGCTGTACGGCGCGAGTTCGGCGCTGCTGGTCAGGTCGGGACTCGGTCTGGAGCCCTGGAACGTGTTGCACCAGGGCCTCGCGGAGCGCACCGGCCTGTCGATGGGCGTGGTGCTGACCCTCCTGGGCGCGGCGGTGCTGCTGCTGTGGATCCCGCTGCGCCAGCGACCGGGCCTCGGCACGGTCTCCAACGTGCTGGTGATCGGCGCCGCGATGGACGCCACGCTGGCCGTCGTGCCCGACGCCCACGGCTGGACGCCGCGCATCGCCATGATGGTGGCGGGGATCGTCCTGAACGGCGCGGCGACCGGGCTGTACATCGCCGCACGGTTCGGCCCCGGCCCACGGGACGGCCTGATGACCGGGCTGAACCAGCGCACGGGACTCTCGGTGCGCCTGGTGCGCACGGCCGTCGAGGTCACCGTCGTGGTGACGGGTTTCGCCCTCGGCGGCACGGTCGGTGCCGGCACCCTGCTGTACGCCGTGGCGATCGGCCCGCTCGCCCAGGTGTTCCTGCGCGTGTTCGCCGTCCCGTCGGCATCCGACGGCAGCACGGTGGTTGCCGCCGGTCGACCCCGGCGCGCGATACTGCGTCGGTGACCACCCCGATACGCCATCCGCGCCACCCCTACCTGGATCACCCCGGCCCCATCGCCTTCGCCCACCGGGGCGGTGCGGCGGACGGCCTGGAGAACACGCTGCGGCAGTTCCGGCGCGCGGTCGAGACGGGCTACCGGTACATCGAGACCGACGTCCACGCCACGCGGGACGGGAAACTCGTCGCCTTCCACGACGCGACGCTGGACCGGATGACGGACGGGGCCGGCCGGATCGCCGACCTCTCGTGGGAGAAGGTGCGCCGCGCGCGCGTGGCGGGCGGGGAACCGGTGCCGCTCTTCGAGGAGCTCCTGGAGACCTTCCCCGAAGTGCGCTGGAACATCGACGTGAAGGCGGAGCCGGCGCTGCTGCCGCTCCTGGAGCTGATCGAGCGGACGGACACCTGGGACCGCGTCTGCGTCGGTTCGTTCTCCGAGGCACGGGTGGTCCGCGCCCAGCGCCTGGCCGGCCCGCGACTGGCCACCTCGTACGGCACCCGGGGCGTCCTCAACCTGCGGCTTCGCTCCTGGGGCGTGCCGGCCGCGCTGCGCCGCTCGGCGGTGGCCGCGCAGGTGCCCGAGGCCCAGTCGGGCATCCAGGTGGTCGACCACCGCTTCGTGCGCGCCGCCCACGCGCGCGGGCTCCAGGTGCACGTCTGGACGGTGAACGACCCGGACCGCATGCACCGGCTCCTGGACCTGGGAGTGGATGGCATCATGACCGATCACATCGACACACTGCGCAAGGTCATGGAGGACCGCGGCGTCTGGGTCTGAGACGGTCCGGGACCGTCCGAGGTCCGCGGCCGAACCCTCGGGACGTCGCGCGTTCACGGGGAAGCGAGGGCACGGGTGGGCACCGACACCCTGCGGACGGACGCGGCCGACGGGGCCGCCGACCGGCGGCGCGAACAGCACGGCTGGTACTTCTACGACTGGGCGTGCTCGGTCTACTCCACGAGCGTGCTCACCGTGTTCCTGGGGCCCTATCTGACGTCGGTCGCCGAGGCGGCGGCGGACGCGGACGGATACGTCCACCCGCTCGGCATACCCGTGCGGGCCGGGTCGTTCTTCGCGTACTCGGTGTCGCTGTCGGTGATCGTGGCGGTGCTGGTGATGCCCCTGGTGGGCGCCGCCGCCGACCGTTCGGGCCGCAAGAAGCCGCTGCTGGCCGCCGCCGCGTACACCGGGGCCGCGGCCACGACCTGCATGTTCTTCCTCGACGGCGACCGCTACCTGCTGGGCGGACTGCTCCTGGTCGTCGCCAACGCCGCGCAGTCCGTGGCGATGATGCTCTACAACTCCTACCTGCCCCAGATCGCCCCGCCCGAGGAGCGCGACGCGGTCTCCTCGCGCGGCTGGGCGTTCGGCTACGCGGCCGGGGCCCTGGTGCTGGTCGCGAACCTGATCCTCTACACGGCCCACGACTCCTTCGGGCTGAGCGAGAGCGCGGCGGTCCGCGTCTGCCTGGCGTCGGCCGGCCTGTGGTGGGGCGCCTTCGCGCTCATCCCGCTACGGCGGCTGCGCGACCGCAGCGCTCCCGCACAGGAGCGCGGGAGCGCGCGGGAGGCCGCCCTTCCCGGGTTCCGGCAGCTCGCGGCGACCGTCCGCGACATGCGGCGCCGTCCGCTGACCCTGGCCTTCCTGCTGGCGTACCTCGTCTACAACGACGGCATCCAGACGGTGATCTCCCAGGCCTCGATCTACGGCTCCGAGGAACTGGATCTCGGACAGTCCACGCTCATCGTGGCCGTCCTGCTGGTCCAGCTACTGGCAGTGGCGGGCGCGCTGGCGCTGGGCCGGCTGGCCCGGACGTACGGGGCCAAGCGCACGATCCTCGGATCGCTGGTGGCCTGGACGGTCACGCTCGCGGCCGGGTACTTCCTGCCGGCCGGGGAGCCGGTGTGGTTCTTCGTGCTGGCCGCCGGGATCGGGCTCGTCCTGGGCGGCAGCCAGGCACTGTCCCGCTCCCTGTTCTCCCACCTGGTCCCGCCCGGCAAGGAGGCCGAGTACTTCTCGGCGTACGAGCTGAGCGACCGCGGGATGAGCTGGCTCGGGCCGCTGCTGTTCGGGCTCACCTACCAGCTGACCGGGAGCTACCGGGACGCGATCATCTCGCTGGTGGCTTTCTTCGCCCTCGGTTTCGTGCTGCTCGCGCGGGTCCCGGTGCGGCGGGCGATCGGCGACGCGGGCAATCCCGTACCCGAAAGGATTTAGCACTCGGCGCGAAAGGGCTGTAGTGTACGCGTTTGGCCTGCCAGGCGTACCGTTACTGCGCGTCAAAGGTGCCGAAACGCTATGTCACATCTGCTAGCAGAGGTGACAAACCGGACGTCGGCGGGTACTGCACTGGTTGCAAGGCTGCGACTGCGACGGCGACGCAGACGCCCGGAACGGGAGTCGGGACGGGAATCTTTACCGCCGCCCGGACGTTGACCGGATGACGACGACAGCGACACCTGTCCTGTGGGCGACAAGCCCGGGAGGCACGATTCATGAGTGAGCGAGCTCTTCGCGGCACGCGCCTCGTGGTGACCAGCTACGAGACGGACCGCGGCATCGACCTGGCACCGCGCCAGGCCGTGGAGTACGCATGCGAGAAGGGGCATCGATTCGAGATGCCCTTCTCGGTCGAGGCGGAGATCCCGCCGGAGTGGGAGTGCAAGGTCTGCGGGGCCCAGGCACTCCTTGTGGACGGCGACGGCCCTGAGGAGAAGAAGGCCAAGCCCGCGCGTACGCACTGGGACATGCTGATGGAGCGGCGCACCCGCGAGGAACTCGAAGAGGTCCTCGAGGAGCGGCTGGCCGTTCTGCGCTCCGGCGCGATGAACATCGCGGTACATCCGCGAGACAGCCGCAAGAGTGCGTAGCGGGAAACCGTAAGCAGCACAACCGAACACCGCGGGTGCCGTACGTGAGCTTCACGTACGGCACCCGCGGTTTTGGTGTGTCCCCCTTGACCGGGGCCGGGCCGCGGACCGCTCAGTGCGTCAGCGGAGGACGCGGGCCCTGCGGTGCGTCGTCGGGGTCGTCCCGTATGACCTCGCCCTGCACGACCTTGCCGTCCGGCTGGTGCATGCGGGCCTGGCGGAAGGCGTCGCCCAGGGTGCCCGGGCCGGCCTCCCGGAGCTTGCGCTCCACCGTCCGCTCGGCGTAGCGGCTCACCGCCTTCTGCACGGGGGGCAGCAGCATCAGCAGGCCCAGCGCGTCCGAGATCAGGCCGGGGAGGATCAGGAGCAGTCCGCCCAGCATCATCAGGCCGTTGCCCTCGCTGTTCGGGCGGGCTTCGGGCATGACGCCGGCCTGCTGCTGTTGCAGCGTCTCCGTGAGGTTCCGGAAGGCCCGGCGGCCCGCACTCTTGATCACCACGGACCCGAGGACGATGCCGCCCGCCAGCAGCAGGAAGACCACGAAACCGCTGGAGGCACCCGCGACCACGGTCAGCAGCCAGATCTCCAGCACGAGCCACGCGGCGATGCCCAGCGGCAGGAACGTGCGCAGCCTGGAGCGCGGGGGCCGGGCGGGGGAACTGGGGGTCTGAGCGCCAGTCGTCATACCCCCAGTGTGCCTGGCCCCGGCTCAGCGCGGCGTAAGGGGAGGATCAGGCGTTCTTGTCAGTCGCCTGTGTCGACTTGTCGCCCGACTCGGCCGGCTTCTTGTCGCCCGACTCGGCCGGCTTCGCGGTCGGCTCGGCGTCCCCCCGCTTCACGACCGGCCCGTCCGCCGCCCCGCCGGGCTGCCTGTCGCGGCCCAGGACCTTGCCGACCCGCTCCCCCACTCCCCACGTGGTGACCCGCCACAGCGCCTCCACGAGGATGTCGCGGCTCATCTTGGAGTCGCCGAGTTCACGCTCGACGAACGTGATCGGCACCTCGACGACGTGGTAACCCGCCTTGATCGCCCGGCGGGCGAGGTCGACCTGGAAGCAGTAGCCCTGGGAGGAGACCTCTTCCAGGCCGAGCCCTTCCAGGGTCTCGCGGCGGAAGGCTCGGTAGCCGCCCGTGATGTCGCGCAGCGGCAGGTCCAACGCGAGGCGTGAGTACATGCTGCCCCCGCGGGAGATGAACTCGCGGGACTTGGGCCAGTTCACCACCCTGCCGCCGGGCACCCAGCGGGAGCCGAGCACCAGGTCGGCGCCCTTGAGGGCGGTCAGCAGGCGGGGCAGTTCCTCGGGCTGGTGGGAGCCGTCGGCGTCCATCTCGATCAACACGCCGTAGCCGTACTCCAGGCCCCAGCGGAAGCCCGCGAGGTAGGCGGCGCCCAGGCCTTCCTTGCCCTTGCGGTGCAGGACCTGGACGTGGTCGTCCTCGGCGGCCAACTCGTCGGCGAGCTTGCCGGTGCCGTCGGGGCTGTTGTCGTCGGCGACCAGAACGTGCGCCTCGGGGACCGCCTCACGCACGCGCGCGACGATCGCCTTGATGTTCTCCACCTCGTTGTAGGTCGGAATGATCACCAAGGCCGTGCCCAGGGGGCCGAACCGCCTCCCCTGCCCCGCTTCCGCGGGCGTCCCGTCGCCGTCGTTCACCGCTGCCCCTTCATGTCCGTACGCAGAGGACCACCATAATGGCCGCGGCCTGCGGCGACGTGACAGGACGTCCGTACGGTGGTGTCGTTTTCCCAGGACCGGGGTATGGATGGCCGATTAGGGCCGTTTGCACGGCGGATGGGGGCCCGGCGCCCTTCGGGCCGACCTGGGACCCGCCGGCTGCGGGTCGACCTAAGCCGTTGTCTACTGAGCGCCCGGGCCCCACCCGGGTCACACCTCCCGACCGGCCGGAACGTTCCCTCGTCGCGGCGCGAGCGCTGAGCCTGGCTCCCAGTGGCGGTGCCCCGGTGCGGCACACCGTCCCTGACCCAGCGGCGCCGCGACGCGTGCGCGGAAGATTCCCCGGTCGGACGTCCGGTGGTGGACTCGGCCGAACCTACCGGCCCCCCGCCGTCGCCTGTCAACAGTCGTTCGACCTGCGGCTTCCATGTCAAAGCCCAGGTCAGCGCGGAGGACGCGCAGGTCGTACGCGGGAGAAGATCATCGCTCCGTCGGCCGTGTGGATCACTCGCCCGGCCGTACGAAGACCGTGCGGCCGCCCACCACGGTGCGCAGGCAGACGGGCAGGTCCCGGCCCGGAGTCAGATCCGGCAGGCCGGGGGTGCCGGAGCGCGGGTCGGTCGACCAGCGCGCCACCCGGTCGTCGGGGGCCTGGACCACGAGCTCGCCGGTACGCCACACGGCGTAGTCGGCGGGCGCGCCCGGCACCAGGACGCCCGCGTCGTCACGTCCGATCGCCCGCCAGCCGCCGCGCGTGTGCGCCGTGAACGCCGCGCGGACGGAGACGCGGTGCTCCGCCGTGCGGTGGAAGGCGGCGGCCCGGACGGTGCCCCACGGGTCGAGGGGCGTGACCGGGCTGTCGGAGCCGAAGGCGAGCGGGACGCCGGCGCGCAGCAGGGCGGCGAAGGGGTTGAGTGTGCGGGCCCGCTCGGCGCCGAGGCGCTGGGCGTACATACCGTCCTCACCGCCCCACAGCGCGTCGAAGGCGGGCTGGACGGACGCGGTCAGGCCCAGCTCCGCGAAGGCCGCGACGGTCTCGGGGGTGAGCATCTCGGCGTGCTCGACGCGGTGGCGGGCGGCGCGGACGCGGGCGAGGCCGACCTTGTCGGCGGCGGCGCGCACGCCCTCCACGACGGCGGTCACGGCGGCGTCGCCGATGGCGTGGAAGCCCGCCTGGAGGCCGGCCTCGGTGCAGGCGACGACGTGGGCGGCGACCGCGGCGGTGTCCAGGTAGGCGGTACCGGTGTGGCCCGCGTCCGCGTACGGCTGGTGCAGGCAGGCGGTGTGGGAGCCGAGGGCGCCGTCCACGAAGAGGTCGCCGGCGGCGCCGATCGCGCCCAGCTCCCGCGCCTTGTCGACGTCCTGTTCGGCCCAGTAGCCGATCACGCGCGGCCCGGCCTCCTCGGCCGCCAGCCGCAGCAGGCCGGTGAGATCGTCCTCGGAGGAGATCTCCGGTCCTGCGCACTCGTGAACGGTTCCGATACCGAGGGAGACGGCGTGCGCGAGGGCGGCGCGCTGGGCCTCGGCGCGCTGGGCGGGGGCGACGGCCCCGAGGGCGGCGGCGCGTACGGCGTGGTGGGCGCCGGCGGTGAGCGGGCCGTCCGCGCGGGCGACGTCACCGGGGACGAGGCCGAGCAGGGCGGTGGTGACGACGGCCGAGTGGACGTCGACACGGCTGAGGTAGAGGGCGCGGCCGCCGGTGGCCTCGTCCAGCTCGGCGCGCGTCGGGGGCAGCCCGTCGGGCCAGCGGGAGGCGTCCCAGCCGTGGCCGAGGAGGACCCGGTCGTCCGGGCGGGCCGCGGCGAAGTCCCGTACGAGGGCGAGGGCCGCCTCACGGGTGGGGGCGCCGGTCAGGTCCAGGCCGGTGAGGGCGAGGCCGGTGGACGTGGTGTGCACGTGTGCGTCGGTGAACGCCGGGGTGACCAGGGCGCCGTCCAGGTCGACCACCTCGTCCACACCGTCCGCGAAGGCGTCCGCGGCGCCCTCGGAGCCGACCCAGGCGACCTGGCCGCGTTCGACGACCATCGCCGTCGCGAAGGGGTCGGCGGGACTGTGGACCTCACCGCGGCGCAGCAGGACGGTCGTGGACGGGGTGGTGGGCTCGCTCATGAGCACCAGTCTCGCCCCTCGCGCGTACGGCTCCGCACGCAGGTCGCCACCGCGCGGCGTGTGGGCGCCCCGGACGACCGGATCCGCGCGGGCAGGGCCGCGCGGCCGCCGGTCAGATCCGCGGTGGCCGGGCCTCGTACGGCGTCGACAGCACCACGGTGGTCCGCGTCGACACCCCTGCGAGGGAACGCACCCGGGCGAGCAGTTCCTCCAGTCCGTGCGGGGTCGACACGCGCACCTTGAGGATGTAGTTCTCGTCGCCCGCCACGCTGTGGCAGGCCTCGAGTTCGGGGACGCCGGCCAGGCGGTCCGCGATGTCGTCGGGGGCACTGGGGTCGAAGGGTTTCACCGAGATGAAGGCGGTGATCGGCAGCCCGACGGCCTCCGGGTCGACGACCGCGGCGTAACCGCGGATGACGCCACGCTGTTCCAGCCGCCGCACCCGCTGGTGCACGGCCGACGTGGACAGGCCCGTGGCCTTGCCCAGGTCTGTGTAGCTCATCCGCCCGTCCTTGACGAGCAGCTGCACGATCTGTCGGTCCAGCTCCTCCATGGCGCAAGAACCTACAGTGCGGTTGATCTCCTCGGATACCTGAGCGGCCGAGGTCATGCCCGGTTCGTGATGTGACGGGGAGTCGGTCGGCGGGCCGAGTGGGGACAAACCCGCCGCACGGGGCACCTGCGAACGGCATGTGACGAAGACCACACCCTCCGAACAGTCTCCGTGATGTTCTCGTGATTACCCCGGAGGGGGGACGGGAAGTGCTTGCTGTGGTCGAGGCCGCAGTGCCGTCACGGCCCAGCCCGAGGGGGAGAATCCCATGCAGAGTCTTAAGCGCCCTGGTCGTACCGCGCCCAAGCGGCAGCAGCCGGTCGTCGAGCCCGTATCGGAGGGCGTCGAACCCGACGCCTTCGACGACGAGGAACTCGACACCTACGACACCTTCGAGATGTACCGGGTGATCTGCCCGGACTGCGCTCAGCCCATCGCCCTGCTGGCGGACGAGGAGGCGCTCCCGGAGCACGCCCTGTGCGCCTCGCCGTGGAACCCGTTCGGGCTCTCGGTCTGCGCCGGCACCGGCCGCCGGGCCACCGAGGCCCGGCCCGCCGACGAGTCGTTCCAGCCCCACGAGCAGGACACCGCCCTGCTGTTGACGCTCCCCCAGGGCCTCGACTGGCGGACGCAGCCCTTCTCCCACGTCGGCGGCCCGGGCTCGCGCCCGATGCGTGTGCCGACGATGCGGCGCGAGGCGGCCTGAGCGGCCACAGTCCGGGGGGACACCCGATTCCGCCGGCCCACCCGCGCCACGGCTCACAGCTGGCCGCCGTGGTGCGGGGCGGTGCGTTCTTCCCCGGCCGGTCGGACCGGTGCGGTGCGACGGTACGTCAGGTCCGGTACGGCAACGGCGACTCGACGGCGGACGCCCGCGAACTCACGCCCGATTCCGCGGGCCGGTGACCTGTCCGCCTTTGCCGCGTTGCCCGGGTATGACCCCCACGTACTCGGCGGCCGGGCGTCGGCGCCGTGTGTTCGTCCCGGTGCCCGCGGGACCGGTTCCGCCCGATCCGCAACTCCCGGACCCGCCGATCTACCGTGAGCTGATGCGGACCTGGGCCGACCGTGGCCGCACCCTGCCGGGGCGCCACGACCCGGAGTGGGTCCGGCTCGTGGCGCCTCCGCGCGGCCTCGGCGACTTCTTCACCACCGGGGACCTGTTCACCACCGGCGACTTCCGCGTCGCCGGCGCCTTCAGCGTCCCTCTGGACCCGCGAGGTGACGGGCGATGACCATCCGCTGGATCTGGTTGGTGCCCTCGACGATCTGCAGCACCTTGGCCTCGCGCATGTACCGTTCGGCCGGGAAGTCCGCGGTGTAGCCGTACCCGCCGAGGATCTGCACGGCGTCGGTGGTGGCCCGCATCGCCGTGTCGGTGCAGTGCAGCTTGGCCATGGCCGCCTGCTTGGCGAACGGCAGTCCGGCGTCGCGCAGCCGCGCCGCCGTCAGGTACAGCGCGCGGCCGGCCTCGATCTGGGTCGCCATGTCGGCGAGCATGAAGCGCAGCCCCTGGAAGTCGGAGATCGGCTTGCCGAACTGCCGCCGGTCGGCCGCGTACGACACCGCCTCGTCCAGGGCCGCCTGGGCCACACCGATGGCGCAGGCGGCGATGCCCAGCCGCCCGGAGTCGAGTGCGGACAGGGCGATCGCGAAGCCCTGGCCCTCGCCTCCGAGGCGCCGGGCGTCGGAGACCCGCACGCCGTCGAGGTGGACCTGCGCGGTGGGCGAGCCCTTCAGCCCCATCTTCTTCTCGGGCACCGCGGCGCTCAGCCCCTCGGCGTCGGCGGGGACGAGGAAGGCGGTGATCCCGCGCGGCCCCTCCTCGCCCGTGCGCGCCATGACGGTGTAGAAGTCGGCGATGCCACCGTGCGTGATCCACGCTTTGGTACCGGTGAGCACCCAGTCGTCGCCGTCCCGTACGGCCTTGGTGCGCAGCGAGGCGGCGTCCGACCCCGAGGCGGGTTCGGAGAGGCAGTAGGCGCCGAGCAGGCCGCCGCCGAGCATCGCGGGCAGGTGCTCGATCTGCTGCTCCTTGGTGCCGTAGGCGGCGAGCGCGTAGGAGGCGAGCGTGTGCACGCTGACGCCGAGACCGACGGTGAGCCGGGCCGCGGCGAGTTCTTCGAGGACCTGGAGATAGACCTCGTACGGCTGCTCGCCGCCGCCGTACTCGGCGTCGTAGGGCAGACCGAGCAGGCCGGAGTCGGAGAGCAGGGTGAAGACTTCGCGGGGGAAGCGTCCGGCGTCCTCCTCCTCGGCCGCGCTCGGGGCGATCTCACGCTGCGCGATGTCGCGGACGAGCGAGATCAGATCCCGTGCCTCGTCCGTGGGCAGTTGCCGGTCCACCGGCTGCGGGGCGCGGTCGGGCATGGCGACGCTCTCCTCCCTGTCGGGCACATCGGCGGACGTGCGCCTTGGGTGGAGGCGGTTCCGCCGGGTCGTTCGGGCCTGGCCGATGCTCGCACTCCCGGGTCGCGGAAGCGGCTGACCAGCGGCTGTGCGCTGTGAGTATGCCCGATCGGAGGCATGGAGTCACCAGTTAACGACCGCTTACTTCAAGAAATGCTCCGGCCGGTACGGAAGGGGCCGATTCCGGTGCCCGCGCCGCGCCCGTGCCCGTGCCCGTGCCCGTGCCCGTGCCGGGAAAATGGTCCGAACCATTGACCCCACTGGTCTAGTCCTCCTACGGTGACGGCCCGAACGCCTTACCGCGTTCATGCCAATCGGCGCGCGTTCCCTCTTCCCCCCACGAGGAGACACCCGATGCACGTCCCGCACCTCCCCCGCGTCCGCCCCGTCCGGGCGCTCTTCTCCGCGCTGTGTTCCGTCGCCCTCGGCGCGGGGCTGCTGGCCGGCGCCGGCACGACCACGGCCACGGCCGCCCCGGGGACGCCCGCCGCGGGGGCCTCGGCCGGTTCCAAGGTCGTCGGCTACTTCACCGAATGGGGCACCTACGACCGCAAGTACCACGCCAAGAACATCGAGACGTCCGGTTCGGGCGCCGAGCTGACCCACATCAACTACGCGTTCGGCAACGTCACCGGCGGCAAGTGCGCCATGGGCGACGCGTACGCGGCGACCGACCGGGCGTACACCGCGGCCGAGTCCGTCGACGGGGTCGCCGACACCTGGGACCAGCCGCTGCGCGGCAACTTCAACCAGCTGCTCAAGCTGAAGAAGAAGCACCCGGACCTCAAGATCCTTTGGTCCTTCGGCGGCTGGACCTGGTCCGGCGGCTTCGCGGAGGCCGCGAGGAACCCGGCCGCCTTCGCCCGGTCCTGCCACGACCTGGTCGAGAACTCCAGGTGGGCCGACGTCTTCGACGGCATCGACATCGACTGGGAGTACCCGAACGCCTGCGGTCTGAGCTGCGACACCAGCGGCCGGGACGCGTTCCCGAAACTGATGAGCGCGCTGCGTGCCGAGTTCGGCCCGGACTACCTGGTGACCGCGGCGATCACGGCCGACGCGACAACCGGCGGCAAGATCGACGCGGCCGACTACGCGGGCGCGGCCCAGTACGTCGACTGGTACAACCTCATGACGTACGACTTCTTCGGTGCCTGGGACGCCACCGGCCCGACCGCTCCGCACTCCCCGCTGAACTCGTACTCCGGCATTCCGAAGGCGGGCTACCACACCTCGGCGACGATCGCGAAGCTCAAGGGCCTCGGCGTTCCGTCGTCGAAGCTGCTGCTCGGCATCGGCTTCTACGGCCGCGGCTGGACCGGCGTCACCCAGTCCGCCCCCGGCGGCACCGCGACCGGCCCGGCGAAGGGGACGTACGAGAACGGCATCGAGGACTACAAGGTGCTCAAGTCCAAGTGCCCGGCGACCGGCGCGGTGGCCGGCACCGCGTACGCCAAGTGCGGAAGCGACTGGTGGAGCTACGACACTCCGCAGACCATCGCTACCAAGATGACGTACAAGAACCAGCAGGGCCTGGGCGGCACGTTCTTCTGGGAGCTGAGCGGTGACACGGCCGACGGTGAGCTGATCAAGGCGATCGACTGACTGACCCACGGGGGGGGGCGGAGGGGCGGAGGCCGGCTCGGGTCTCCGCCCCTCCGCTGCGCCTGTCAGGGGTCGCGGCGGGCGGGTGCCGGGGCCGGGTAGGCGGGGTCCAGTTCCTCGACGGCGCGCAGGGTGCCGCCGAGCGTCTTCACGAGCAGGTCGCGCATGCTCTCGCGGGGCAGTACGGGACGGCCGATCCAGTCCAGGGTGGCGCCCTCGACGCTGCACACCCAGGAGAGCAGTCCCATGCGGGCCAGCTGTCCGACGTCGGAGCGGCCGTACGCCCCTTCGGCGATGGTGGCGACGATCGCCTCGCGGACACCGTCCCGGATGGCGTGCACCTCGGCGTCGAAGCCGACTCCGCCGCTGACGATCGTGCGGTAGGCGGCCTGGTTCTGCTCGGCGTAGCGCAGATAGCCGTCGATGGTGCGGTGGACGCGGTCCACCTGGGGCAGTTCGGTGCCACGCGCGGCGGTGGTGACCAGGTCGGCGACGGAGTCCTGGATGATCGCCAGGTAGTAGCCCCGCTTGGACTGGAAGTAGTAGTAGATCAGCCCCTTGGCGACATGCGCCTGGCGGGCGATGTCGTCCATCGAGAGCGCGTCGTACGACGTGTCGGCGAACAACCTCCGCCCGATGGCGATGAGTTCGGCGCGGCGTGCCGCCGAGCGCTCCGTGCCGCGGGCCCGGGGACGGGCGTCGGCGCGCTGTTGACTAATATTCAATTTCGACCCTGGTCTCCTGCTGACGGCGGGACCTCCGCAGTATGGCAGGTCGGATCGTGGGGCAGGTCACACGAGGGTCACGTCACAGCAGACCCAGCTGCACCACGAACATCGCGATCACCACGACAAGGGTCCAGCCCATGACGTGCTCGAGGATCTTCGGACCGTCGTCCTTGGGGCCGCCGGTACGGACACGGGCGGCGGTGGCGGTGTGTGCGGTCATGGCTTCTCGCTGATCTCGACGTTCGATGGACTCCCCCGGCCCCCCAGCGGTTTGACCCTGTCCACCTTGCCACCGTGAGCGGCTTTTGCGGCGGAGACGTTGGTCACAGCGGACGGCCCCCGGCGGTGCCTCTGGTGGGCCGGGGGCCGTCGTCGCGGTGGGGGTCAGCGCACGCCCACCGCCGCGAGGGCCTTGCGCTGGCGCGGACTCGGGTGGGCCGGGAAGTAGAGGTAGCAGACGCCGCCGGTGCCGGAGGCGACCTTGCCACTGGCGTTGTACCGCTTGGTCCTGAGCCAGATGTTCTCCCACTCGCGCCGTTTGTAGACGCGCCGCACTGCCTCGTTGTCGTCCGAGGCCGGGTCGTTGGCGATCACGTCGCCGTCGGCGGTGAAGCCGATCACGGTCATCAGGTGTCCCGAGGTGCCGTACCCGGCCCCCGTCAGCTCCTTCTCCAGGAAGGACTGGGACGTTATGGCCGGGATGCCGGCCGCGATCAGCGTCTCCAGGTCGGTGAGGGAGCCGAGGCGGGTGACCACGCCCTGGAGGTCCTTGAAGGTGGCCGCGTAGGCGGCGTTGAAGGGCCAGTTGCCGCAGCCGGCGTACTGGTAGTCGTACGTGTACCTGGCCGCGTGGCAGACCTGCGGGTCGGCGTAGGAGGGGTTGACCCAGGCGAGCTGCTCCTCGGTGAGGCGACCGCCCCAGTACTCGATGATCATCTGCGAGGAGGTGGGGCTGCACCAGGCCTCGCCGCCGTTGTCGTACTCGGGGTACTGACCCTTGTGGATCTCCTGCGAGTAGCGCGGAACGCGCAGCTCCTGGGCGAGGCCGGGGGTGGAGGCGGGGACGGTGAAGCGGTCGGGGACGTCGGAGCCCATCGCGCCGAGCCGCCATACGGTGGGCGTGCTCCGCGTGCCGGGACGGCGGTAGAGGGTGAGCCTGAGCCGGTAGGAGGCCAGGCGCAGCCCCGTGGAGGCGTCGTCGATGGCGAACGTGTCCGTCCAGACGCTGCTCCTGCCGTCGCCCTGGTCGTCGACCGAGGTCCGCCGGATGTCCTGGTCGCCGTCGCCGGCCGCCCAGCGGCCCATCACGTACCAGGGAGTGTCCGTGCCGTCGGAGTAGGTGCCCTTCAGCTCGACCTGGAGCCAGGTGCCGCTCGGGGTGTGCGCGTTCCAGGAGGCGATGACCTCGGTCGAGGGCACGGCGAGCCGGTGGACGGGCGAGGTCCAGGTCGCGTACTCCCAGGCCGCGGTCCTGCCGGTGTGCGGGTCGGTGTAGTCGGCGGTGCCTGCCGGGGCGCCGAGCACGACACCGGGCCGGGCGCCCGCGACGGGGCGGGTGCCCTGCACGGTTCCGCGCCGCCAGTCGCGGAACGTGGTCCAGGCGCGGTAGTCGACCTGTCGGCCGGTGGCACGGTCGGGGTCCGCGCCGCCGGTGCCCGTGCCGGGCGTGGCTTCGGCGGTGGCCGGGATCGCGCTGCCCGCCACGGCGGCGGCGACGGCTGCGGCCAGGACGGTTCTGCGGGACGGCTGTTCGGCTCTGCTCATGGGCGGAAGACCCCCAGGTGTCCGAGTCGGGCGGGTCCGTTGCACGGTTGTGCGCCAACTATGGCCGCAGGCGCCCACTCCTGCCAGCACTTCTGCGCACGCCACGCCACGAATATTGGTGTCGACCAGTGGCGCGGAGGGCGGGGAGGGCGGGGAGGCGGAGGCTCACCCGCTCCGGTCCGGTGCAATCCGCTCCGGTCCGGTCCGGTAGGCGTGGCGCTCGGGAGCGGCGGACGGCCGTTAAAGTGCGGGACGAACGATGTCCGCCCCGACGTGCAGCCCAGGACCCGCCATCCGCAGCCCAGGAATCGCCATCCACGACCTCGCAGCCCGGCTCCGCCGGCTTCCCCCTTCCTGCGGGCCGGTGCGCCTGATCGGCGTCGACGGGTACGCCGGCTCCGGGAAGTCCACGTTCGCCGGGCGGTTGGCCGGCGAGCTGGGCGGCGTGCCGGTGCTGCACCTCGACGACATCGCCAGCCACGACCAACTGTTCGACTGGACCGGGCGGCTGCTGAGCCAGGTGATCGAGCCCCTGATGCGCGGCGACACCGCGCACTACGCCACCTACGACTGGCGGGCCCGGTCCTTCGACGCGTCGCGCCCACTGCCGCCGGCCCCGGTGGTCCTGGTGGAGGGCGTCGGCGCCGGCCGCGAGGCGCTGCGTCCGCACCTGGCCCACCTGCTCTGGATGGAGCTGCCGCGCGAGGAGGCGTGGACACGCGGACGGGCGCGCGACGGAGCGGAGCAGCGGACGTTCTGGGACGGGTGGATCCCGGCGGAGCGCCGGCACTTCGCCGACGACCCCTCGCGCCCCTTCGCGCATCTTCTGGTACGGCAGAGGGAGAAGGGGTACGAGGTGCTTCCGGGGCCCGCGGGAACCGCCACCGCGGCCTACTTCCTCACTCAGGGTGACGGACCCTCCGCAGTGTGCTGAACTCGTGAAGATCGCCGCCTGGCAACTCGCCGGAGTGCCCCAACTCCGCTTGACCCGGGGGCCGTACAGGTCTTACGTTCTGAATGTGCGGCCATTCGGAGCCGCCGGCAGACGCGAAGCCCCCGGTTGTTCCCCCGTGATCGGGGGCTTCGTTCTGCCCTGAGCGCGTTTTCCGGCTGCTCCGTGGCGCGAACCGCTCACCCACGGTCACCGCCCCGCGCGCCCCCCCCATCCGCTTCCACCTCGCACAACGGCCTGTCCCGGCACCCTTCGGAGGAAAGACCGCCGCGGGTACGATGCCCTCGGTGCGACCTACGGGCGGTTTCCGCGCGCACCTTGCAACTCCGGTCCGCGGCACAGCCGTTGACCGAGGCGGTCGGCGGGCGACGGCTCGGCGGCATACCGACGGGGGCACGGTACGTGGGGGACGGGATGGACTTCGGCACGCAGGGCGCACAGGCCCCGGCCGACCTCGCCTGGCTGCGCGGCGTGGACGCCTACACCATGGGGGCCTATCCGCAGGCGGAGGAGGAGTTCCGGGCCGCGGTGCGCATCGACCCCACGATGGCCGACGGCTGGCTGGGACTCCACGCGCTGCGCGTCGACACCACCAACGCGCTGCTCAGGATGTTCCGGCACCGGGACCGCTTCGGCGAGCAGCGCGCCCGCCACCGCCGCACGCTCAACTCCTGGTACTGGCTGGGCTGGTGGGTGCAACCGGTGCTGGAGAGCCCTCGCGATCTGCTGCTGGCGCACGCCTCGCACTGGCTCGACGGCCGCCACGTCCCGGAACTGGACCGGGCCCTGGCCGGGCTGCCGCCCGTGGACGCCGACCCCCAGGTCCGCTTCCTGCACGCCTGCCGCGCCTACCTCGTCAAGGACTGGGAACAGCTCGTCCGGCACACCGACCCACTGCTCGGCGACCCCCTGCTGGGCATCGAGGCCGGCCTGTTCAGCGGCATGGCCCGGGTGCGCCTGGAGATGTACGGGCAGGCCGAACCGCTGCTGTCGGCGGCCCTCATGCGGTGCCGCAGTGAGCAGCCCCAGCGCAAGGAACTGCGCTACTGGCTGGCGCGGGCCCACGAGGGCACGGGCCGCAGCGCCGCGGCGCTGCCGCTGTACCGGGCCGTGCACCGCGTCGACCCGGCCTTCATGGACACCTCGGCGCGGCTGGCGGCGATCGCCGAGGGCGACGGCTACGACGACTCCACCGACCTCGCGGGGCTCGCCCAGGCCGGTCTGGGCGCGGAGGGCCTGGACGGTCTCGACCCCCTCTTCGGCACCGAGGAGCGCGACCTCAAGGTCTCCGCGCCCGACCCCTCGCCGGCCGCCGCCCCGCTGCCCCCGCTGAGCGGTCCGTCGGTGCGCGAGAAGCCCGACGGACCGGACCCCTCCCTGCCCACCGGGCCCACCGACCCCGCGTTACTGGAGGAGGCGCTCGCCGAGCTGGAGCGCATGGTGGGGCTGGAGCCGGTGAAGCGTCAGGTGAGGGCCCTGTCCGCGCAGCTGAACATGGCGCGGTTGCGGGCCGGGCAGGGCCTGCCGGTCCAGCCACCCAAACGGCACTTCGTCTTCTCCGGCCCCTCCGGCACCGGCAAGACCACCGTGGCCCGCATCCTGGGCCGTGTCTTCTACGCCCTCGGCCTGCTCGGCGGCGACCACCTGGTGGAGGCGCAGCGGGCCGACCTGGTCGGCGAGTACCTCGGCCAGACCGCCGTGAAGGCCAACGAACTGATCGACTCCGCGCTCGGCGGCGTCCTCTTCGTCGACGAGGCGTACTCCCTGTCCAACTCCGGTTACGGCAAGGGCGACGCGTACGGCGACGAGGCGTTGCAGGTGCTGCTGAAGCGGGCCGAGGACAACCGGGACCACCTGGTGGTGATCCTGGCCGGCTATCCCGAGGGCATGGACCGGCTGCTGACGGCCAACCCCGGGCTGTCCTCCCGCTTCACGACGCGGGTCGACTTCCCGTCGTACCGGCCGCTGGAGCTCACCTCCATCGGTGAGGTGCTCGCGGCCGAGAACGGGGACGGGTGGGACGAGGAGGCGCTCGACGAGCTGCGCTCGATCGCCGGGCACGTGGTGGACCAGGGCTGGATCGACGAGTTGGGGAACGGGCGGTTTCTGCGGACGCTGTACGAGAAGAGTTGTGCGTACCGGGATCTGCGGTTGTCGGTGTATCCGGGGGTGTTGAGCCGGGATGACCTGGCTACGTTGCGGTTGCCGGACTTGATGCAGGCGTATGGGGAGGTGCTGTCGGGGAGGGGACCGGCGGATCCGTCGGCGTTGTAAGGCGCCGGTTGTCGGTGCGGGCCAAGGGTAGGTGCGCAGCTGGGGCGGCGGAGCTGCCCGCAGCTGCGGGGCTAAGTCGCCAGGGTCACCTCTCTGTGGGCCGGGTCGCGTACCTCTCCCACCAGCAGTTCCAGTACGTCCTCCAGGGCGACCAGGCCGAGCACCTTCCCGGACGCGTCCGTCACCTGGGCCAGATGGGTCGCCGCCCGGCGCATCACGGTGAGGGCGTCGTCGAGGGGCAGTTCGGGGCGGAGGGTCGTCATCGGACGCCAGAGCTGCCCCGGGACGGCCCGGTCGGAGTCCTCGGAGTCCAGGACCAGGTCGAGGACGTCCTTGACGTGGAGGTACCCCATGAAGGCCCCCTTCTCCGCCGCGACCGGGAAGCGCGAGTACCCGGTGCGGGCGGTGAGCGCGACGATCTCGCCCGGCGTGACCGAGGGGCTGACCGTGATCAGGGACTCGCGCCCGAGCAGTACGTCGGTGACCGGGCGGGAGCCGAGTTCCAGGGCGTCCTCCAGGCGTTCCTGCTCCTCCGGGTCGAGCAGGCCCGCCTGGCCGGCGTCCTCCACCAGCCGGTTGAGCTGCTCGCTGGTGAAGACCGCCTCGACCTCGTCCTTGGGCTCGACGTGGAAGAGCCGCAGGATGCCCTGGGCGCAGGCACCGAGCGCGGCGGTGATCGGCCTGCAGAGGCGGGCGAAGGCGACGAGGCCGGGGCTGAGCCACAGTGCGGCCTTCTCGGGGGCGGCCATCGCGAGGTTCTTCGGGACCATCTCACCGATGACGAGGTGGCAGAAGACCACCGCGGCCAGCGCGATCACGTAGCCGAGCGGGTGGATCACGCCGTGCGGCAGGTGGATCCACTCGAAGACCGGCTCCAGCAGGTGGGCGACCGTCGGCTCGGCGACCGCGCCGAGCGTCAGCGAGCAGACGGTGATGCCGAACTGCGCGGCGGCCATCATCTGCGGCAGCCGCTCCAGCCCGTACAGCACCTGCCGGGCCCGGGCGGTGCCGAGCGGTTCGATCTGGCTGCGGCGTACCGAGACGAGCGCGAACTCGGCGCCGACGAAGAAGCCGTTGGCGAGCACGAGCAGCGCCGCGAAGAGGAGTTGCAGGACGCTCATCGGGCGGCCTCCAGCACGGACACCGGCGCCGTTCGCACCAGCCGTATCCGTTCGGCGCGGTAGTGGCCGACCTGCCGGACGGCGAGCCGCCAGCCGGGCAGTTCCGCCCGGTCTCCGACTGCCGGGATGCGGCCGAGCAGGTCGGCAACGAGCCCGGCCACGGTCTCGTACGGTCCCTCGGGAGCGTCGAGGCCGATGCGCCGCAGGGCGTCGACGCGGCAGCTGCCGTCGACGTCCCAGGCGGGGCGGCCGTCCTCGGGCGGGGCGGGCGCGAGTTCGGGTACGTCGAGGACGTCGTGCTCGTCGCGGACCTCTCCGACGATCTCCTCCACGATGTCCTCCAGGGTGACGACGCCGGCCGTGCCGCCGTACTCGTCGACGACGACCGCGATGGGCTGCTCGCTGCGCAGGCGGGTGAGCAGCGGTCGTACGGGCAGGGTCTCGGGGACGAGCAGCGCCGGGCGGGCGATCCGGCCGGTCGGGGTACGCAGCCGGTCGTGCGCGGGTACCGCGAGGGCGTCCTTGAGGTGGACCATGCCGACGATCTCGTCGATCTTCTCCCGGTAGACGGGGAAACGGGACAGGCCGGTGGCGCGGGTCAGGTTGACCACGTCCTCGGCGGTGGCCGAGGACTGCAGGGCGCTGACCTTCACGCGCGGGGTCATGACGTGCTGCGCGGTCAGTTCGCCCAGCGACAGGGTCCGTACGAAGAGGTCGGCCGTGTCCTGTTCCAGCGCGCCGGCCCGGGCGGAGTGCCGGGCCAGGGAGACCAGTTCGCCGGGGGTGCGGGCGGAGGCCAGCTCTTCGGCGGGTTCGAAGCCGAGCGCGCGGACCAGGCGGTTGGCCACGGCGTTCAGCGCGGCGATCACCGGGTGGAACAGCCGGGCGAAGGCGTGCTGCGGGCCCGCGACGAAGCGCGCGACCTGCAGGGGCTTGGACACCGCCCAGTTCTTGGGCACCAGCTCGCCGATCACCATCTGGACGGCCGAGGCCAGCAGCATGCCGACGACGACGGAGACACCGGGTACGGCGCCTTCGGGGAGGCCGGTCGCGGTGAACGGGCCGTCCAGGAGCTGGGCGAGCGCCGGTTCGGCGAGCATGCCGACCACGAGCGAGGTGATGGTGATGCCGAGTTGGGTGCCGGAGAGCTGGAAGGACAGCTCCTTGAGTGACTCGACGACCCGGCGGGCACGCCGGTCGCCGTCGGCGGCTGCCTGCTCGGCGTCGGGGCGTTCGACGGTCACCAGGCCGAACTCCGCGGCGACGAAGAAGCCGTTGGCGAGAATCAGCAGGAAGGCGGCTGCCAGGAGCAGCAGGGGGGTGGTGGTCACGATGCCGCCGCCTGGGGGGAGTCACAGCAGGGGGCGGCGCAGGTACTGCAGGACGATCCGTCCATCGCCGGAGGGAGTCACTCCTCGGGTAGCGGGGACCCCCGCGCACCGGGCGGAGCGACGGGGGCGAAGACGCGACGGCCGCGTCTTCGTTCCCAGATTAATCACGAGAAGGGCGCCCGTGGCAGGGCCGCCGCTCCGCGTCAGCCGCGGGGAGCGTCGGGGCTGGCGGCGGAACGGTCCGCGACGAGGGCGCGCAGAGCACGCGCGTCCTGGATGGCACGCTGCCGTGCGATGCCCGGCTGGATGCCGAGGGCGGGCAGGCTGGTGCCGTCGCTGAGGTCCAGGAACGCCCAGGGGTCGCCCTGCCGGAGGTTGACCCGGAGGATCTCGGCCCAGGCGAGGCGCCGCTTGGTGGTGAGGTTGACGACGGTGACGCCCGCCTCGTCGGCCGTGACCCGGGGCCGGGCCAGCACGAACAGGACCCCGGCGAGGAGGAGGGCCGTCAGCACGAAGCTGAGGCGCTCTCCCGTACCGAGGCCGTCCAGCAGCATGCCGACCGCCGTGATGGCCGCGAACGTGGCGACGGCGAGGACGGTCAGGACCGCACGGGTACGCCCCGGCCGGAAGGTCACGGGCAGTGCGGGCAGGTCCGGCGTGTTGTCCGGCGAGGTGTCGGGCATGGCGTCGCTCCGGGTCGCGCTCAGAGACGGCAGGCGTGGATGGCCGTGGTCAGGATGGCCCGGGCACCGATCTCGTACAGGTCGTCCATGATCCGCTGGGCCTCCTTGGCGGGGACCATCGCGCGGACGGCGACCCAGCCCTCGTTGTGCAGCGGGGAGACGGTCGGGGACTCCAGGCCGGGGGTGAGCGCGACGGCCTTCTCCAGCTGCTCCACGCGGCAGTCGTAGTCCATCATCACGTACGTCCGGGCCACCAGGACGCCCTGCAGGCGGCGCAGGAACTGCTGCACCTTGGGCTCGGTCGTCTCGTCGGGCTCCGCGCCGGAGCGGCGGATCACGATGGCCTCGGACTTCATGATGGGCTCGCCGAAGACCTCCAGGCCCGCGTTGCGCAGGGACGTCCCGGTCTCGACGACGTCCGCGATGACCCCGGCGACACCGAGTTCGATGGCGGTCTCGACGGCGCCGTCGAGGTGGACGACGGAGGCCTCGACACCCCGGTCGGCCAGGTGCGCCGCGACGATGCCCTCGTAGGAGGTGGCGACGGTCCGGCCCTTGAGGTCCTCGACGCCGTTCGCGGTGCCCGGCTTGCCCGCGAAGCGGAAGGTGGAGCGGGCGAAGCCGAGCGGGAGGATCTCCTCGGCGTCGGCGCCGGAGTCGATCAGCAGGTCGCGGCCGGTGATGCCGATGTCGAGCTTGCCGGACGAGACGTAGATCGCGATGTCGCGGGGGCGGAGGTAGAAGAACTCGACCTCGTTCGTCGGGTCGACGATCCGCAGTTCCTTGGACTCGCGGCGCTGCTGGTAGCCGGCCTCATGCAGCATCTCCCCCGCGGGGCCTGACAGGGAACCCTTGTTGGGGACGGCGATGCGCAGCATGAGGTCGGCTTCCTTTGCGTGAAGGGGTGAAGAAAAGGGGGGGCTGGGCTTTACAGGTGGGCGTAGACGTCGTCCAGGGAGATCCCGCGGGCGACCATCATCACCTGGACGTGGTACAGCAGCTGGGAGATCTCCTCGGCCGCCGCCTCCTTGCCCTCGTACTCGGCGGCCATCCAGACCTCGGCGGCCTCCTCGACGACCTTCTTGCCGATGGCATGGACCCCCTTGTCCACCAGCTCGGCGGTGCGGGAGGTGGCGGGGTCGCCGTTCGCGGCCTTGTGCTGGAGCTCGGTGAAGAGCTCCTCGAAAGTCTTCTTGGACATGGTGGCGCCCACTTTACGCGTAGTGCCGGCCGGCCTAACGCCACGGTTCGGATACTGAGCGGAGGGTGGCCGCCGTGGCCACCGCCGCGGTCACCGCCTCGTGGCCCTTGTCCTCGCTGGAGCCCTCGATTCCGGCCCGGTCCAGGGCCTGCTCCTCGGTGTCGCAGGTGAGCACGCCGAAGCCGACGGGGACGCCGGTCTCCACGGAGACCTGGACCAGGCCCTGGGTCACGCCCTGGCACACGTAGTCGAAGTGGGGGGTGCCGCCGCGGATGACGACACCGAGGGCGACGATCGCGTCGTAGCCGCGGCCCGCGAGGACCTTGGCGACCACCGGGAGCTCGAAGCTGCCGGGGACCCTGAGCAGGGTCGGCTCGTCGATGCCCAGCTCGTGCAGGGCGCGCAGGGCGCCGTCCACCAGTCCGTCCATCACCTTGTCGTGCCACTGTGCCGCGACGACGGCGACCCGCAGGTCCCCCACGTTGCGTACGGACAGCTCCGGTGCACCCTTGCCGCTCACGTCTCTCCTCGCGTTCCTTGCTTACTGGTTGCCGCAGGTGGACACGGGCGTCGTGTCCAGCCAGGGCAGGTCGTGTCCCATCCGGTCCCGCTTGGTGCGCAGGTAGCGGAGGTTGTGCTCGCCGGCCTGGACGGGCATCGGCTCGCGGCCGGTGACCTCGATCCCGTGCCGGACGAGGGCGTCGCTCTTGTCCGGGTTGTTGGTCATCAGGCGCACGGCGCGCACGCCGAGGTCGTCAAGGATCTGGGCCCCGGCGCCGTAGTCGCGGGCGTCGGCGGGCAGGCCGAGTTCCAGGTTGGCGTCGAGCGTGTCCCGGCCGCGCTCCTGGAGTTCGTAGGCGCGCAGCTTGGACATCAGGCCGATGCCGCGCCCCTCGTGGCCGCGGAGGTAGACGACCACGCCCCTGCCCTCGGCCTGGATGCGGTCCAGGGAGGCGTCCAGCTGGGGTCCGCAGTCGCAGCGCTGGGAGCCGAAGACGTCGCCGGTGAGGCACTCGGAGTGGATGCGGACCAGGACGTCCGTCCCGTCACCGATGTCGCCGTGGACGAGGGCGACGTGCTCGACGCCGTCGACGGTGGAGCGGTAGCCGTACGCCGTGAACTCGCCGTGCCGGGTGGGCAGCCGGACCTCGGCCTCGCGGCGGACGGTGGGCTCCTCGCTGCGGCGGTAGGAGATGAGGTCCTCGATGGAGATGATCGTCAGCCCGTGCTTGCGGGCGAACGGGATCAGCTCGGGCAGCCGCAGCATGCGCCCGTCCTCGCCGGCGATCTCGACGATGGCGCCGGCCGGGCGCAGGCCCGCGAGGCGGGCGAGGTCGACGGCGGCCTCGGTGTGGCCGTTGCGGACGAGTACGCCGCCGGAGCGGGCGCGCAGCGGGAAGATGTGCCCGGGGCGGACCAGGTCGGTGGGTTCGGCGGTGCCGCTCGCCAGGAGCTGGAGGGTGGTGGCGCGGTCCGAGGCGGAGATGCCGGTGCTCACGCCGTGCGCGGCGGTGGCGTCCACGGAGACCGTGAAGGCGGTCTTCATCGACTCGGTGTTGTCGTCGACCATCTGCGGGAGGCGGAGCCGGTCCAGTTCCTCGCCCTCCATGGGGGCGCAGATCAGGCCGCGGCACTCGCTCATCATGAAGGCGACGATCTCCTCGGTCGCCTTCTCCGCGGCGATGACGAGGTCGCCCTCGTTCTCGCGGTTCTCGTCGTCGACGACCACGACCGGGCGGCCGGCGGCGATGTCGGCGACGGCCTGTTCGACGGGGTCGAGGGTGAGGTCCTCGTAGCCGTCCGTGCTGTAGAGGATGGGTGCCGTGCTCATGCGGGCGCTCCTTCCGGGACGGGCCGCGCCGCGGTACGGGAGCGCAGCCACCAGTCGCGCAGGCCCCACAGGACGAGCGCGCCGTAGATGACGTAGACGAAGCCGGAGAAGGCGAAGCCGTTGGCGAAGTTCAGCGGGACGCCGACCAGGTCGACCAGCAGCCAGGCGAACCAGAACTCGACCATGCCGCGCGCCTGGGCGTACATGGCGACGACGGTGCCGACGAAGATGTACGCGTCCGGCCAGGGGTCCCAGGACAGGGTCGGGTAGGCGGTGAACAGACCGCCCACCGCGAGGGTGCCGACGGCGGCCGCGGCGAGCAGGGCGCCGCGCTCGCGCCAGGTGGCGAAGCGGACTGCGATGGAGCCGTCCTGGGTCTGCTGTCGGCCGCGGTTCCACTGCCAGAAGCCCCAGGTGGCGACGGCCATGACGACGATCTGCTTGCCGGCGCTGCCGGAGAGGTGGGCGGTGGCGAAGGCCGTGAAGAGGATGAGCCCGGAGACGAACTGCACGGGCCAGGTCCAGATGGAGCGCCGCCAGCCGAGCGCGAGGCCGAGCAGACCGATCACGTTGCCGATCATGTCCGACCACTTGATGTGCTGGTCGAAGAGCGTGAACGCCTCGGAGTTGAGCCAGTTCACTTGGTGCCCCCCTGGGCGGTGAGCAGTCGCTCCACGTACTTGGCGATGACGTCCACCTCGAGGTTGACCGGGTCGCCGGGCTGCTTCAGGCCCAGCGTGGTCAGGGCGAGGGTGGTGGGGATGAGGCTGACGGTGAAGAAGTCGGGACCCGCGTCGACGACGGTGAGGCTGATGCCGTCGACGGTGATGGAGCCCTTCTCCACGACGTAGCGGGCGAGGTCCGCGGGCAGGGAGATCTTCACGAGCTCCCAGTGCTCGGAGGGCTCGCGCTCCAGGATCTCGCCGGTGCCATCGACGTGTCCCTGCACGATGTGCCCGCCGAGGCGGGCGCCGACGGCGGTGGGGCGCTCCAGATTGACGCGGGAGCCGGTGGTGAGGACGCCCAGGCTGGAGCGGTTCAGGGTCTCGGCCATCACGTCGGCGGTGAACTCGTCGCCCTCGTGGTCGACGACCGTGAGGCAGACGCCGTTGACGGCGATGGAGTCGCCGTGCTGTGCGCCTTCGGTGACCAAGGGGCCGCGCAAGCGGAAGCGACAGGCGTCGTCGAGCGTCTCGACGGCGGTGATCTCGCCCAGCTCTTCGACGATTCCGGTGAACACTTCCCGGGTCCTCCTGCCTCTTCGGGCACGGACTCCGGGGCTGTCGGTAACGACAGAGATCGCGAGCGAGGACACCGGGAACGACGCCGGACGGGACCCGCCCGGCAGCGGGCGAGCCCAGAGGTCGGCGGCGCGCACGTATGCTCGCCCGCCGCGCACTGCCTCCCATCCGGACTTTAACCGTCGGTCCAGGAATTTCACCTGGTCAACCGGCCGCTGGAGGCGACCGGGTCGCGGACTGTAACCGCCGGTTCGGACTTTCACCGACCCCGGAGTGCGCTGCTTCTGGTACAGGGCCAGTGTGCCACGCCTGATCGCCGTTCATGCGGACGGACTGTGTGGGGTGGCTCACAGAAAGCTGCCCCATGCGACTCGGGCGCGGCACGGCCGTCTCCAACTGGCCCGTCGCCGCCCCACCTTGAGATTGGTCCATACCTATTGACTCACTGGTCTAGTCCTCTCTAGGGTCTGCGCAACTTCCGTGGAGAGGAACCGACTGTGCCTTCCCCCTCACGCTCCAGAACCGGCCGCGGAGCGAGACCGGCCCTGCTCGCGGCGGCCGCCGCCGTCGCCGGACTGGTGCTCGCCGGCCTCCCGGCGACCGCGTCGCAGGCCGCCGACCAGGCGAGCTGCCGCCCCGACGGCCTCTACCAGACCCCCGGCGTCGACGTCCCCTACTGCTCGGTCTACGACTCCGCGGGCCGCGAGAAGATGGGCGCCGACCACCCGCGTCGCGTGATCGGCTACTTCACGAGCTGGCGCACCGGCAAGGACGGCAAGCCCGCCTACCTCGCCTCCGACATCCCGTGGGACAAGATCACCCACATCAACTACGCCTTCGCGCACGTGGACGGCGGCAACAAGCTGTCCGTCGGTTCGGACAGCGCGAAGAACCCGGCGACGGGCATGACGTGGCCCGGGGTCGAGGGCGCCGAGATGGACCCGGACCTCCCCTACAAGGGCCACTTCAATCAGCTGAACAAGTTCAAGAAGCAGCACCCGGACGTCAAGACCATGATCTCGGTGGGCGGCTGGGCCGAGACGGGCGGCTACTTCGCCGACGACGGCGGCCGCGTGGACTCGGGCGGCTTCTACTCGATGGCCACCAACGCCGACGGCTCGGTCAACCAGGCCGGCATCGAGACCTTCGCGGACTCGGCGGTCGACTTCGTCCGGAAGTACGGCTTCAACGGCGTGGACATCGACTACGAGTACCCGACGACGATGAAGGACGCGGGCAACCCGCTCGACTGGGCCTTCGCGGGCGGCCGCCGGGCCGGGCTGGTCGAGGGCTACGCGGCGCTGATGAAGACGCTGCGCGAGAAGCTCGACCGCGCGGGCGCCGCGGACGGCAGGCACTACCTCCTCTCGGTCGCCGCCCCCTCCTCCGGATACCTGCTGCGCGGCATGGAGACCTTCCAGGTCCAGAAGTACCTGGACTACGTCAACATCATGTCGTACGACCTGCACGGCGCCTGGAACGAGCACGTGGGCCCGAACGCCTCCCTCTTCGACGACGGCAAGGACTCCGAACTCGCCGCCGCCGGCGTGTACACCACCTCCCAGTACGGCGGCATCGGCTACCTCAACACCGACTGGGCCTACCACTACTTCCGCGGTTCGATGCCGGCCGGGCGCGTCAACATCGGGCTGCCGTACTACACGCGCGGCTTCAAGAACGTCACCGGCGGCACCGACGGGCTCTGGGGCAAGGCACCCTCCACCGACTGCCCGGCGGGCTCCGGCCTGACCAAGTGCGGTGACGGCGCGGTCGGCATCGACAACCTGTGGCACGACCTGGACACCAACGGCGAGGAGTCGCCCGCGGGTTCCAACCCGATGTGGCACGCCAAGAACCTGGAGAAGGGCGTCGTCGGCGACTACGTCACCGACTACGGCTTCCCGGCCGGCACGAAGCTCACCGGGACGTACGCCCGCAAGTACGACTCCACCCTGGTCGCGCCCTGGCTGTGGAACGCCGAGAAGAAGGTCTTCCTGTCCACCGAGGACGAGCAGTCGGTCAAGGCCAAGGCGGACTACGTGGTCGACCGCGGCATCGGCGGCACGATGGTGTGGGAGCTCGCGGGCGACTACGCCTGGGACGCGGGCCGGGGGCAGTACGTGCCGGGCTCGACGCTGACGGACACGATGTACGACACGTTCAAGAACGCCTCCCCCTACGGTGCCGAGCGCGCCACGATCGACATGCCGGCCGAGGCGCTCGACGTCGACGTGGAGTTCGGGCAGTTCCCGCTCGGCGACTCCAACTACCCGATCAGCCCCACGCTGAAGATCACCAACAACACGAGGACGGCCCTGCCCGGCGGTACGGAGTTCCGGTTCGACTACGCCACCTCCGCGCCCGGCAATGCCAAGGACCAGTCCGGCTGGGGCACTTCGGTGATCCGCAGCGACCACACGGGCGGCAACGTGGGCGGCCTGAAGGGCGACTACCACCGGGTGTCGCTGAAGCTGCCGGCCTGGCAGTCGCTGGCGCCGGGGGCGTCCACCGAGGTGGACTTCGTGTACTACCTGCCGGTGTCGACGCCGTCGAACTGGACGGTCTCCTTCGACGGGAAGACGTACGCCCTGGCGGGTGATCTGTCCCGGGGAACGACCCTGGTGGAGCCCGGGACGGAGACGCCGGGCCCGACGCCCACGCCCACCCCCACGGGAACCGGGTCGCCGAGCCCGAGCCCGACGGACGGCACCGGGCAGTGCACGGCCCCGGCCTGGGACGCGGCCACGCCGTACGGCGGCGGCATCACGGTGTCCCACGAGGGGCACTCGTGGAAGTCCAAGTGGTGGACGAAGGGCGAGGAGCCCGGCACCACCGGCGAATGGGGCGTCTGGCAGGACCTCGGCGCCTGCTGACCCCCGCGAGACCGGCCCGGCGGCGGTGACGAAGGCCCTTGCCCGCCGCCGGGTCTCCACGCCCGCCGGGTCTCCCCGAGGCGCCCGCCGGGCTTCTGGCAGGGTGAGGCGCATGACGACCACGACCGCCGAGGAGTTCGAGCGCCACCGGCCCCGTCTGTTCGGCCTGGCGTACCGCATGCTGGGTTCGGCCGACGAGGCGGAGGACACGGTCCAGGACGCCTACCTGCGCTTCAGCGGGGCCGACCGGGCGGGCATCGAGCAGCCGGCCGCCTGGCTGGCCAAGGTCGTCACCAACCTGTGCCTCGACCGTCTCACCTCGGCCCGCGCCCGGCGCGAGACCTACGTCGGCGCATGGCTGCCGGAGCCGGTCCTGACCTCCGACGGCGCCCTCGGCCCGCTGGAGTCGGCCGAGCGGCGCGACGCCGTGTCGACGGCGATGCTCGTCCTGCTGGAGCGGCTGACGCCGACCGAGCGGGCGGTGTACGTGCTGCGCGAGGCGTTCGCGTACGGGCACCGCGAGATCGCCGAGGCGCTGGAACTGACCGAGGCGAACTGCCGTCAGCTCTACCGGCGGGCCGTGGCACGGGTGGGTGAGCCGGGGACGCGTTTCCCGCCCTCGCCCGAGCGGCAGCAGGAGCTGGTCACGTCGTTCCTCACGGCGGCCCGTGACGGCGACCTGGCCGGGCTGGAGAAGGTGCTCGCCGAGGACGTGGTCTGGTGGAGCGACGGCGGTGGCAAGGTGACCGCGGCGCGGCGCCCGATCGAGGGCCGCACGAAGGTCGTCCGCTTCGTGCTGGGCGGACTCCCGAAGTTCGCGGCCGGCTGGGACGTCTCCGTCACCGAGGTCAACGGCGCCGGCGCGCTGGTCGCACGGGCCGGCGACACGGTCGTCGGTGTCCTGTCGTTCGAAGTGCGCGACGGGCTCATCACGCAGGTGCAGGCCATGATGAACCCGGACAAGCTGGACTTCGTACGCCGTCAGCTCGGGCAGCCCTGACATTCCCTCGCCGGAAGTGTCACATCCGGCACCGGCCACGTCGTCCCAGCTGACGGCGGGGCGCTCCGTCCGGGAGCGTCCGCCGCGGCGAAGGGGATGAACAGAATGACCACGATCCTGGTGACCGGCGGCACCGGCACGCTCGGACGGCTCGTCACCGAGCGGCTGCGCGCGGACGGGCACGAGGTGCGGGTGCTCAGCCGGCACGCCCAGCCGTACGCCGTCGACCTGCGTGCGGGCGGCAGTGGTCTGGACGTGGCGCTCGGCGGTGTGGACACGGTCGTGCACTGCGCGACCAGCCCGCGCGGCGGCGACGAACGGGCGGCCACGAACCTGATCGCGGCGGCACGGCGGGCCGGGGTGGCGCACCTGGTCTACATCTCGATCGTCGGCGTGGACCGGGTGCCCCTCGGCTACTACCGGTCCAAGCTCGCCGTCGAGCGGCTGGTGGAGGAATCGGGACTCGGCTGGACCGTGCTGCGGGCGACCCAGTTCCACGACCTGGTGGTGCAGGTGCTCCAGGCGCTGGCCAAGGCCCCGGTCGTACTGCTGCCGGCCCGTGTCTCCGACCAGCCGGTGGAGGTGGCGGAGGTCGCGGAGCGGCTCGCCGAGCTGGCCGGTGGCGCGCCCGCCGGGCGGGTGGCGGACCTGGGCGGGCCCGAGGTACGGACGTTCGAGTCGCTGGCCCGTGCCTATCTGGGCGCGACGGGGCGCCGGCGGGCCGTGGTGAAGGTGCCGCTCGCGGGGAAGACTTACCGGGGGTTCCGCGCGGGTGGGCACCTCGCGCCCGAGCGGGCGGTGGGCAAGGGGACGTTCGAGGAGTACCTGGCGGGGCGGTTCGGCGGCGGGACGGGCGGGCGGCGCGGATGAGCGGAAGGCGCGGATGAGCAGACGGACGTGGCTGCGGGCGGGGCTGGGGCTGCTCGCCGGCGCGCAGGTGGTGGTGGGGCTGTGGATCCTGCTGCTGCCCGAGCTGTTCTGGAAGTGGCCCTGGGTGTCGCACCTGCCGCCCTACAACGAACACCTGCTGCGGGACTTCGGCGGGGCGAGCGTCGCGCTCGCGGTGGTGCTGTGCTCGGCGGTGGCGGCGATGGAACGGCGGCTCGTGATCACGGCGCTGGTGGCCTACCTGGTGTCCTCCGTGGCCCACCTCGTCTTCCACGCCCAGCACCTGGAGCCCCTGTCCGCGGCGAGCGGTGCGGGGTTCATGGCGCTGCTGGGGGTGGCGGTCCTGCTGCCGACGGCACTGCTGTGGCTGGCGGCGGACGGGGCGGCCTTCCGGGAGCCCGGGCACGGAGGGCGTCAGTCCTCGCTCTGAGCGGATCCCGCCGCGGAACGCGGATGGGAGCGAATGCCCCGGCGGCAAGCGGCATGCGCGCTGTTCCGCCGGGACGTCCGCTTGGATCAGGGCCGCTCGGGCGGCGCGAACAGCTCGTCCTGGGCGCGGTCGCGGGCGGTCAGCAGGGCTCCGCGCAGGACCGCGCCGCCGCCCAGCGTGCTGGACCGTACCTCGGTGGCGAGCGGCGACATCCGGGTGAGGCGGTGCTGGACGCGTGCGGCGAGGGCGTCGGCGCCGGCCCGGCCGACCTCACCGGCCAGCACCAGACAGCCGGGGTCCAGGACGGAGACGACGGCGGCGGCACCGAGGGCGACCCGGTCGGCGAGCACGTCGAGGAAACGCTCGGCCGCCGGGTCCGGGCGGTGGCCCCGGCCCGTTCCCGACCGGCGTACCGCCTCTCGTACCAGCGCGGCGGCGTGCGGCTCGGGTCCGTCGGACGTCGCCGTCACGCCGTGCCGCGCCGCGAGGGCGGTCACCGCCGCCGCCCCGGCCACGGAATGGAAGCCGCCGTCGCAGTCGGTGGCCGACGGCAGGCCCGAGGTGCCGGGCACCGGCATGAAGCCGACCTCGCCGGCGCCGCCGGAGACGCCCCGCCGCAGCGTGCCGTCGAGGACGACCGCGGCGCCGATGCCCAGGCCGAGCCAGAGCAGGACGAACGTGTCCCGGTCCCGGGCAGCCCCGTCGCGCTGCTCGGCCAGGGCGGCCAGGTTGGTCTCGTTCTCGACGCCGACCCGCGCCTCGGGGAACTTCTCCTGCAACGCGGCCATCAGCCGCCGGTGCCACTCGGGCAGACCGGTGGAGTCGCGCAGCTCGCCGCTCGCCGGGTCGATCAGGCCGGGTGCGCCGATGCCGACGGTGTGCAGCCGGTCGGCCCCGGCCTCCTTCGCCGCCCGCTCGACCAGGCTCACCGCCTGCTCCACCGCGGGCCCGGTGCCGGTGTCGTCGCCGATCGGCACGGACCCCTCGGCCAGCACCCGGCCGAGCAGGTCGGAGACCAGCACGGCGACGCCCCCGGTGCGTACGTCGAGGGCGGCGAGGTGGGCGCGCTCGGCGACGATGCCGTACAGCTTGGCGTTCGGCCCCCGGCGCTGCTCGCCCGACTCCCCCGCCACCTCGATGAGGCCGGAGGCGGTGAGGCGTTCGACGAGGTCGGCCACGGTGGGGCGGGACAGGCCGGTCAGCTGCTTCAACTGCCCTGCCGTCAACGGGCCCTCCTGCTGGAGCAGGCGCAGGGCGAGCCGGTCGTTGATGGCCCGGGCGGTGCTCGGGGATGCGGGCATGCCGGGATCCTTCCAGATCGGCGGCGCGGGGGCCCCACGCCGGTAATCCCCTATCTATCAGGCAGGGTTCCTGATAGTTTACGCGGCGCAAAGACGCCAGGCGGCCGAGCCGGCAGCGCAGATCCGACGGGAGGGGCCCGAGAATGAGCGCAGTGGTCTACGAGCAACGCACGGTGAGGCGCGCGCGGTATGCCGTGGCGGCCGTGTTCGCCGTGCACGGTGCCGTCACCGGCTCGTTCGCCACGCGCGTGCCGTGGATCCAGGACCACGCCGGGGTGAGCGCGGGCCAGTTGGGTCTGGCGCTCGCGTTCCCGGCGCTCGGCGCGTCGGTCGCCATGCCCCTGGCCGGCAGCGTCAGCCACCGCTTCGGCGCCCGCACCGCCCTGCGCGGTCTGCTGGCCCTGTGGACACTGGCGCTGGTCCTGCCGGCCCTCGCCCCGAACCTGCTCACCCTGTGCCTGGCCCTGTTCGTCTACGGCGCCACGGCGGGCATGTCGGACGTGGCGATGAACGCGCTCGGCGTCGAGATCGAGAACCGGCTCGACAAGTCGATCATGTCGGGCCTGCACGGCATGTGGAGCGCTGGTGCCCTGATCGGTTCGGCGGCCGGCACGCTCGCCGCCCACCTGGGCTCGGACGCCCGGCTGCACCACGTCCTGGCCGCCTCCGTGCTGACCGTCGCGGGCCTGGTCGCCTGCACCTGGGTGCTGGACCTCCAGCCCGCCGAGGACGAGGACCCGCCCCCGAGGTTCGCGCTGCCGCCCAGGTCGGCGCTGCTGATCGGCGCGGTCGGTTTCTGCGCGGTGTTCGCGGAGGGCGCGAGCCTGGACTGGTCGGCGGTCTACCTGCGGGACCAGTTGGAGGCCTCGGCCGGTCTGGCGGCGGCGTGCACGACGGGCTTCACCCTCACCATGGCCCTGGCCCGGTTCGCCGGGGACAAGGTGGTGGACCGGTTCGGCGCGGTGCGCACGGTCCGGGTGAGCGGTGTACTGGCCACCCTCGGCGGCCTGCTCATCGTCGTCGGAGGCCATCCCGCGGTGGCGATGACCGGCTTCGCGCTGATGGGTCTCGGGATCGCCGTGGTCGTCCCGCTGTGCTTCGCGGCGGCCGGGCGCGCCGGCTCCAACCCCAGCCTGGCCATCGCGGGCGTCGCCACCATCACGTACACCTCGGGTCTGGTCGCCCCGAGCGCGATCGGCGGTCTGGCCCAGGCGACCAGCCTGGTGGTGTCGTTCGGTCTGGTGACCGCGCTGGCCTGCTGCCTGGTGGTGTTCGCGAAGGTGCTGCGCGCCGGGGACCGGGACCGCCCGAAGATCACTCCGTCGAACGCAGGAGTGCCCGACCGGCAGCCCTGAAGGTGTCGCTCCACGGCGCCGGGCGCAGCGTCCCGGAGTCGAGCCGGACCAGCACCCGGGCGCCGTGGGCGTACGTGGTGGCGCCGTCCGCCGAGCAGAACCGGAAGCCGTACGTCAGCCCGGTCGTGCCGAGCCGCTCCAGCCAGAGGTGGACGGCGTACGCGCCCGGCCGGGTGACCGGCGCCTCGTAGCTGATCGTCAGTTCCTTGACCGCGTTGCAGGCGTCGCCGGCCGCCGCCCAGTCGCCCTCGAAGCGGAAGCCGTGCTCGGTCCACAGCTCGGCCCAGGCCCGCTCGACCATCACCGGGTAGCGGGCGTTGTGCAGCAGGCCGAGCGCGTCCAGGTCGTCGAAGTGGACGGTGACGGGGACGAGCCGGCCGTAGGAGAGAAGGGGCGCGGCGGGGGCTTCGGCGGTCACGGGCGGGGCTCCTGGTCTTGCTCGGCTGTGCTCACGTACGGCCGGCCGCACGCGCTCACGTACGGCGGCCCTCTCCATCCTAAGCGGACGCTCAGCAGCGGTCGCCGGGAAGGTGCTGGTCAGCGGGGGGGGCGCGGGGCGGGGGACCGCCCGGCACCCCTGACAATGGTGCGGACAGTCCTCACGTACAGAGAAAGCGAAACCTCACCATGGACCTCGGCGTGCGCTGGAAGCTGCACGGTGACGGGCGCACGCCCGCACCCGGAGCGGTGGTCCGCCCCGACGAACGGCTCTCGTGGCCCCGCACGGCCGGGCTCGGCGCCCAGCACGTGGTGGCCATGTTCGGGGCGTCCTTCGTGGCTCCGGTCCTGATGGGCCTGGACCCCAACCTCGCGATCATGATGTCGGGCGTGGCGACCGTCATCTTCCTGCTCGCCACCCGCGGCCGGGTGCCCAGCTACCTCGGCTGCTCGCTCTCCTTCGTCGGTGTCGCCGCGGTGATCCGCGCCCAGGGCGGCACCAGCGCCACCGTGACCGGCGCGGTGCTGGTGGTCGGCGCCGCGCTGTTCCTGGTGGGCCTCGCCGTGCAGCGGTTCGGGGCGCGGATCATCCACGCCGCGATGCCGCCCATCGTCACCGGCGCGGTGGTGATGCTGATCGGCTTCAACCTGGCCCCCGTCACCGCGTCCACCTACTGGCCGCAGGACCAGTGGACGGCGCTGCTGGTGATGCTGTTCACCGGTCTGGCCGTGGTCTGCCTGCGCGGGTTCTGGTCCCGCATCGCGATCTTCCTGGGGCTGGTCTTCGGTTACGTACTCTCCTGGGTCCTCGACCGGGTCTTCGGCAAGATCCACTCGGTGGACGGCAGCGGCAAGCTCACCGACCACTGGCGGCTGGACTTCTCCGCCGTGGGCCAGGCCGACTGGATCGGCCTGCCGTCCTTCCACGGGCCGAGCTTCGAGTGGTCGGCGATCCTGGTGGCCCTGCCGGTCGTCATCGCGCTGGTCGCGGAGAACGCCGGACACGTCAAGGCGGTCGGCGAGATGACCGGCGACCCGCTCGACGACAAGCTCGGCACGGCGATCTCCGCGGACGGCGTCGGCTCGATGCTGTCCACCGCGGTCGGCGGCCCGCCCAACACCACGTACTCCGAGAACATCGGCGTGATGGCGGCGACCCGCGTCTACTCGACGGCGGCGTACTGGGCCGCCGCGGGCTTCGCCCTCCTCTTCGGCCTCTGCCCGAAGTTCGGCGCGGTCGTCGCCGCGATCCCGGGCGGTGTGCTGGGCGGCATCACCGTCATCCTCTACGGCATGATCGGGCTGCTCGGCGCCCAGATCTGGATCAACGCCAAGGTGGACCTGCGCAATCCGCTGAACCTGGTGCCGGCCGCCGCGGGCATCATCATCGGCGTCGGCAACGTCAGCATGGAGTTCACCGACACCTTCTCCCTCAGCGGCATCGCGCTCGGCACCGTGGTCGTCATCACCGGCTACCACGCGCTGCGGGCCTTCGCCCCGGCCCACCTCAAGACGCAGCAGCCGCTGCTGGACGAGGGCACGTCGTCGTACGACGAGAAGACCGGCGACGGCGGCGACGGGTCCGGCGACGGGTCTCAGCGCGCCAAGTCGTAGGCGTAGGACGGCGTGAAGGTGCCCGGCTCGCCCTTGCAGCCGTCCGACTCCCCGGGCAGCTTGACCCACAGGTAGGCGTCGACGCGCCCCATGCCGGTGCTCAGGGTCGGTGCGCGACCGAGCTTGCGGCCGTCCGGGTCGCACCACTCGCCGTCGGAGGGGGCGCCGTTGCCGTTGCGGCTGGTGTCGATGACGGCGCCCAGGCTCGCGGGGCCGCCGAGGGCGTCGAGGACCGCGCGGTCGTAGGCGACCTCGTCGGCGGTGGCGTGGAAGTTGGAGACGTTGCTGAAGATGCCGTCGGAGGAGTCGGCCGAGGCGGCGCCCGCCTGCTTGAGCCAGCCCGCCTGCTTGGCGGGCGCGTGCCAGCCGGAGTGCCCCGCGTCGAAGTAGACCCGGGCGTTCGGATTGGCGTCCTTCAGGACCCGCCCCGCGCGGGCCAGGGAGGCGAAGCGGTCGGCGCGTTCACCGGCGGACATGCACTCGGCCTGGGCGACCGAGTCGGGCTCCAGGACGACGATGACGTCGCCGGTGCCGAGCCCGGCGGCGAAGCGGTCGATCCAGTCGTCGTAGGCGTCGAGGTCGGGCGCCCCGCCCTGGGAGTGGCCGCCGCAGTCGCGGTCGGGTATCGCGTACGGCACGACGACCGGCACCCGGCCCGCCTCGGCACCGCCCGAGGTGACGGCGCGGACCCGGGAGGTGATGGTCGCGGGCGTGTGGTCGGCGAACCACACGGCGGCCGGATGGTCGGCTATCCGCGACTCGATGACGCCCTGACGCGGGTCGCCGGGGTGGGCCCGGACCCAGTCGAGGACCTGGGACTCGGGGTGCCGGTAGAGCCGGGTGGAGGCCGCGGCGGCCCGGGGCTTCTCCTTCCCGGCCTCTTCGGACTTCTTCCTCGGTGAGGGACTGGGACTCGCCTTCCTCGCCGAGGCGGAGGGCGCGGCGGAGACCGACGGCGTCGTCGACGGGGACGGGGACGGGGACGGCACGACGGGCGGGGACTGCAGCCGCGGTGACCGTGTCACCTCCGGACGGGCCTCGTCCGCCCCGCCGCCGTCGTCGCCGAGCGCGGACAGCATGCCGGTCGCGGTGCCCACCGCGACCACGACGGACGCCGCCGCGACCATCGCGCTGCGGCGGGCGGCCCGCCTGCGCTCGGCCCTGCGAGCGGCCAGGCGCCGGGCACGAAGGCCTGACACGTAGGGTTCCCCCTCCCCCGCACGGCGGGCGCGTTCCCCCGTTCTGGGGAAGCGTCGGGCCCGCCGGCACTCCCGCCAGCCTAAAGCTGCGACCCTGCCGCCATGGCGCACTGCGAACAAGTCCCGGCGGCCGTCCGGACGGTGGACACGGTCCTCTCTCGGATGCGCGCCCTCGACACGACGCTGCCCGCCCGGGACGGGGTGGCCGTCTTCAACCGCGTCTACCTGACCGTCACCGAGGCGGTCGACCGGCACATCGACACCGGTCGCTTCACGGACGCCCGGGCCGCGACCGCGCTGGACGTGCGGTTCGCGGAGCGCTACCTGGCCGCCCTCGACGCGCTGGAGGACGGGCGCCGGCCGCCCGCGTGCTGGCGGCCCCTCTTCCAGTTCCGCCGCCATCCCGGCGTACGGCCGCTGCAGTTCGCGCTGGCGGGCATCAACGCGCACATCGGCCACGATCTCGCGCTGGCCGTGGTGGACACCTGTCGTACGCTCGGCTGCGAACCCGTCGATCTGGAGGACGAGTTCGACCGGGTGGGTGATCTCCTCGTGTCGCTGGAGGAGCGCATCCGCGATGAGCTGATGCCCGGTCCCGACCTCCTGCAGATCGCCGACCCGCTGACCCATCTGCTCGGCTCCTGGAGCCTGGAGCGCGCCCGCGACGCCGCCTGGGTGGCGGCCCGCGCGCTGTGGGCGCTGCGCCGGCTGCCCGACGTCGCCGGGGAGTTCACCGAACGGCTGGACTCGGCGGTGGGCTTCGCGGGCCGCATGCTGCTCACCCCGCTGCCGGACTGATCCGTCCGGCGTTCCCGGTGCGCGCTCCCGGAACTCCCGTGCGACCGTTGTACGTTGAAACCTTGGGCAACATCGCACCCCGACTGCGAAGGAGCACCCAGGCATGACGACCCGGCTCGGACTCGGCCTCCCCCAGATGCGGCAGTACGACCTCGGCGAGGACGTCCCCGACGTGGCCCGCGCGGCGGAAGGGATCGGCTACGAGAGCCTGTGGGTCTTCGAACGTGCCCTGTTCCCCGAGCCCGCCACGCAAGGGCTGTACGGCATCGAAGGGCTGCCCTGGCCGGACCAGTACCGCGATGTGGCGGAACCGCTGGTCACCCTGACTCTCGCCGCCGCGGCCACCGAGCGGGCGGAGCTGGGCTCCAGCGTGCTGGTCGCCCCGCTGCACGTCCCCTTCCAGCTCGCGAAGGCGCTGGCCTCGCTGGACGCGGCGAGCGGCGGCCGGGTCGTCGCCGGCTTCGGCACGGGCTGGTCGCACGACGAGTACGCGGCGGCGTCCGTGCGGCCCTTCGCCGAGCGCGGGCGGGCCCTGGACGAGCTGATCGAGGTGTGCCGCGCGGTCTGGGGGCCGGACCCCGTGGTGTACGACGGCGAGTTCACGAAGATCGCGTCCGCCGTGGTCGGCCCCAAGCCCGCCCGGCCGATCCCGGTCCTGCTGGCGGCGGGCAGCGGCAGGGCCCGGCGCCGGCTGGTCGACCACGCCGACGGCTGGCTGCCGAACGCCCTCGGCGCCGAGACCGTGGCCGAGCAGTGGCGGCGGCTGCGGGACCTGGCCGCCGAGCGCGGCCGTACGGAGCCGATCCGGACGGTGCTGCGGGCCAACGCCCGCTACCGAAAGGCGCCTCTGGCCCCCTCCGGCCGGAGTCCCTTCCACGGCGACGTCGACCAGATCGTCGAGGACCTCGCCGCACACGCCGAGATCGGCCTGGACGAGATCCTCCTCGACCTCCAGAGCACGGCCCGGGACGCCGAGGAGCTGAAGGACATCGCCGCGGAGGTGTACGAGAAGGCGCGGGCGAACGGGATCTAGCCAGGGGGTGTCTGACAATTCACGTCGTCGCCCGAAGGGCGGCCTCGCGGCGTCAGGTGCGTGCTCTGGGGGTCCCCCCGGCCGGAGGCTGGGGGAGTGCCGGGCGTAGAGCCTCGTACTGGATGTACTTGGCTCTGCGCCCGGTGCGGCGAGAGTGCGTGCATGGCGTCGCGAGGCAGGCGGGAACTGTCAGACAGGCCCTAGTCCTCGGGCAGCTCGACCGGCGCGATCTCGTCGTAGACGTCACCCGGGCCGGGGTTGGTCGCGTCGGTCTCCCCGCCGAAGTGGTGCATGACGCCCCAGACCGCGTTCAGCGCGGTCTGGACGGCGCCCTCGGCCCAGCCGGCCGTCCAGGAGATGTCGTCGCCGGCGAGGAAGATGCCCCGCTTGTCCTCCGGCAGCCCCTCCTGCATGAAGTGCGTGAACAGGCGCCGCTGGTAGCGGTAGTGACCGGGCAGGTTGGCCTTGAACGCGCCCATGAAGTAGGGCTCGTTCTCCCAGGAGACCGTCACCGGGTTGCCGATGATGTGCTTCCTGATGTCGACCTTCGGGTAGATCTCGCCGAGCGACTTCAGCATGACCTCCATCCGCTCGTTCGCGGACAGCGGGAGCCACTTCAGGCTGTCGTCGCACCAGGTGTAGGAGAGGCAGATGACGGCGGGCTTGTCGGGTCCGTCGTCCAGGAGGTAGGTGCCGCGGGTCATGCGGTCGGTGAGCGTCATCGACATGACGTCCCGGCCCGTGTCCTCGTCCTTGTCCAGCCAGAAGGGCCGGTCGACCGGCACGAAGAGCTTGCTGGACTCCATGTAGTGGGTGCGTTCGATCGCCGTCCAGTGGTCGATCGGGAACAGCGAGTCGTCGCAGGCGATCTTCGAGAGCAGCATCCAGGACTGGGCGGTGAAGATCGCCGCCTGGTACGTGCGGATGTCGCCGTCGGCGTCGGTCACGGTGATGCGGTTGCCGGCGGTGCGGGTGAGCCGGGTCACCGCCGGGCGCGGCTCGCCGTCCACGTGCAGGGACTTCAGCGATGTGCCGTGGGGCCAGTGGACGATCTTCTCCGGCTCACGCTCCCAGAGCCTCAGCGGCAGTTGCTGGGAGCCGCCGACGATACCGCGGTGGTGGTCGTCGGCCTCGGTGTAGACGACGCGGAGGATCTCCAGGATGGAGTTGGGGAAGTCGGTGTCCCAGCCGCCGGTGCCGAAGCCGACCTGGCCGAAGATCTCGCGGTGGCGGAAGGACTTGAAGGCCTCCGAGTCGCAGAGGAAGCCGTAGAAGGTCTGGTTGTCGAGCTTCTCGACCAGCTTCGCCCAGATCTCGCGGATGCGCGGCACGTCGCGCTCGCGCAGGGCGCGGTTCATGTCGGAGAAGTCGGCGCCCTCTTCGAGGCACTTCGCCCAGGCGTCGGCGACGTCGCGGTAGACCTGGGGCAGGTCGTCCAGCGTCTCGGCGTAGTGCGACTCGCCCTTGAGGTCGACGACGGTCGAGGGCGTCGCCTCGGCGAGCGGGTTGGGGAAGGGGCTGGTCTTCAGGCCCACCAGGTCGATGTAGTGCTGGAGGGCGGTGGAGGACGGCGGGAAGCGCATCGCGCCCATCTCGGCGGTCAGGGACGGGTCGCACCCGTCGAAGCCCACGGTGCGCAGTCGCCCGCCGATCTCGTCGGCCTCGTACACGACGGGCTTGAGGCCCATCTTCATCAGCTCGTAGGCGGCCACGATGCCGGACAGCCCGCCGCCGATGACCGCGACCTCGGTGCCGTGCTCGGTCGCGGGTATCTGGCCGAGGCCCGCCGGGTGGGCGAGGAAGTCGTCGTACGCGTACGGGAAGTCCGGCCCGAACATGGTGATCGGCGGCTGCTGCTCATCTGCGTGCTCGATCGCGTTGGGCACGGTGGACGTCATGGGGTACGGGCTCCTTGCACAGGTGGAACGGGGGTGGGGGCTCGGGGCCCGGGACTCAGACGAGGGGCCCGTAGAGGCCGGGGCGGCGGTCCTTCAGGTACGGGTTGGCCTCGCGGGAGGCGGCGAGGAAGTCCGGGTCGACGTCGGCGAGGACCAGCTCCTCGGCGCGCCCGGCGCGGGCGCGGGCGGTCCCGTCGGGTCCGGCGAGTGCGGACAGCCCGACGAACTCGAACTCGCCCTCCCGGCCGACGCGGTTGACGTACGCCACGTACATCTGGTTCTCGAAGGCCCGCACCGGCACGACGGACTCGGCGACGAACTGGAACGGGTGCATCTGCGCGGTCGGGACGAGCAGCAGGTCGGTGCCGGCCAGGGCGTGGGCGCGGACGTTCTCCGGGAACTCCACGTCGTAGCAGATCATCAGGCCGACGGTCACCCCGTCGAGCTGGGCCTGGACGACGGGCTGCTCGCCGGGCGTGAAGTGGTCGCGCTCGAAGCAGCCGAAGAGGTGGGTCTTGCGGTAGTTCGCCACTCGGGTGCCGTCGACGGAGATCAACTGGACGGAGTTGAAGACGCTCTCGCCCGCCCGCTCCGGGTAGCCGTACGCGACGGCGAGTCCGTGGCGTCCGGCGATCTCCGCGACGGCGTCGGCGGAGTCGCCGTCGGCCGGCTCGGCGAGGACGGCGACGTCGTCACCGATCGCGTACCCGGTCAGGAACAGCTCGGCGGTGACCAGCAGCCCCGCCCCCGCGGCGGCGGCCCGGCCCGCGGCCGCGTCGAGGACCTTGAGGTTCTCGGCGGTGGAGCCGGGCCGGCCGGAGCTCTGGAGCAGGGCGGTGCGCATGCGTGTTCCTCACCGGTGGGAGGGGGTCGGGGGGCCAGATAGACGGTACGGTCGGCGGACTCGGCCGGACAAGAAGGACCTGTTGCGCGCCGGTGAGCGGATCGTTGCGTTCGCGGGGCACCCCACGGCGATTCGTTGTGCGCCCCACCCACCCGGGGCGGCCCTGGGCCCCGCCGCGCGCTCACGCCCGCTGCCTGCCGTACCCGCGGCTCCTTCCTGAGAGGCAGATCGGGCCCCTCCTTCCCCGCCGCGCGGCGGAGGGCGTGCCCGCCCTGGGCGCGATGTGGCGGGAGCGCGGCGCCGGGACAGTGGTGGGCGTCCAGTTCGCCAGTTTCCGCCTGCTGAGAGGACCTCCATGAAACGCCGTACGATGACCGCCGCACTCTGCGCCGCCCTGCTCCTCACCGCCGTCACGACGGGCGCCGCGGTCGCCTCCGGCCCCCACGAGGAGCGGCCCCCGAGGGAGGCCGCCGCGCTCACCGGCAGCGCCAAGCTGTACCGGTCGGCCGGGGACGACATCACCTTCACCTTCGACGCGCATCTGGCGGCCGAGAACAACGACGACCCGCTCAAGGCCACCGGAACATTCGAGTTCAGCCACTACCTGAACGGCGAGGGCGCCCGGGCGAAGGTCGACGTCGACTGCCTGCTGACCGGCGGTGACGTGGCCGTCGTCTCCGGCGTCATCACCGACTCCGACCTGCCCGGCGCCGAGGGCAGGCGGGTCGGCGTCACGGTCCACGACCGCGGCGGCCACGACCGCCTCGGTTACAGCTGGGCCTCGACGGGCAGCCCCACGGAGGGCGCGGAGCTGCCCCGGTGCGTGTCCTCGGCACCCTTCGAGAAGGTCAGGAAGGGAACCGGCGACTTCGAGGTCGTGCCCTGGCAGCCGCGGCTGTAGTGCGGGCGGCGGCGGCCAGCAGCAGCGCCGTCAGCAGATACGGCACCGCGGACAGGGCGAACGCGGTGCCGTGCCCCGCCACCGTGGCGACCGCCGCGTACGCGCCGTAGGTGGTGAGGGTGCCCAGCTCGGTGCCGAGGCCGGCGACCGAGGTCAGGGTGGCCCGGCCGGTGTCCTGGATGCGCTGCTGGAGACGGGCGTCGGCCAGCACGGTCGCCAGCTGGAAGCCGCCGAAGGCCAGCGCGACCAGGACCAGGGCGGCCGGTGTGCCCGCCGCGGCGCCCACGGCCAGGGCCAGCGCCGAGCCGGTGAGCAGGGCGGCGAACCCGGTCGTGGTCAGGCGTTCGGCGGCACCGGCCAGCAGGCTGCCGGCCGTGGCGCCGGCCCAGATCACCAGCAGCAGCCAGGGGACGGTCTCCTGCGCCACGCCGGTGTCGCGCGCCAGCAGCGGCGTGTACTCGTCGAGGGCGCCCCACACGGCGGTCACGGCCGGTACGAGGAGCAGCGCGCCGCGCACGGACCGGTCGGTGCGGGCCTCCGCGAGTCCGGCACGCAAGGTCGCGGACCATCGGTCGCCGTCGGCGGACGGTGTGCGGTGCTCGGGGAACCGGGTGGCCACGACCGCCCCGGCCAGGCAGACCAGCACGCTCGCCGCGCCCACCGCCTCGTATCCGCCCCAGGCGAACACCGGCCCGGCCAGGCCCATCGCGGTCATCGTCGCGGCGATCCCGACCGCCCGCGCCCGGCCCATGACGCGGGCGTACCGGTCGGCCGCGCCGGCCCGGTCCAGTTCGTCGTAGACCAGCGCCTCCAGCGCTCCCGAGCCGAGCGCTCCCCCGGCGCCCCACAGCACGAAGCCGAGCGCGAAGGCGCCGTAGGAAGGCACGAGCACCCACAGGGCGAACCCGGCGGCGGTGAGCAGCGGGCCCAGCACCAGCAGCAGCCGCCGGGAGACGGCGTCGGCCCAGGCGCCGGAGGGCACCTCCAGAACCACGCTGGTCAGCGACCACACGGCGAACAGGGAGGACATCTGCCAGACGGACAGACCGGTGTCGCTGAACAGCAGCGCGTACACCGGGTACAGCAGGACGAATTCGTCGCAGAACGCGGAGCCGTACAGCGTGCGCGTCAGCCGCCGGATACCGGCGGGGGCGGGGGCACGCTCGGGTGAGAGAGTCATGAGGCCTTCCCGAGGGGGCGGATCGGACACCGGAGGTACGGCGTCCGAGGCGGCCCCCGGGAGGAGGCACTGCTGGTGGATCAATGTCGCCAGGTCATGACACCGATGCTAGACGGCACACGGCCCGCTGCCCACCGATTACCCGTGCCCACCGACTGACTGCCCGTGCCCACCGACTACGTGGGTGACCCCGACGAGAAGCGCCGCAGCAGCGGCGACAGCACCAGCACGGACCGGGTCCGCTCCACGAACGGCTCCCCGGCGATCCGCTCCAGGACCCGTTCGAAGTGCCGCATGTCGGAGGCGAAGACCTGGGCGACCGCGTCCGCGTCCCCGGTGACGGTGGACGCGGCCACGACCTCCTGGTAGCGCTCCAGGCCCCGCTGGATGGTCTCCGGCGAGGTGTTGCGGCGGCAGAAGATCTCGACGAACCCCTCGGTCTCCCAGCCGAGCGCGGCGGGGTCGACCCGTACGGTGAATCCGGTGATGGCTCCGGTGGCGCGCAGCCGGTCCACGCGCCGTTTCACGGCGGGCGCGGACAGGCCGACGGACTGCCCGATGTCCGCGTAGGAGCGGCGGGCGTCCTCGGCGAGGGCGTGCACGATGCGTTCGTCGAGATCGTTCAGCACTGCGGGGGGTTCACTTCGTTTCTGGAGCTACTGGAGCTACTGCTGCTTCTGGGCTTCTGAGGTGTCCGGCGTGGCGAGCCGGGAACGACGATGGCCGTACCCGAAGTAGAACACGAGCCCGACGGCCATCCAGACACCGAAGACCACCCAGGTGACGGTGGACAGGCTGCCCATCATCCAGACGCAGAAGGCGAAGCCCAGCGCCGGCAGGACCGGTGCCAGCGGCACCCGGAAGGTGCGGTGCATGTCCGGACGGGTCCGGCGCAGCACCACGACGGCCACGTTGACCAGGGCGAAGGCGAAGAGGGTGCCGATGCTGGTGGCGTCGGCGAGCTGCCCGAGCGGGATCGCGGCGGCCAGGACGCCGCAGAACAGGGAGACGATCAGTGTGTTGGCGCGGGGCGCGCCGCTCTTCGGGTGGACCCGGGAGAACACCTTGGGCACGAGCCCGTCGCGGGACATGGCGAACAGGACGCGGGTCTGGCCGTAGAGCACGGTCAGGACGACGCTGGCGATGGCGACGACCGCGCAGAACGCCAGCAGGGTGCCCCAGAACTCCTGCCCGGTGACGTCGGTCATGATCTGGGCGAGGGAGGCCTCGGAGTCGGTGAAGGTCCGCCAGGGCCTGGCGCCGACGGCGACGGCCGCGACGAGGACGTACAGCACCGTGACGATGATCAGGGACAGCATGATCGCCCGGGGCAGGTCGCGCTGGGCGTTCTTCGCCTCCTCACCGGCGGTGGAGGCGGCGTCGAAGCCGATGTACGAGAAGAAGAGCGTCGCGCCGGCCGCGCTGACGCCGGCCATGCCGAGCGGCATGAAGTTCTCGTAGTTGCCGGAGCGGAAGCCCTGCACGCCGATCGCGCAGAACATCACCAGCGCGGCGATCTTGACGACGACCATGATCGTGTTGGCGCGGGCGGACTCGCGGGCACCGCCCAGCAGGAAGGTCATGGCGAGGAGCACGACGATCAGCGCGGGCAGGTTGAAGATGCCGCCGTCGCCGGGCGGCGCCGAAAGCGCGGCCGGGATGGTGACGCCGATGGTGCCGTCGAGGAGTTCGTTGAGGTACTCGCCCCAGCCGACGGCGACGGCGGCCACGGACACGCCGTACTCCAGGACCAGACACCAGCCGCAGATCCAGGCGACCAGCTCGCCCATGGTGGCGTAGGCGTACGAGTACGAGGAGCCGGCGACCGGGATGGTGCCGGCCAGCTCTGCGTAGGACAGGGCGGAGAAGAGTGCCGTGAGGCCGGCGATGACGAAGGAGAGGGTGACGGCCGGGCCGGCCTTCGGGACGGCTTCGCCGAGGACGACGAAGATGCCGGTACCGAGGGTGGCGCCGATGCTGATCATCGTGAGCTGCCACAGGCCGAGGGACCGGCGGAGGGTGCCGCCCTCGCCCTGGCCGCCCTCGGCGACCAGCCGTTCCACGGGTTTGCGGCGCATGAGGCGCGCGGCCAGGCCCGGGGACGAGGGGGTGGCCGGTCCGTCGTGGTGCGGGGGTGCGCCTTGGTCAAGCACGCGTTGACTCCTTTGTCGCTGCCGGTCGCGCCCGTCGGTGTGAGCGGACGGGCTCGCGGCGGGCTCTGGAGCGGCGGGGACCGGCGGGCACGCTCGTGAAGAGCGGGAACCCACCGAGCGGAGTCCCCGCCACGCCACGTACAGCGCAGAACACTACGAGGGGTGCGGTCTCCCGGTAATGCAGCAACCTTGCGCATCTCCGCACGATCGTTGCGTTCACCGGGGCCGGGCGCGTGTTCGTTGCGCGGAGGCTGTGGAGCGTTGCGTACGGAGGTCGGCGGGCAGTGGATCGTCCCTGGTCAGCGGCCGTCCGGCTCGCCCGCGATCGCCCGCGCCTCAGCCGCGTCCGCCGCGTCGAAACCGATCTCTCCGGGCCGGTCGCGTGCGGCCTCCTGGGCGTCGATCCAGCGCAGGTGCGCCTCCCAGGCGGCCTGCTTGCTGGTGCCCAGCGCGGCCCCGATCTGCGACCAGGAGGCGCCGGCCTCCCGGGCCGCCCGGACGGTGAGCTGGCGCCCGTAGGCCGCCTTGCGGGCCACCACCTCGCTCAGCGCGAGCAGTTCGAGGAGCTGGGTGCGGTCGAGCGCCTCCTCGTCACTGCCGTCCCCGGCCAGGGACTCACGGGTGCGCAGCTCGTCGAGACGGGCCACGGCGGTCAGCAGGGTGTACTGCGGCTCGATGCTCTGCGGTGCCGTCATGCGCCCCGCGTCGCGTCAGGGTGACTTGACGTCAAGCCACCCTGACGACGCCCGGACTCAGGTGTGCTCAGCTCCAGCTGGCGTGCAGCGGCTTGCCCTCGGCGTAGCCGGCGGCGCTCTGGATGCCGACGACGGCCTTCTCGGCGAACTCCTCCAGGGAGGCGGCACCGGCGTAGGTGCAGGAGGAGCGGACGCCCGCGATGATCGAGTCGATCAGGTCCTCGACGCCCGGGCGGGTCGGGTCGAGGAACATCCGGGAGGTGGAGATGCCCTCCTCGAACAGCGCCTTGCGGGCCCGGTCGTAGGCCGACTCCTCGGAGGTGCGGTTGCGCACCGCGCGCGCGGAGGCCATGCCGAACGACTCCTTGTAGGGGCGGCCGTTGGCGTCGTGCTGGAGGTCGCCCGGGGACTCGTAGGTGCCCGCGAACCACGAGCCGACCATGACGTTGGACGCACCGGCCGCGAGGGCCATCGCCACGTCGCGCGGGTGCCGGATGCCGCCGTCGGCCCACACGTGCTTGCCGTACTTCTTCGCCTCGGCGGCACACTCCAGGACCGCGGAGAACTGCGGCCTGCCGACACCGGTCATCATGCGGGTGGTGCACATGGCACCGGGGCCGACGCCGACCTTGATGATGTCGGCGCCCGCCTCGATCAGGTCGCGCACGCCCTCGGCGGAGACGATGTTGCCCGCGACGATCGGGACCCGCGGGTCGAGGTCGCGCACCACCTTGACGGCGCCGATCATCGACTCCTGGTGGCCGTGCGCGGTGTCGATGACGAGGGTGTCCACGCCCGCGTCGAGGAGCTGCTTGGCCTTGCCCGCGACGTCGCCGTTGATACCGACGGCGGCGGCGATGCGGAGCCTGCCGTTCGCGTCGGTCGCCGGGGTGTACAGCGTGGCGCGCAGGGCGCCCTTGCGGGTCAGGATGCCGGCGAGGCGGCCGTCCTTGTCGACGGCGGGCGCGTAGCGGCGGTTGGCGGCGTCGAGGGTGTTGAAGGCCTCGCGCGGGTCCATGCCCGCGTCGATGAGGATCAGGTCCTTGGACATGACCTCTTCGAGCTGGGTGAAGCGGTCCACGCCGGTCAGGTCGGTGTCGGTGACCACGCCGACGGGCTTGCCGTCCCCGTCGACGACGACACCGGCGTTGTGCGCGCGCTTGGGCAGCAGGGACAGCGCGTCGGCGACGGTCTGGTGCGGCGCCAGCACGATCGGGGTGTCCAGGACGTGGTGGCGGCTCTTCACCCAGGAGACGACGTCGGTGACGACCTCGATCGGGATGTCCTGCGGGATGACCACCAGGCCGCCGCGCCGGGCCACCGTCTCGGCCATGCGGCGTCCCGCGATGGCGGTCATGTTGGCGACGACGAGCGGGATGGTGGTGCCCGTGCCGTCCGGGGAGCCGAGGTCCACGCCCTGCCGGGAGCCCACGGCGGAGCGGCTCGGCACCATGAACACGTCGTCGTACGTCAGGTCGTACGAGGGCTGGATGTCATTCAGGAAACGCACGTGCTGCACATCCCAGTCGATCAGAGGTGGCCCCCGGACAGGTCAGCCAGGGGGAAAGAGCACGTACTTCATTCTCCCATGGCTGATGGCCGATAACCCCCGGGCAGATCATCCAGGCTGGTCAGCGACCTCCTTGGAGGATCCTCCAGGGCCGAGGGTCACGAAGAGCCCCGGACCGCGGTCCGTCGCCTCGGCGAAGACCTCCTCGGCGACGGACCACTCGTCCGGCCGCTCCCGCGCGTACGCGCCCCACCCCCGTACGACGAGCACCAGGCCCCGGTCCGCCGCGCCCTCGGGCCAGACGGAGGGGTCGGCGAGGGAGTCGGCGAGCGCGTCCCAGTTCCGGCCGAACCAGCCGGGCAGCGCCAGGTCACGGGCGCAGCGGTCCATCAGGCCCGCCTTGTCCGTGACCCCGTCGAGGTCCAGCGTGACCACGAGCCGTCCCGCGGGGTCCTCGTTCATGTCGCGCCCTTCTCCCTCTGCTGATCGCCTGGTCGCCCGATCGCCCGATCGGTCGTCAGATGCCGTCGGGGTCCGTCCGGTTGAGTGTCGACTTCGGCGCCGAGCCCACCGTCATCAGGTAGTCCGCGGCCGACGTGTCCGTCACCAGGCTGGTGACGAGACCGGAGCGCAGCACCGCGTCGATGGCCGCCGCCTTGCGCTGCCCGCCCGCGATCGCCACGACCTCGGGGATACGGCGGAGCTGGTCGGCCTTGACCGTGATGCACCGCTCCCCCAGGTCCCGGCCGACCCGGCGTCCCTCGGCGTCGAAGAGGTGCGCGGACATCTCGGCGGCGACACCGAGCGAGGCGTAGTGCGCGCGCTCCTCGTCGCTGAGCATGTCGTGCACCGTAGAGATGCCGGGCTCCCAGGAGCCGATGGAGACGCAGGCGACCGTGACCTTGTCGAAGTACTCGAAGGCCCGGGCGATCCCGGTCTGGTGGCGCAGCGCCTGCGCGGTCGCCGCGTCCGGCAGCAGCATCGGCGCGTAGATGGGGTGGGCGTCGCCGCCCGACACCTGGGCGGCACGGCGCACGGCCTCGACCGAGCCGCGCTCGGCGGTCCCGGCGTCGTACACGCCCGTCAGCTGCACCACCGTGCACGGCGGCAGCTTGTCGAGCGCCGCCGCCATGTGGATGGTGGACCGGCCCCAGGCCAGGCCCAGCACGTCGCCCTCGTTGACCAGCTCGCCGAGCAGGTCGGCGGCCACCTCTCCCAGGTTCTCCGGGTCGGGCGTCTCCTCGGCGTCGGCCGGGGACTCCACCACGACGGCGTGCCGGAGACCGTAGCGGGCCCGCAGGGCGTCCGAGCGCTCGGCGTCCAGCTCGGCCGGCACCCGGATCTCGATTCGTACAAGGTCTCGCTCGAGGGCGGTCTCGAGGACCCTGGCCACCTTGAAGCGGCTGACGCCGAACTCCTCCGCGATCTGGATCTTGGACTTGCCCTCGAGGTAGAAGCGGCGGGCCATGGCCGCCGCCTGGACCAGCTCAGCGGGTCCCATCCGCATGGCTGAACGGCCCGCCGACATACCCGACACGGCGATCTCCTCACTGCTGTTCACACTCTGGATACGCCGTTCATCCTTGCAGATTCGGCGCACTTGATCAGCCCTGATGGGAGCCGTTCACGTTCTGTTCCTCAGTGGTCGCACGCCCAGGACGCCTTGGCGGTCGCCGCCTCGGCCTGCGTGCGCAATGCACGTACCGCCTCGGCCGGGTCGGACGCCCCGTACACGGCGGAACCCGCGACGAAGACGTCGGCGCCGGCGTCGGCGCACTGCTCGATCGTCGATGCCGACACCCCGCCGTCGACCTGGAGCCACAGCTCCAGACCGTGCTTCTTGATCAGCTCACGGGTGCGCCGGATCTTCGGGAGCATGATGTCGAGGAACGCCTGCCCGCCGAAGCCCGGTTCAACCGTCATGATCAGCAGCATGTCGAGTTCCGGGAGCAGATCCTCGTACGGCTCGATGGGCGTCGCGGGCCGCAGCGCCATGGACGCGCGGGCGCCCTTGGCCCGGATCTCCCGGGCGAGCCGCACCGGCGCGGCGGCCGCCTCGACGTGGAAGGTGACGGAACCGGCTCCCGCCTCCACGTACTGGGGCGCCCAGCGGTCGGGGGCCTCGATCATCAGGTGGCAGTCCAACGGGGTGTCCGTCGCCCTGGCCAGGGATTCCACGACCGGCACGCCGAGCGTGAGGTTCGGGACGAAATGGTTGTCCATGACGTCGACGTGGAGCCAGTCTGCTCCCCCGACCGCCTTGGCCTCGTCCGCGAGGCGGGCGAAGTCGGCGGACAGGATGCTGGGGTTGATCTGCGCGGCCATGCCCCAAGACTGCCATGCCCTCCGGGGGTGGGGCGGGACGGGTCCCCAGGGGACGCGGTTGTTCTTCGGCCGCGGGCGGTGTGTGGCTGGTCGCGCAGTTCCCCGCGCCCCTGCGGAGCGCCTGCGTGGGCCTGCGTCTACGCGGTACGGCGGATCAGGGACAGGTACATCGCGTCGGTGCCGTGCAGGTGGGGCCAGAGCTGGATGTCGGGGCCCTCGCCGAGGTCGGGGACGCCGGGCAGGAGCGGGCGGGCGTCGATGAGTTCGGTGCCGGGGTGCTGCTTGAGGACGTCCGCGACGACGGCGCGGGTCTCCGCGAGGTGCGGTGAGCAGGTCGCGTAGCCGACGACGCCGCCGGTCCGCACCGCTTCCAGGGCGCCGCGCAGCAGCCCGCGCTGGAGCGGGGCGAACCCGTCCAGGTCCTCGGGACGGCGCCGCCAGCGCGCCTCGGGGCGGCGGCGCAGGGCACCGAGCCCGGTGCACGGTACGTCGACCAGGACGCGGTCGAAGCTGCCGGGCCGCCACGCCGGGCGGGTCCCGTCGGCCGCGATCACCTGGTACGGCCCCAAATTCCCGTCCAGTGCCTTGGCCACAAGACCGGCCCGGTGCGGCTGCTTCTCGGAGGCGAGCAGGAAGGCACCGCGCTCGGCGGCCAGGGCGCCGAGGAGCGCGGCCTTGCCGCCCGGCCCGGCACATCCGTCCAGCCAGCGCCGGTCCGGCCCGTCCAGGGGCGCGTTCGCCAGCGCGAGCGCGACGAGCTGGCTGCCCTCGTCCTGCACGCCGGCCCGGTTCTCCCGTACGGCGTCGACGGCCCCGGGCTCGCCGCCCTCGCTCAGCCGCACCGCGTACGGCGACCAGCGCCCCGGTACGGCGGCCTCCTCGCCCAGCAGCTCGTCGGCCGTGGCCCGTCCGGGGCGGGCGACCAGGGTGACCTCGGGCCGCTCGTTGTCCGCGGCCAGCAGCTCCTCGATGCCGGACCGGCCGCCGCCGAGCGAGTCCCACAGCGCGGAGACGACCCAGCGCGGATGCGAGTGCACGACGGCGAGGTGGTCCTCGGGGTCCTCGTCGTAGGGCGGGGCGACCCGCTCCACCCACCCGTCGAGATCGTCCCGCGCGACCTTGCGCAGCACGGCGTTGACGAACTTGGCCCGCCCGTCGCCGAGCACGACCCGCGCCAGCTCCACGGTGGCGGACACGGCGGCGTGGCTCGGGATCCGCGTCCCGAGCAGCTGATGGACACCGAGGCCGAGCACATCCAGCACCGGCGGGTCGACCTCCCGCAGCGGCCGGTCGACGCAGTCGGCGATGATCGCGTCGTACGTTCCCTGCCGGCGCAGCGTCCCGTAGACCAGCTCGGTCGCGAGGGCCGCGTCCCGGGCGTCGAACTTCTCGGGCCCCTCCTTCTCCCGTGCCTTGCGCAGCAGCGGCGGCAGGACGAGGTTGGCGTACGCGTCCCGCTCGTCGACGGCCCTGAGCGCCTCGAAGGCGAGGACGCGGACGGGATCCTTCTGGGGTCTGCGGTACGGCTTGCCGGGCTTGCGGGGACGGCGGGGCTGCTCGCTCACGAAAAGGTGCTCCGGGTGTGGGATGAAGTGCGCCCACCAGCGTACGCCGGGCCGGTGAGCGGCGGTGCCAAGGCGCAGGTCAGCCGCCGAGCGACTCGCCCTCGGCGATCCGCACGCCGCGCGCCCAGTCCGCGGCCCGCATCGGCTTCTTGCCCTGGGCCTGCACCCACAGCAGCTCGACGGCGTGGGAGCCGGTGCCGACGTGCACGTTGTTCTTGCCGGCGGCGAGCTGCCCCGGGGCGAGATCCGTCCGGTCGGGAGCGGGCAGGGCCTGCACGAGCTTGAGCCGCTCGCCCCGGAAGGTGGTCCAGGCGCCGGGGGCCGGGGTGCAGCCGCGCACCACCCGGTCCACGCGCAGCGCCGGGGCGGACCAGTCGACCCGGGCGTCCTCGACGGTGATCTTCGGGGCGAGGGTGACGCCGTCGGCCGGCTGCGGTACGGCCTTCAGGCTGCCGTCCTCGATGCCGTCCATGGTGGCCGCGAGCAGCCCGGCGCCGGCGAAGGCGAGCCGGGTCAGCAGGTCGCCGCTGGTGTCGGTGGGCCGGACGGTCTCGGTGACCGTCCCGTAGACGGGGCCGGAGTCGAGGCCCTCCTCGATCAGGAAGGTGGACGCGCCGGTGATCTCGTCGCCCGCCATGAGCGCGTGCTGCACGGGAGCGGCACCGCGCCAGGCGGGCAGCAGTGAGAAGTGCAGGTTGACCCAGCCGCGGGCGGGCACGTCGAGGGCCACGCGGGGCAGCAGGGCACCGTAGGCGACGACGGGGCAGCAGTCGGGCGCGATCTCGCGCAGCCGCTCCAGGAACTCCGGGTCGCGCGGTTTCGCGGGCTTGAGCACCTCGATCCCGGCCTCCTCCGCACGTTCGGCCACGGGAGAGGCGACCAGCCGGCGCCCGCGCCCGGCCGGAGCGTCGGGCCGCGTGACGACGGCGGCCACCTCGTGGTGCTCGGAGGCGATCAGGGCGTCCAGGGCGGGAACGGCGACCTCGGGGGTACCGGCGAAGACGAGCTTCATGGGTGGGACGGGCCTCTCGGGCGGGGGCGGGTGCGGGCGACGCACCAGTCTACGAGCCCGGAGACCACGAGCAGCCGCCGACGGCGACGCACCCCCAGGGCGGACCGGACCCCGGCCTCTCGACCGACTGGAACCGAGTGGTGCGCGGGTGGGAGAGAGGGCAGCCGACGGCCGAAGGCCGAGGCGCGCACCCCGCGAAAGCAGGCGCACGCATATGCCGCCACGCCCCCACCCCGTGACCACCGGAGCGCCCACGCGTTGGTCAAGGAAGAGTTGACCACCGGACCGCCCGCGCGGCCCGATTCCTTTCAACGCCGGTTCGAGAGGCTTGTTCATGGCCGACCACGCAACCCACGACGCCCAGGCTCGGGCCAGCCTGCACTTGCTGGTGCGGGACATCGAGCGGGTCCGCCGGCAGGTGGACGCACTGCGTACCCTCACCGCCCAGTTGGGCAACGTCTACCGCCCGCGCCGCTCCGGCCCCTCCACGGGCTTCGTCGTCTACGGGCGGGCCCCCGCCCCGACGGTCCGTCTCGCCCAGGAGCTGCGGGACAGCGTCGAGACCCTGGTCACGGCCGCCGTGGACTTCGACCGTTCGCTCGGCTTCTCGTGGGACGCGGTGGGCTCCGCACTCGGCGTCACCAAGCAGGCGGTGCACCGCCGCTACGGCTCCCGCCGCGCCGCGACCCAGGCGGCTCCCGCCGAGACCCCCGAGCACGCACCGGAACCGACGGGCACCCACCCGGTCAACGTGGGCTCCGGCCTCCCCACCGTGCCCACGGTCCCGGCCGCCCGGTCCATGCCGACCCAGCCGACGGCGGGCAGCCCGGCCCTGCGCGACGACGTCCGGCCGACGGCCTTCCCCGGCCCGCGCAACGGCTGAGCCGCGACGGCCCACCAGCCCGCTGTCCGCCCGGTTCACGCTGGAGGACAGCGGGTTCCCGTGTGTGTACGCCTCCGCGCACGCCCTCACCCGATGTCGGGCGGGTCGATCCGCACCCACACCGCCGCGTCGCTCCCCCGCGCCATCCGCGCCGCCTGAGCGGCCTTCAGCGCACCGGCCAGCGCCGCCCCGCGCCCCGGCGGCACCCGGACCAGCGCCCGCTCCCAGTGCTCCCCGGGCGGAGGCGAGCCCACCCGCCGCGGACGCCCCGCGGCCGTGACCGGCAGCGGCACCGGGCCCAGCACCTCGGCCTCGCGGGGCAGCTCGACCGCGCCGAGGAAGGCGGCCACCGCCTCCGCCGGTCCCGCCACGGCCGCCATCCGCGACACCGGCGGAAAGCCCAGCTCGGCCCGCTCGGCCAGTTCCCGCACCGCATGGCCGACGGGGTCCCAGCGCACCAGCGCCTGCACCGGCCGCAGGGTCGGCTCGGCGACCGCGACGACGGTGCCCCCGGCGCTCTGCGGGCGCACCAGCGCGGAGGCGGCCAGCCAGCGCCGCAGCGCGTCCTCACCGGCGCGCAGGTCCGGCCGCCCGAGCATCGCCCAGCCGTCGAGCAGCAGGGCCGCCGCGTAGCCGCCCTCGGCGACGGGTTCGGCGCCCGGGGTGCTCACCACCAGCGCGGGCGTCTCCGGCACGGTGTCCAGCACATGCTCGCGCCCCGAGGTGCGCACCGGCACCGCCGGGAACGCCCGCCCCAGTTCCTCGGCGGTGCGGCGGGCCCCCACGATCTGGGCGCGCAACCGGAACGCCCCGCACTCCGGGCAGTGCCACCCGCCCTCCTCGCGTCCGCACCAGCCGCACCGCAGCGCGGCCCCGGACTCCTGCCCCTCCAGCGGCCCCGAGCAGTGCCGGCATCGGGCGGGCGTCCGGCACGCGGCGCACGCCATCCGTGGTACGTAGCCCCGCCGGGGCACCTGTACGAGCACCGGTCCGTGCCGCAGCCCGTCCCTGACGGCCTGCCAGGCGAGGGTCGGCAGCCGTGCGGCGCGGGCGGCCTCGTCCCGGGCGAGGTCCTGGTCCCCCACCGTCCGCACCAGCGGGGCGGCGGCCCGCACCTGCTCCCGCGCGGCGACCAGTGGCCGGGCCCAGCCGGTCTCCACGAGCTGGGCGGCTTCCACGGTGCAGTTCCAGCCGCCCAGCAGGAAGGCGCACCTGTCCTGGGCGGCGCGCAGCAGCAGCACCTCGCGCGCGTGCGGCTGCGGAGCGTGCGGCTCGCTGTGGCTGTCGTCGCCGTCGTCCCACAGGGCGACCAGCCCCAGGTCCCGCACCGGCGCGAACATCGCGGCACGGGTCCCGACGACGGCCCGCACCGCCCCTCGGCGCACCGCGAGCCACTGCGCGTACCGCTTCTCGGGTCCGGCGTCGGCGGTGAGCACCGCGTGCCGTCCCTCGCCCAGCAGGGCGGTCAGCGCGGCGTCGGCGCGGGCGACGGCCCTCCCGTCCGACAGGACGACGAGCGCGCCCCGGCCGGAGGCCAGCGTCGCCGCCACCGCCCGCGCCAGCTCCTCGCTCCACTGCGGACCGGGCAACGCGTTCCACACCGCGCGCGGCGCACCCCCCGAGGCGAGGGCCGCCACGAACGCGGCCCCCTGCTCATACCGCGTCCAGGGCCCCGGCTCGGGCACCGGCGGCGGGGGCATCGGATCGGGTGACGTCCGCTTCTCGGCGCGCGCGTTGCGCGGCGGTACGGCGAGCTGCAGCACGTCGGCGAGGCTGCCCGCGTACCGGTCGGCGACCGCCCGCGCGAGTCCGAGCAGCTCCTCGTCGAGCACCCGCTCGGGCGAGACGACCTGGGCCAGCGCGGCGAGGGGACCCGAGTACTCGGACTCGGCGAGCCGCTCGATCAGGAAGCCGTCGACGAGCCCCCCGCCCTCACGCCGCCCGTCCCGCACCCGGTGCCGCCCGGCGCCGAACCGCACCCGCACCCGCACCCCGGGCTGGGCGTCGGCGTCGAGTTCCTCGGGCACGGCGTAGTCGAAGTACCGGTCGAGGTGGAGTACGCCCTTGTCGACGAGGACCCGGGCGACCGGCAGTTCCCTGGCGAGCGCGGCTCCGCGCCAGGTCCGCGGCTTGGCCCGCGGCGCCTTCGCCTCGCGCACGCTCGCCCGGATGAGCGCGAGCTGCTCGGGCGGCGCGTCCTGAGCGCCGCCGCCCGCCGGTTCGTTCTCGCTGCTCACGCCTGCATTCCTACCAAAGGCCACTGACAAACGACGGTGCCCGGACGCGCACCGCTGCGCCACGTGCCCGCCCCTGCACACGCGCGGACACACCGAGGCCCGGCGTCCCCACCGGGGACACCGGGCCTCGCGACGTGCCGTCGGGCGGGGCGCGTCGGGCGCCTTACAGACCCGCTGCCTGCCGCAGCGCCTCCACGCGGTCCGTGCGCTCCCAGGTGAAGTCGGGAAGCTCGCGGCCGAAGTGGCCGTACGCCGCGGTCTGGGCGTAGATCGGGCGGAGCAGGTCGAGGTCACGGATGATGGCGGCCGGACGGAGGTCGAAGACCTCGTCGATCGCCTTCTCGATCTTCTCGGTGTCGATCTTGGCGGTGCCGAAGGTCTCCACGAAGAGACCGACCGGCTCGGCCTTGCCGATGGCGTAGGCGACCTGGACCTCGCAGCGGGCGGCGAGGCCCGCGGCGACGACGTTCTTGGCGACCCAGCGCATCGCGTACGCGGCGGAGCGGTCGACCTTGGACGGGTCCTTGCCGGAGAAGGCGCCGCCGCCGTGGCGGGCCATGCCGCCGTAGGTGTCGATGATGATCTTGCGGCCGGTCAGGCCGGCGTCGCCCATCGGGCCGCCGATCTCGAAGCGGCCGGTCGGGTTGACCAGGAGGCGGTAGTTCTCCGTGTCGAGCTTGATGCCGTCGTCGAGCAGCGCCTTCAGCTCCGGCTCGACGACGAATTCCTTGATGTCGGGAGCCAGCAGGGACTCCAGGTCGATGTCGCTCGCGTGCTGGGAGGAGACGACGACCGTGTCGAGACGGACGGCCTTGTCGCCGTCGTACTCGATGGTGACCTGCGTCTTGCCGTCCGGGCGCAGGTAGGGGATCGTGCCGTTCTTGCGGACCTCGGACAGGCGCTTGGACAGGCGGTGCGCCAGGAAGACCGGGAGCGGCATCAGGGTCGGCGTCTCGTCGGACGCGTAGCCGAACATGAGGCCCTGGTCACCGGCGCCCTGCCGGTCCAGCTCGTCCTCATCGCCCTCGACGCGGTTCTCGTAGGCCGTGTCGACGCCCTGCGCGATGTCCGGCGACTGGGCGCCGATGGAGACCGAGACACCGCAGGAGGCGCCGTCGAAGCCCTTCTTCGAGGAGTCGTAACCGATCTCCAGGATCTTGCCGCGGACGAGGTTGGCGATGTCCGCGTAGGCCTTGGTGGTGACCTCTCCGGCCACGTGCACCAGACCGGTGGTGATCAGGGTTTCGACGGCGACCCGAGAGGTCGGGTCCTCACGCAGAAGCGCGTCGAGAATCGTGTCGCTGATCTGGTCAGCGATCTTGTCGGGGTGACCTTCGGTCACGGACTCCGAGGTGAACAGGCGACGGGACACAACGCTCCCTGGGGTTGCAGCGGCTGCTGGCTGATCATTGGTGGACGGCACGGGGAGCTGCACCCGGCGACGTCCGAGAACAGTTTATCGGTCGCACTCCACCACGGGCCCACCCGTCTCGCCTCTCGGAAGGGCTGTGACCTGCGGCACGGGCATTCTGCCTGGAACGCAGCACCCTTGGCCAGGGCCGCCACGCTCGAATGCGCGGGGTTCGCGAGCCGGGTGGCGTGAATGAGTCGTTCAGCCGAGCCGTTCGGCCACGAGGTCCCACACCGTTTCGGCCAGGGCTTCCTTGGGGCCGTGCGCCACCGGGGTCTCGCTGCCGTCGGCGCCGAGGACCACGGCCTCGTTCTCCTCGGACCCGAAGGTCTTGCGCTCCCCCACCTCGTTGACCACGAGGAGGTCGCAGCCCTTGCGCTTCAGCTTCGCCCGGCCGTTGGCGAGTACGTCGTCGGTCTCGGCCGCGAAGCCGACGACCACCTGCCCGGAGCGGGCCCGGTCCGTGGAGATCTCCGCGAGGATGTCCGGGTTGCGCACCAGGGTGATCGGCGCGGGTTCCTGGTCGTCCTTCTTCTTGATCTTCCCGGCGGCGTACGTCGCCGGGCGGAAGTCCGCGACCGCCGCGGCCATGACGACGGCGTCGGCGTCCGCCGCGGCGCGCAGCATCGCCTCGCGCAGCTCCACGGCCGTGCCCACCGGGACCACGTCGACGCCCGCCGGGTCCGGCAGCGACGGGTTGGCCGCGACCAGCGTGACGCGGGCGCCCCGGGCGGCGGCGGTGCGGGCGAGGGCGTAGCCCTGCTTGCCGGAGGAGCGGTTGCCGAGGAAGCGGACCGGGTCGAGGGGCTCCCGGGTGCCGCCGGCGCTGACGACGACGTGCCGTCCGGCGAGGTCCGGCTCGCGCACGCCGCGGGCGAGCACCCGGCGGCAGACCTCGAAGATCTCGCCCGGGTCGGGCAGCCGTCCCTTGCCGGTGTCGACGCCGGTGAGGCGGCCGACGGCCGGTTCGATCACGAGGGCGCCGCGCCGGCGCAGCGTCGCCACGTTCTCCTGGGTGGCCGGGTGCTCCCACATCTCGGTGTGCATGGCGGGGGCGAAGACGACCGGGCAGCGGGCCGTGAGCAGTGTGTTGGTGAGGAGGTCGTCGGCGAGGCCGTGGGCGGCCTTGGCGAGCATGTCGGCGGTGGCCGGGGCGACGACGACCAGGTCGGCGTGCTGGCCGATGCGCACGTGCGGGACCTGGTGGACGTCGTCCCACACCTCGGTCGACACGGGATTGCCGGACAGCGCGGACCAGGTGGCGGCGCCGACGAAGTGCAGCGCGGACGCGGTGGGGACGACCCGGACCTCGTGCCCCGACTCCGTGAACCTGCGCAGCAGCTCACAGGCCTTGTACGCGGCGATGCCGCCGCTGACCCCCAGAACGACCTTGGGCTTGTCCACCGTCTCTCCCCGTCTCCCCGGCTCGGATGTCGCGTACGACCCATCACACACCACAGGCCCGACAGTCGGACTGCCGGGCCTGTGGAAAAGTCAGCGTGAGGCTGAAAATAATACCGCCGGTGTTACTGCGCCGGACCCTCGATGGCCTCGGAGGTCAGCAGCCCCGCGTTGATCTCGCGCAGGGCGATCGAGAGCGGCTTCTCGTGGACGTGGGTGTCCACGAGGGGACCGACGTACTCGAGGAGGCCCTCACCGAGCTGCGAGTAGTACGCGTTGATCTGGCGGGCCCGCTTGGCCGCGTAGATCACGAGGCTGTACTTCGAGTCCGTGGCCTCGAGGAGCTCGTCGATCGGCGGGTTGATGATGCCCTCGGGCGCGGAGATGGAAGAGGACACGCTCTACCTTCCGATGGATGGGAAAGATTCAGTCGGGACAATCGCAGGGTGACCAGTAGCGATCACACGACGTTCGTCAAGGCTAGCAGCTCGCGCGCCACGTCCTCGACGGAGGTGTTGACCAGGGTCTGGTCGAACTCCGGCTCGGCCGCCAGCTCGACCTTGGCCGCGGTGAGGCGGCGCTCGATCACTTCCGGCGGCTCGGTGCCCCGGCCGGTGAGCCTGCGCACCAGCTCCTCCCAGGAGGGCGGGGCCAGGAACACCAGCTGGGCCTCGGGCATGGACCCGCGGACCTGCCGCGCGCCCTGGAGGTCGATCTCCAGGAGCACCGGCTCACCGGCCTCCAGGCGCTCCAGTACGGCCGCACGCGGTGTGCCGTAGCGGTTGCCGGCGAACTCGGCCCACTCCAGCAGCTCACCGTTGGCGATCAGCTTGTCCATCTCCTCGTCGGTGACGAAGAAGTAGTGGACACCGTGCTGCTCGCCGGGGCGGGGCCTGCGGGTCGTCGCCGAGACCGACAGCCAGACCTCGGGGTGTTCCTTGCGCATATGGGCGACGACCGTGCTCTTGCCGACCCCCGAGGGGCCGGAGAGCACGGTCAGCCGCGGACGTGCGTCCGGGGGTACGGGGGACGTCCCCCGGGGTGTTGCAGCCATGCAGCGATTATTCCAGCAATCCCGGAGTGGTCCGGACTCAGCTGCCGGTGCTGCCGAACTCGCGCTCCAGGGAGGCGATCTGGTTGGAACCGAGTCCACGCACGCGGCGGCTCTCGGAGATGCCCAGTCGCTCCATGATCTGCTTGGCGCGGACCTTGCCCACGCCCGGCAGGGACTCGAGGAGGGCGGAGACCTTCATCTTGCCGATGACGTCGTTCTCCTGGCCCTGCTTGATGACCTCGTGGAGGGAGGCGCCGGAGTGCTTGAGTCGATTCTTGACCTCGGCCCGCTCCCGGCGAGCCGCGGCGGCCTTTTCGAGCGCGGCTGCGCGCTGTTCAGGGGTAAGGGGCGGAAGAGCCACGCCTACGTCACCTCGGATGTCGAACTGTCGGATACGGACCGGTGAGGAACCTAGTCGCCCCACACCTGGGGAGCCACGAGCAACACGCTTGCCCGCGGACTCTCGTCGGAGACTAGCGGTCAAGTCCGCCGGAGTCAGCGAGAACAGCGGAAAAGTCCTGGTCAGCCTCCGTCAGGACGGACATTTAAGACATATTGCCTCGGATTTGAGGATGTATCCAGAGTCAGGACGCCGTGACCGCGGTCCTGATCTCCGCCGCGAAACGGTCCGCGGCCTTCCGCAACGCGGCCACATCGGGACCGTGACGCAGAACACCCCGGCTGACGTTCGGAACGACGTTGCGCACCGCGGCGCCGAAGACCCGCGGCAGATCCGCGGGGGTGGCTCCCTGGGCGCCGATGCCGGGCGCGAGGAGCGGGCCGTTGATGCCCAGGTCGTACGATGACAGGTCGCCGAGGGTGGCGCCGACCACCGCGCCGAAGGACCCGAGGGGCTCCTCCCCGGCGTTCTCGGCGGCCAGGTGCGCCAGCACCGTCGCCCCGACGCTCCGCCCGTCGGCCCGGACCGCGTGCTGGACCTCGCCGCCCTCCGGGTTGGAGGTCAGCGCCAGCACGAACAGGCCCGCACCGCTCTCGCGCGCCATGTCGACGGCCGGCTTCAGGGACCCGTAGCCGAGGTACGGCGAGACGGTCAGCGCGTCCGAGAACAGCGGGGCGTCCTTGCGCAGGAACGCCTCGGCGTACGCGGCCATGGTCGAGCCGATGTCGCCGCGCTTGGCGTCCATGACGACCAGGGCGCCGGCCGCCCGCGCCTGCTCGACCGACTTCTCCAGTACGGCGACGCCGCGCGAACCGAAGCGCTCGAAGAAGGCGCTCTGCGGCTTGAGCACGGCGACCCGGCCGGCCACCGCCTCCACGACGGTGCGGCTGAAGCGCTCCAGACCGGCCACGTCGTCGTTCAGACCCCACTCGGCGAGCAGGGAGGCGTGCGGGTCGATGCCGACGCACAGCGGCCCGCGCTCGTCCATCGCGCGGCGCAGCCGGGCGCCGAAGGGTTCGAGTACCGTCATGCGTTCTTCCTGACGTCGGCGCCGACCGCGTCGGCGAGGGTCGCGTACGGGCTCTGCCGCAGGCGCGCGGCGAGTCCCTTGTGGATGGTGCGGCCCCAGAAGGGGCCCTCGTAGATGAACGCGCTGTAGCCCTGGACCAGCGTGGCCCCGGCCAGGATGCGCTGCCAGGCGTCCTCGGCGGTCTCGACGCCACCGACGCCCACCAGGGTGATCCGGTCGCCCACGCGCGCGTAGAGGCGGCGCAGCACCTCCAGGGAGCGCTCCTTGAGCGGTGCGCCGGACAGGCCGCCGGTCTCCCGGACGAGCACCGGCGAGGACGTGAGGCCGAGTCCCTCGCGCGCGATGGTGGTGTTGGTGGCGATGATCCCGTCCAGGCCCAGCTCCACGGCCAGGTCGGCGACCGCGTCGACGTCCTCGTCGGCGAGGTCGGGCGCGATCTTGACCAGAAGCGGTACGCGCCGCGCGGTGACGGCGCGGTCGGCGGCCTCGCGGACGGCGCTCAGGAGCGGACGCAGGTGGTCCACCGCCTGGAGGTCGCGCAGCCCGGGCGTGTTCGGGGAGGAGACGTTGACGACCAGGTAATCAGCGTGCGGAGCGAGCCGCTCGGCGGACTTCACGTAGTCGCCGACGGCCTCCTCCTCCGGGACGACCTTCGTCTTGCCGATGTTGACGCCGACGACGGTCCGCAAGACGGGCGTGCGGGAGGCCAGGCGGGCGGCGACGGCCAGTGAGCCGTCGTTGTTGAAGCCCATGCGGTTGATCAGGGCGCGGTCGGCCACCAGCCGGAACAGCCGCTTCTTGGGGTTGCCGGGCTGCGGCTCCCCCGTCACGGTGCCGATCTCGACGTGGTCGAAGCCGAGCATCGCCATGCCGTCGATGGCGACCGCGTTCTTGTCGAAACCGGCGGCGAGGCCGAAGGGCCCGTGCATACGCAGGCCGAGAGCCTCGGTGCGCAGCTCCTTGAAGCGGGGCGCCAACACGGCCGCGACGAAGGTGCGCAGGACGGGAACGCGGACGGCGAGGCGGATCCAGCGGAAGGCCAGGTGGTGGGCCTGCTCCGGGTCCATGCGGGAGAAGAAGAGCTTGAAGAAGATCTTGTACATGGTGTCCTCGTGAAGCCTCATGAAGGGCTCATGAAGAGGGGGACACCGTTTCCGGTGTCCCCCTCGGGGCTGCTAGGGGGCGTCGTTTGGATCTTGCCGGGGTCGCGGGGCCTGGCACGCCCGTCCGCGGCGTTGCCTGGAGCCGGCCTGATCCAAACAACACCCCCTTGGGCCTGTCTGACAGTTCCCGCCTGCCTCGCGACGCCACGCACGCACTCTCGCCGCACCGGGCGCAGAGCCAAGTACATCCAGTACGAGGCTCTACGCCCGGCACTCCCCCAGCCTCCGGCCGGGGGGACCCCCAGAGCACGCACCCGACGCCGCGAGGCCGCCCTTCGGGCGACGACGCGAATTGCCAGACAGGCCCTAGTCGCGGGCCGCGGTCAGGAACTCCGCGTGTTCCTGGAGTGAGCGCACTCCCACGTCGCCGCGGCCCAGGGCGTCGATGCCCTGGACCGCCGCGGCGAGCGCCTGGACCGTCGTCAGGCACGGCACGGAGCGGGCCACCGCCGCCGTACGGATGTCGTAGCCGTCGAGACGGCCGCCGGTGCCGTACGGGGTGTTGACGATGAGGTCGACCCCGCCGTCGTGGATGAGCTGGACGATGGTCTTCTCACCGTTCGGGCCGGTGCCCTCGGACTGCTTGCGCACGACCGTGGCGTTGATGCCGTTGCGCCTGAGCACCTCGGCGGTGCCGGAGGTGGCGAGCAGCTCGAAGCCGTGGGCGACCAGCTCGCGGGCCGGGAAGATCATCGAACGCTTGTCGCGGTTGGCGACCGAGATGAACGCCCGTCCCTTGGTCGGCAGCGGCCCGTACGCGCCCGCCTGCGACTTGGCGTACGCCGTGCCGAAGACGGAGTCGATGCCCATGACCTCGCCGGTGGAGCGCATCTCCGGGCCGAGGACCGTGTCGACACCGCGGCCGTGGATGTCCCGGAAGCGGGACCACGGCATCACGGCCTCCTTGACGGAGATCGGCGCGTCCAGCGGCAGCTCGCCGCCGTCGCCGGTGGCCGGGAGCAGGCCCTCGGCGCGCAGCTCGGCGATGGTCGCGCCGAGCGAGATGCGGGCGGCGGCCTTGGCCAGCGGCACCGCGGTCGCCTTCGAGGTGAAGGGGACGGTGCGCGAGGCGCGCGGGTTGGCCTCCAGGACGTAGAGGATGTCGCCCGCCAGCGCGAACTGGATGTTGATCAGGCCGCGCACGCCGACGCCCTTGGCGATGCCCTCGGTCGAGGCGCGCAGCCGCTTGATGTCGAAGCCGCCGAGCGTGATCGGGGGCAGGGCGCACGCCGAGTCGCCGGAGTGGATGCCGGCCTCCTCGATGTGCTCCATGACGCCGCCGAGGTACAGCTCCTCGCCGTCGTACAGGGCGTCGACGTCGATCTCGATCGCGTCGTCCAGGAACCGGTCGACCAGGACCGGGCGGGACGGGCTGATCTCGGTCGACTCGGCGATGTAGGCCTCCAGGCGGGTCTCGTCGTAGACGATCTCCATGCCGCGTCCGCCGAGGACGTAGGAGGGCCGCACCAGGACCGGGTAGCCGATCTCGTCGGCGATGGCCTTGGCGCCGGCGAAGGTGGTGGCGGTGCCGTGCTTGGGGGCGGGCAGGCCCGCCTCGGCCAGGACGCGGCCGAAGGCGCCCCGGTCCTCGGCGGCGTGGATGGCCTCGGGCGGGGTGCCGACGACCGGCACGCCGTTGTCCTTGAGCGCCTGCGACAGGCCCAGTGGGGTCTGGCCGCCGAGCTGGACGACCACGCCCGCGATCGGGCCGGCCTGCTGCTCCGCGTGGACGATCTCCAGGACGTCCTCCAGGGTGAGCGGCTCGAAGTACAGCCGGTCGGAGGTGTCGTAGTCGGTGGAGACGGTCTCCGGGTTGCAGTTGACCATCACGGTCTCGTAGCCGGCGTCGCTGAGCGCGAAGGAGGCGTGGACGCAGGAGTAGTCGAACTCGATGCCCTGGCCGATGCGGTTCGGTCCCGAGCCCAGGATGATGACGGCCGGCTTCTCGCGCCGCGCGACCTCGGTCTCCTCGTCGTAGGAGGAGTAGAAGTACGGCGTCTTCGCGGCGAACTCGGCGGCGCAGGTGTCGACCGTCTTGTAGACCGGCCGGATGCCGAGCGCGTGCCGGACCTCGCGGACGACGTCCTCGCGCAGGCCGCGGATCTCGCCGATCTGCTGGTCGGAGAAGCCGTGCCGCTTGGCCTCGGCCAGCAGGTCGACGGTCAGCTCGGGCGCCTCGGCCAGCTCGTCGGCGATCTCCTTGATGAGGAAGAGCTGGTCGACGAACCAGGGGTCGATCTTCGTGTACTCGAAGACCTCCTCGGGCGTGGCGCCCGCGCGGATGGCCTGCATGACGGCGTTGATCCGGCCGTCGGTCGGCCGGACGGCCTCGCGCAGCAGCTCCGCCTTGTCGCCGGGCTCGCCGACGAACGTGAACTGGCTGCCCTTCTTCTCCAGCGAGCGCAGCGCCTTCTGGAAGGCCTCGGTGAAGTTGCGGCCGATGGCCATGGCCTCGCCGACCGACTTCATGGTGGTGGTCAGCGTGGAGTCCGCGCTCGGGAACTTCTCGAAGGCGAAGCGCGGAGCCTTGACGACCACGTAGTCGAGGGTCGGCTCGAAGGAGGCCGGGGTCTCCCGCGTGATGTCGTTCGGGATCTCGTCCAGCGTGTAGCCGACGGCGAGCTTGGCCGCGATCTTGGCGATCGGGAAGCCGGTCGCCTTGGAGGCGAGCGCCGAGGAACGCGACACGCGCGGATTCATCTCGATGACGATCACGCGGCCGTCCGCGGGGTTCACCGCGAACTGGATGTTGCAGCCGCCGGTGTCGACGCCGACCTCGCGGATGATCGCGATGCCGACGTCACGGAGCACCTGGTACTCGCGGTCGGTCAGCGTCATGGCGGGCGCGACGGTGATCGAGTCGCCGGTGTGGACGCCCATGGGGTCGAAGTTCTCGATGGAGCAGACGACCACGACGTTGTCGTTCTTGTCGCGCATCAGCTCCAGCTCGTACTCCTTCCAGCCGAGGATGGACTCCTCCAGGAGCACCTCGGTGGTCGGCGAGAGGGTGAGGCCCTGCCCGGCGATGCGGCGCAGTTCCTCCTCGTCGTGGGCGAAGCCGGAGCCGGCGCCGCCCATGGTGAAGGAGGGGCGGACGACGACCGGGTAGCCGCCCAGCTCCTCGACGCCCTTGAGGACGTCGTCCATGGAGTGGCAGATGTAGGAGCGGGCGGACTCGCCGTGGCCGATCTTCTTGCGGACCTCCTCCACGACGTCCTTGAACAGGTCGCGGTCCTCGCCCTTGTTGATGGCCTCCACATTGGCGCCGATCAGCTCGACGCCGTACTTCTCCAGGACGCCGTTGCCGTGCAGCGAGATGGCGGTGTTCAGGGCCGTCTGGCCGCCCAGGGTGGGCAGGAGCGCGTCGGGCCGCTCCTTGGCGATGATCTTCTCGACGAACTCGGGGGTGATCGGCTCGACGTAGGTGGCGTCGGCGATCTCCGGGTCGGTCATGATCGTCGCCGGGTTGGAGTTCACCAGGACGACGCGCAGGCCCTCGGCCTTGAGCACGCGGCACGCCTGGGTGCCGGAGTAGTCGAACTCGGCGGCCTGGCCGATGACGATCGGGCCGGAGCCGATGACCAGGACGGACTGGATATCGGTGCGCTTAGGCACGCTGGCCCTCCATCAGGGAAACGAAGCGGTCGAACAGGTAGGCGGCGTCGTGCGGGCCGGCTGCCGCTTCGGGGTGGTACTGGACGCTGAAGGCCGGCTTGTCGAGGAGCTGGAGGCCCTCCACCACGTTGTCGTTGAGGCAGACGTGGGAGACCTCGGCGCGGCCGTAGGGGGTGTCGGAGACCTTGTCGAGCGGGGCGTCGACGGCGAAGCCGTGGTTGTGCGCGGTGACCTCGACCTTGCCGGTCGTACGGTCCTGCACCGGCTGGTTGATGCCGCGGTGGCCGTACTTCAGCTTGAAGGTGCCGAAGCCGAGCGCGCGACCCAGGATCTGGTTGCCGAAGCAGATGCCGAACAGTGGGGTGCCGCGCTCCAGGACGCCCCGCATCACGGAGACGGGGTGGTCGGCGGTGGCGGGGTCGCCGGGGCCGTTGGAGAAGAACACACCGTCGGGGTTGACGGCGTAGATGTCCTCGACGGTGGTCGTGGCGGGCAGGACGTGCACCTCGATGCCGCGCTCGGCCATGCGGTGCGGGGTCATGCCCTTGATGCCGAGGTCGACGGCGGCGACGGTGAACTTCTTCTCGCCGATCGCCGGGACGACGTACGCCTCGGTGGTGGCGACCTCGGCGGAGAGGTCGGCGCCGGTCATCTCGGGGGCTTCCTGGACGCGCGCCAGCAGTGCGGCGTCGTCCTGGATCGCGTCACCGCTGAAGATGCCGACGCGCATGGCGCCGCGCTCGCGCAGGTGGCGGGTGAGGGCGCGGGTGTCGATGCCCGAGACGCCGACGACGCCCTGGGCGGCCAGCTCCTGGTCCAGCGAGCGCGTGGAGCGCCAGTTGGAGGGCACGCGCGCGGGGTCGCGCACGACGTAGCCGGAGACCCAGATCCTCTTGGACTCCATGTCCTCGTCGTTGACGCCGGTGTTGCCCACGTGCGGCGCCGTCATGACGACGACCTGGCGGTGGTACGACGGGTCGGTGAGGGTTTCCTGGTAGCCGGTCATGCCGGTGGAGAACACGGCTTCGCCGAACGTGGCCCCCACGGCCCCGTAGGCACGGCCGCGGAAGATCCGGCCGTCCTCCAGGACGAGTACGGCGGGAGCCTTGCCGGCTCCCCTGGTGGAGGTCGTCATCGCGCGCCTTCCGTTTCCGTCTTGTTGATCATGTCGTTCAGGGTTTCGACCCACTCGTTGTGCTCGGCCGCGTGGTCGGAGCGGAAGCCGGAGTCGATCATCTTGTCGCCGTGCGCCCAGGTGACGACCAGCAGGCCGCCCTCGGTGAGGACCTTGCCGGCGATGCCCTTGTCGAGCCGGGCCTCGCGCAGTGCGGCGACGGGGACGAAGAAGTCGTTCGCGCCGGGGCGTACGACGTCCAGTCCCGCCTCCGTCAGCGTCAGCTCGACCCGGCTGCGGGTGCCCAGGCCGTGCGCCACGATGCGGTCCAGCCACTGCCCGGCGGTGGTGGAGCCGTGGTAGCGGCCGCTCAGGGTCAGTTTCGCCGGACCGGGCGTGTCCGGCGCGCCGGGCAGCTCAGGGAGGTCGCCCTGGAGGGTGCTGCGCCACTTCCAGCCCTCGCGCATCAGCCAGTAGACGAGCGCGACGAACAGGGCGAGGCCGACGACCCAGCCGACGCGGGCGGCCCAGTCGGTCACTTCCGCCGATTCCTTCTCGGCGGCCAGCAGGATTACAGGTGTCACGTGAGCTTCCCGTCGACGAGCGTGGCCTTGCCCCGCAGCCACGTGTGCGTCACACGGCCCGGCAGCTCGCGACCCTCGTACGGGGTGTTGCGGCTGCGCGAGGCGAAGCCCGCGGGGTCCACCTGGCCACGGTATGCCGTGTCGACGAGGGTGAGGTTGGCGGGCTCACCAGCCGAGACGGGACGGCCGTGCCCGGTGGCCTGTCCGATCTGCGCGGGCTTGAAGGACATGCGGTCGGCGACGCCGGTCCAGTCCAGCAGGCCCGTGTCCACCATGGTCTCCTGGACCACCGACAGCGCGGTCTCCAGGCCGACCATGCCCATGGCGGCGGCGGCCCACTCGCAGTCCTTGTCCTCGTGCGGGTGCGGGGCGTGGTCGGTGGCGACGATGTCGATGGTGCCGTCGGCGAGCGCCTCGCGCAGGGCCATGACGTCGCGCTCGGTGCGCAGCGGCGGGTTGACCTTGTAGACCGGGTCGTACGACCGGACCAGCTCGTCGGTGAGGAGCAGGTGGTGCGGGGTGACCTCGGCGGTGACGTCGATGCCGCGGGACTTGGCCCAGCGGACGATCTCGACAGACCCGGCCGTCGACAGGTGGCAGATGTGGACCCGGGAGCCGACGTGCTCGGCGAGCAGCACGTCCCGCGCGATGACCGACTCCTCGGCGACGGCGGGCCAGCCGCCGAGGCCCAGCTCGGCGGAGACGACGCCCTCGTTCATCTGCGCGCCCTCGGTGAGCCGAGGCTCCTGGGCGTGCTGGGCGACGACGCCGTTGAAGGCCTTCACATACTCCAGGGCGCGGCGCATGATCACCGCGTCGTGGACGCACTTGCCGTCGTCGGAGAAGACGGTGACGCCGGCCGCGGACTCGTGCATGGCGCCCAGCTCGGCGAGCTTGACGCCCTCCAGGCCGACCGTGACGGCGCCGATGGGCTGCACGTCGCAGTAGCCGGACTCCTTGCCGAGCCGCCAGACCTGCTCGACGACGCCGGCGGTGTCGGCGACCGGGAAGGTGTTGGCCATGGCGAAGACGTTGGTGTAGCCGCCGCTCGCCGCGGCGCGGGTGCCGGTGAGGACGGTCTCGGAGTCCTCGCGGCCGGGTTCGCGCAGGTGGGTGTGGAGGTCGACCAGGCCGGGCAGCAGCACCTTGCCGTCGGCCTCGACCACCTCGGCGCCCTCGGCACTCAGCCCGGTGCCCACCTCTGCGACGGTCCCGCCGTCGATCAGCACGTCCTGCGGCTCGCCGCCGAGCACCTTCGCACCGCGGATCAGGGTCTTGCTCATCTTCTTTACTTCTCCTCGGTGGTGCGGGCGTGGGTGACGGCGGGTTCGTTGCCGCCGAGCAGCAGGTACAGGACGGCCATCCGGATGGAGACGCCGTTGGTGACCTGCTCGACGACGGTGCAGCGGTCGGAGTCGGCGACCTCCGCCGTGATCTCCATACCGCGGACCATCGGGCCGGGGTGCATCACGATGGCGTGGTCGGGCATCCGCGCCATGCGGTCGCCGTCGAGGCCGTAGCGGCGGGAGTACTCGCGCTCGGTCGGGAAGAACGCGGCGTTCATGCGCTCGCGCTGGACGCGCAGCAGCATCACCGCGTCGGACTTGGTCAGCGTCGAGTCGAGGTCGTAGGAGACCTCGCACGGCCAGGTCTCGACGCCGACCGGCAGCAGGGTGGGCGGGGCGACGAGGGTGACCTCGGCGCCGAGGGTGTGCAGCAGGTCGACGTTGGAGCGGGCGACCCGGCTGTGCAGGATGTCGCCGACGAGGGTGATCCGGCGTCCGTCCAGGTCCTTGCCGAGTCCGGCGTCGGGGCCGATCAGGCGGCGGCGCATGGTGAAGGCGTCCAGCAGAGCCTGGGTGGGGTGCTGGTGGGTGCCGTCGCCGGCGTTGATCACGTGGGCGTCGATCCAGCCGGAGGTGGCCAGGCGGTACGGGGCGCCGGAGGCGCTGTGCCGGATGACGACCGCGTCGACGCCCATGGCCTCCAGCGTCTGGGCGGTGTCCTTGAGGGACTCGCCCTTGGAGACGCTGGAGCCCTTGGCGGTGAAGTTGATGACGTCCGCGGACAGGCGCTTCTCGGCGGCCTCGAAGGAGATCCGGGTCCGGGTGGAGTCCTCGAAGAAGAGGTTGACGACGGTACGGCCGCGCAGGGTCGGCAGTTTCTTGATCGGCCGGTCGGCGACCCGGGCCATCTCCTCGGCGGTGTCGAGGATCAGGATGGCGTCGTCGCGGGTGAGGTCGGCGGCCGAGATGAGATGACGCTGCATCTGTGAGGCTCCGTAAGGCGATTCATGCGGAAGAGCGGGATAATTCGGGCGGCCGGGTACGCGTGCGGGCGCACCGAGCGGGCGTACGGCACGGCTGGACGCGTACGCGAGGTGCTAGGGGTGGGCGCCCGGGGTGGCCGGCTTGGCACCGAGCAGCACGGTGTCGCGACCGTCCTCCTCGGCGAGCTGGACCTTGACCGTCTCCCGCAGCGACGTGGGGAGGTTCTTGCCGACGTAGTCGGCGCGGATGGGCAGTTCGCGGTGGCCGCGGTCGACGAGGACGGCGAGCTGCACCGCGCGCGGACGGCCGATGTCGTTCAGCGCGTCGAGGGCGGCGCGGATGGTGCGGCCGGAGAAGAGCACGTCGTCGACGAGGACGACCAGGCGGCCGTCGATGCCGTCGCCGGGGATCTCGGTGCGGGCCAGCGCTCGCGGCGGGTGCATGCGCAGGTCGTCGCGGTACATGGTGATGTCGAGCGAGCCGACCGGAATCTTGCGCTCGGTGATCTGCTCGAGCTTGTCGGCGAGCCGCCGGGCGAGGAAGACGCCACGGGTCGGAATGCCGAGGAGCACCACGTCGTCGGCGCCCTTGGCGCGTTCGACGATCTCGTGGGCGATGCGCGTCAGGACCCGCGCGATGTCGGGCCCTTCGAGAACGGGCCGGGCTTCTTGCTGCTTGTCCATAAGAAACGGACCTCCTTCTCCGCCTCACGGGACGGACCTTAAAGGACGTCGGATATGCGCCACCTACGGTATCAGGCTCACAGAGTCGTCCTGCCGACCCCCCTGACACTCTCCCGTCACCCTTTTGCCGCACCCGCGCCACCCGTTCGGCGTAACGGATCGCGGATATCACGGAAGAGTCGGTGCGGACCATTCGGCTTGACGCAGGAGAGTAACGCTGCGTAACCTCACAGTGAGTTACCAGCCGCGCGGCTCGCAACACAGCAGGCCGCGTCGACACCTTGTCCGGGGAGCCATATGTCCAGCGAATACGCCAAACAGCTCGGGGCCAAGCTCCGGGCCATCCGCACCCAGCAGGGCCTTTCCCTCCACGGTGTCGAGGAGAAGTCCCAGGGCCGCTGGAAGGCCGTCGTGGTCGGTTCGTACGAGCGCGGCGACCGTGCCGTGACCGTGCAGCGCCTCGCCGAGCTGGCGGATTTCTACGGCGTTCCCGTACAGGAACTGCTCCCGGGCACCACCCCGGGCGGTGCCGCCGAGCCGCCGCCGAAGCTGGTCCTGGACCTGGAGCGGCTGGCCACGGTACCGGCCGAGAAGGCGGGCCCGCTCCAGCGGTACGCGGCCACGATCCAGTCGCAGCGCGGTGACTACAACGGCAAGGTGCTCTCGATCCGCCAGGACGACCTGCGCACACTCGCCGTCATTTACGACCAGTCGCCCTCGGTCCTCACCGAGCAGCTGATCAGCTGGGGTGTGCTGGACGCGGACGCGCGCCGCGCGGTGGCGTCCCACGAGGACCTCTGAGCAGCAGCCGCCTCAGCAGAAACGTGCCGCCGGGGTGGCCGGAACCAAGCGGTTCCGGCCACCCCGGCGGCTTCTTGTGTGCCTCGGGTTCTGTGCCTCGGGTTGCGCCTCGGGCGTCAGGCGGTACGGGCAGACGCGCCGGAGGGCCCGCAGCGCGCCTGCTGCGGGCCCTCCGGCGTGGTTGGCCTCTCCCGGGGTGTGGGGCCTCTCTCAGCTCTCGTCGCGACGCAGCGAGGGCTTGAGGTCCTTCAAGCGGCCGAGCAGGCCGTTGACGAACGCGGGCGACTCGTCCGTGGAGAACTCCTTCGCCAGCTGCACCATCTCGTCCAGGACGACGGCGTCCGGGGTCGCGTCGACCCAGATCAGCTCGTACGCGCCCAGGCGCAGGATGTTGCGGTCGACGACCGGCATGCGGTCGAGCGTCCAGCCGACCGAGTACTGGGCGATGAGCTCGTCGATGCGCTTCGCGCGCTCGGCGTAGCCCTCGACCAGCTCCATCGTGTACTCGCTCACCGGCGGCTGCCGGGTGTCGGACCGGGCATGCCGGACCCAGTCGGCGAGGACCGTCAGGACGTCGGCGCCGCGCTGATCGCCCTCGAAGAGGATCTGGAAGGCGCGCTTGCGGGCCGTGTTGCGGGCAGCCACGGTTAGCTGTTCACCCGGCCGAGGTAGTCGCTGGAGCGGGTGTCGACCTTGATCTTCTCACCGGTGGTGATGAAGAGCGGGACGTTGATCTGGTGACCGGTCTCCAGGATGGCGGGCTTGGTGCCGCCGGTGGAGCGGTCGCCCTGGACGCCCGGCTCGGTCTCCTGGATGGTGAGCTCGACGGCGGCGGGCAGCTCGACGAAGAGCACCTCGCCCTCGTGCTGCGCGACGGTGGCGGTGAAGCCCTCCACCAGGAAGTTGGCGGCGTCGCCGACGGCCTTGCGGTCGACGTGCAGCTGGTCGTAGGTCTCCATGTCCATGAAGACGAAGTAGTCGCCGTCCATGTACGAGAACTGCATGTCACGCTTGTCGACAGTGGCCGTCTCGACCTTGACGCCGGCGTTGAAGGTCTTGTCGACGACCTTGCCGGAAAGCACGTTCTTGAGCTTGGTGCGCACGAAGGCGGGGCCCTTGCCGGGCTTGACGTGCTGGAACTCGACGACGGACCAGAGCTGGCCGCCTTCGAGCTTGAGCACCATGCCGTTCTTGAGGTCGTTCGTGGAAGCCACGGTTGCGGAATCTCCTGGACTGGACTGACGTGGACGACCCCGGTGCCGGCCCGCGCACAGCGCGAAGGCTAGAGCGCGAGCAGCTCCTTGGTCGTGATGGTGAGTAGCTCGGGTCCGCCGTCCGCCTCGGGGCGCACGACGAGCGTGTCATCGATCCGGACCCCGCCCCGGCCCGGGAGGTGAACCCCCGGTTCGACGGTGACCGGCACACAAGCGTCCAGTTTACCCATGGCCGCGGGGGCCAACTGCGGGTCCTCGTCGATTTCGAGTCCGACACCGTGACCGGTGAGCGTCGGAAGGTTCTCCGCGTACCCCGCCGAGTCCAGTGCCTGGCGGGCGGCGCGGTCCACGTCGCGGCAGGCGGCGCCGGGTGCGAGGGCCTCCCGGCCGGCCCGCTGGGCCGAGAAGACGAGGTCGTACAGCTCGATCTGCCAGTCGGCCGGCGAGGTGCCGATGACGAACGTACGGCCGATCTCGCAGCGGTAGCCGCGGTAGGTCGCGCCCAGGCACACGGAGAGGAAGTCGCCCTCCTCCACGCGCCGGTCGGTGGGCCGGTGACCGCGGCGTCCCGAGTTCGGGCCCGTGCCGACGGAGGTGGGGAAGGCGGGGCCGTCGGCGCCGTGGTCGACCAGGCGGCGCTCCAGTTCCAGCGCGAGGTGCCGTTCGGTGCGGCCGACCAGGATGGACTCCAGGAGTTCGCCGAGGGCCTGGTCGGCGATCTCGGCGCCGATGCGCAGACAGGAGATCTCCTCCTCGTCCTTGACCACCCGAAGCTGCTCGACCGCCTGACCGAGGTCGGTCAGGCGCAGCCGGGGCGCGACCGAGCGCATGGCACGGTGCCGGACCACGGTGAGGTGGTGGTCCTCCGTGGCGAGGGACTCGGTGCCCTGGGCCGCGGCGAGGCCGGTGGCCGCGACGGCCGCGTCGCCGCCGGGCCCGGGCAGCACGCGCACCGGCAGGGACTCGTCGGGCCGGCCCTGTGCCGACCGGTCGTCCGGCGGGCCGGAGCAGACCAGGAGATCCTCGGTCCTGCCCAGCAGCAGTACGGCGCCGTGCGGGGCCGCGCCCGCGAGATAGCGCACGTTGGCGGGCCGGGAGACGAGCGCCGCCGCGCTGCCGCCCGCGTTGCAGCGTTCTCGTAGGCGCGTCCGGCGGGCCGCGTACACCTCTGACATGGACCGAGCGTATGAGCTCCGCCGGGGGTGCGCCGCTTGGGTGGGCCGAGTGGGCGGGGCCGGGGGATGCCGGGTGCGCCCATGGGGGTGGGGCCTTGTGTCGTATGGCGTCTGAACGCCGGTGGGGGTTGCTCGCGCCCCGCGGCAGAGCCGCGAATCGATACAGCCCCGCGCTCCTACGGGCGCTTACCAGCTGGGTGGGCTGGCTATCGAGCGGGAGAGGACCTCGTCGAGGAGGTGGGCGGTTTCCGGAACGTCCAGTTGGGAGTTGTCGATGATCGGAAGACCCGAGCCGTACCAGCCGGCCATCCGGCCGTGGATGCGGGCCACCTCCTCGTCGGTGAGGCGCCGGTTGCCGCTGCGTTCGGCGTTGCGCTCCAGGACGATGTCCAGGCCCGGCAGGAGGACGACCGGGAGCAGGCCGGGGCCGACGTGCCGCTTCCAGCCGCCGAGGCCGACGACCGGGCGGTCCGGGAAGACCGCGTCGTCGAGGATGCAGGAAATCCCGTTGGCGAGGAAGTTGCGCGCGGAGAAGCCGCAGGTGCGGCGGGCGAGGCGGTACTGGGCCTCGGAGTGCTCGTTCCACCCGGTCTGGGGGTCGGCGAAGCCGGAGCGGACCCATTCGCGGACGTCGTCGAGGCTGATGTGCGCGGTGGGGACCCGGCGGTGGTCCGCCCAGTACTTGGCGACGCTGGTCTTGCCGGCGCCCGCGGGGCCGATGAGCAGTACCGCGAGGATGGTCGTGGTGGGGTCGGGCGCGGCTGCCGTGGCAGGGGGAGCGCTGGGTACGGCCACGGGGCCGCCGGGCGGCAGCGGTACATGGCCGGTGGTGTCGGGCACGGGCGCGACGGGAGCCGCCTGGTGCGGACGCGGAGCCTGGTGCGGGCCCGGGGCCGGTGCCTGCTGGGGGGCCACGAGGGGTGGGGCCTGCCGGGGCGTCACAGGGGGCGGGGCCTGCACGGGATACCCCGGCGCAGGCGGAGGAACGGGGGCGGAACCCTGGTGCGGGCCCGGGTGGTGTGCGGCCGGGGACCAGCCGACGGCCGGTCCGTGCCCCGGCTGATGGGGCGGCGGCAGCGGAGAACCCACTGCGTGCTGCATCCGGTGCCACTCCGTCTCGTACAGGCGATGGGCGCTGACAGCGGGACGGGGCCCGCTTGCTACCGAACGGTACCGCCCCCGGCTGTCGTTTGGTGAACGGCCGGGGGCGGTCCGAAGTGCCCGCCTCGCAGAGCGAATCGGACGGAAGGTACGCCGGGGTACTACTCGCCCACCTCGCCGTAGGCGGCGAGGAGGACGGCCGGGTCGGGGCCCTCCAGGACGGTGGGCTTGGCGAGGCCGTCCAGGACGATGAAGCGCAGCAGGTCGCCGCGGGACTTCTTGTCGACCTTCATGTTCTCGACCAGCTTGGGCCACTGGTCGTGGCGGTAGTGCAGCGGCAGGCCGACCGCTTCGAGGATGGTGCGGTGGCGGTCGGCGGTCGCGTCGTCCAGGCGGCCCGCGAGACGGCCCAGTTCGGCGGCGAAGTGCATGCCGACCGAGACCGCGGCGCCGTGGCGCCACTTGTAGCGCTCGTTCTTCTCGATGGCGTGGCCGAGCGTGTGACCGTAGTTCAGGATCTCCCGCAGCCCCGCCTCCTTCAGGTCGGCGGAGACGACCTCCGCCTTGACCCTGATCGAACGCACGATCAGCTCGGAGGTGTGCGGTCCGGCCGGGGTGCGCGCGGCCTGGGGGTCGGACTCGATCAGATCCAGGATCACCGGGTCGGCGATGAAGCCGGCCTTGATGACCTCGGCGAGCCCGGAGACGTAGTCGTTGACCGGGAGGGAGTCCAGCGCGGCCAGGTCGCACAGGACACCGGCCGGCGGGTGGAAGGAGCCGACGAGGTTCTTGCCCTCGGCGGTGTTGATGCCGGTCTTGCCGCCGACGGCCGCGTCCACCATGGCCAGCACGGTGGTGGGGACGGCGATCCAGCGCACGCCGCGCAACCAGGTCGCGGCCACGAATCCGGCCAGGTCGGTGCTGGCTCCGCCGCCGACGCCGACGATCACGTCGGTGCGGGTGAAGCCGGACTGGCCGAGCGCCTTCCAGCAGTAGGCGGCGACCTCGGCGGTCTTCGCCTCCTCGGCGTTGGGCACCTGGATGGCGATCGCCTCGTAGCCCTGCCCGGCGAGGTCGGCGCGCAGCGCGTCGCCGGTCTCGGCGAGGGCCTCGGGGTGGATCACCGCGACCTTCTTGGCCTTGGGGCCGATCAGACCGCCGAGCTCGCCCAGGAGCTGACGCCCCACCAGGACCTCGTAGGGGTCGGATCCCGCGGTGCCGCCGACCTGGATCCGGGTGACTGCCTCGCTCATGCTTCTTTCAACTCCAGTGCGTCGAGGGCGGCTCGGGTGACTTCTTCCGGCGTACGCCCATCGGTGGCCACGACGACCGTGGCGACCTCCTCGTACAGGTGGCGGCGGGCCTCCATCAGCTCGCGCCACTGTCTGCGCGGGTTGACCGCCAGCAGCGGCCGCGCGGCGTTCAGGCCGGTCCGCTTGACGGCCTCCTCGACGTCCATCGAGAGGTAGACGACGCGCTGCGCGGCGAGCAGGCCGCGCGTGTCCGCGTCCAGGATCGCGCCGCCGCCGAGGGCGAGGACGCCGTCGTGCTCGGCGAGCGCCCGGTGCACGGTCTGCTTCTCCAGGGCCCGGAAGGCCGCCTCGCCCTCGTCGACGAAGATGTCGGCGACGGTGCGGCCCTGCCCGGTGACGATGTCCTCGTCCGTGTCCCGGTAACCGACACCGAGCCGCTCGGCCAGCAGCTGTCCGACGGTGGACTTGCCGACGCCCATCGGGCCGACGAGGACGATCAGCGGGGCCGCGGTCACCGGATGGCCAGGTTGTCGAGGTACGAGGTGACGTTGCGGCGGGTCTCGGCCACGCTGTCGCCACCGAACTTCTCCGCCACCGCGTCCGCCAGGACCAGGGCGACCATCGCCTCGGCGACGATGCCGGCGGCGGGCACCGCGCACACGTCGGAGCGCTGGTGGTGGGCCTGCGCGGCCTCGCCGGTGGCGACGTCCACCGTCTGCAGGGCCCGCGGTACGGTCGCGATCGGCTTCATGGCCGCCTTCACGCGCAGCAGCTCGCCGGTGGTGAGACCCCCCTCGGTGCCGCCGGAGCGGCCGGACGCCCGCTTGATGCCGTCGGGGCCGGTGAGGATCTCGTCGTGCGCCTGGGAGCCGGGCACCCGGGCCAGTCCGAAGCCGTCGCCGACCTCGACGCCCTTGATGGCCTGGATGCCCATGAGGGCGGCGGCCAGCCGGGCGTCCAGTCGGCGGTCCCAGTGCACGTGCGAGCCGAGCCCGACCGGGACGTCGTAGGCCAGCACCTCGACCACGCCACCGAGGGTGTCGCCGTCCTTGTGCGCCTGGTCGATCTCCGCGACCATCGCCTTCGAGGCGTCCGCGTCCAGGCAGCGCACCGGGTCGGCGTCCAGCTTCGCCACGTCCGCCGGCGTCGGGTAGACGCCGTAGGGAGCCTTGGCGGCGGCCAGCTCGACGACGTGGCTGACGACCTCGATGCCGGCCGTCTCCTTCAGGTACGACCGCGCCACCGCGCCGAGCGCCACCCGGGCGGCGGTCTCCCGCGCGGAGGCGCGCTCCAGGATCGGCCGGGCCTCGTCGAAGCCGTACTTCTGCATGCCCGCGAGGTCGGCGTGGCCGGGGCGGGGGCGGGTCAGCGGGGCGTTGCGCGCCAGACCGGCCAGCACCTCCGGGTCCACCGGGTCGGCGGACATGACCTGCTCCCACTTGGGCCACTCGGTGTTGCCGACCATGACCGCGACCGGGGAACCGAGGGTGAGCCCGTGCCGGACGCCACCGAGGAAGGTGACCTCGTCCCGCTCGAACTTCATCCGCGCACCGCGACCGTAGCCGAGCCGCCGCCTCGCCAGGTGGTCCGCGACCATGTCCGTGGTGATCGGCACGCCGGCGGGCAGACCCTCCAGCGTCGCGACGAGTGCGGGACCGTGGGACTCCCCCGCGGTCAGCCAGCGCAACCTGCTCAACGGTGCTCCTCAGTGCTCGCGCCCCGGTTATGCCCTGCGTACGCGTCTTCTCCGCGTACGACGACGGCGTGTCCGGGTGCGCGGGCCCCGGTCCGCCACCTCCGATCCTCCCACGTCCGGTCGCCCGGCCCGGCCGCCGGTCCATCTGGCGGACGGGGCGCGGACGCCGGGCGGCGCCGCGGCACGCCTGCGGGCACGTCTGCGGGCACGTCTGCGGGCCGGACGGACGCTAACGGTCCGCGAGGGCTCGCTCTCCCGCGCGGCGCATGGCGGCGAGCGGGGCCGGGGCGCGGCCCGTCATCTGCTCCACCTGGAGCACCGCCTGGTGGAGCAGCAGGTCGAGTCCGCTGACGACGGCCCCGCCGTACGCCGACCAGCGGGCGGCGAGTGCGGTCGGCCACGGGTCGTAGAGGACGTCGAAGAGGGTCGCGGGCCTCTCGGGGACGGCGGCGGCGAGGGCGTCGGTGGTGCCCGCCGGGGTGGTGGCCACCACCAGTGGGGCACGCAACGCCTCCTCGGCGTCCGCCCAGTCGGCGATGCGCACGGTGACGTCCAGCCGCTCGGCCCAGCCCCGCATCTCGGCGGCGCGCGCCTCGCTGCGGACGTAGACGGCGACCTCGCCGGTGCAGATCCGGGCCAGCGCGGCCAGCGCCGAGGAGGCGGTGGCGCCGGCGCCGAGGACCGCGGCGGTCTCGACCTTCTCGATGCCGTGTTCGCGCAGGGCGGCGACGATGCCGGGGATGTCGGTGTTGTCGCCGGTCCTTCGGCCGTCCTCGGTGAGGACCACGGTGTTCACCGCGTCCACGGAGGCCGCCGTCTCGCTGATCTCGTCGAGCAGCGGGATGACCGCCCGCTTGAGCGGCATGGTCAGCGACAGCCCCGCCCATTCGGGGCCCAACTGCTCGAAGAAGCCCGGCAGCGCCTCCTCGTCCACGTCGAAACGGTCGTACGTCCAGCCCTCCAGACCCAGCTCGGCATAGGCGGCGCGGTGCAGTGCCGGGGAGAGGGAGTGGGCGATCGGGGAGCCGAGTACGGCTGCTCGGCGACGGTCAGTTGCCCGAGCTGGCATCGAACTTTTCCTTCAGCTTCAGGAACTCATCGTGCGTCTTGGCGAACTCGGTCTTGCTCACGCCGTCGGTGGCCACGAAGTACATCCAGCCGTCCTTCGTGGGTGCGAGCGCCGCCTGCAGTGCCTCTTCGCCGGGGTTGCCGATGGGTCCGGGCGGCAGGCCCTTGTTGGTGTAGGTGTTGTACGGGTCCGGGTTGCTGTTGATCTCGGACTCGCTGATGCGGATCTTGCTCTGGCCCTTCAGGTAGTTGAAGGTCGAGTCGAACTGGAGCTCCTGGTTGGTCTCCGTGTTGGTGGGCTTGAGCCGGTTGTAGATGACCTCGGACATCCTGCGGAAGTCGTCGTGGGTCTTGCCCTCCGCCTGCACCAGGCTCGCCACGGTGAGCAGCTGCCAGGGCCCGTCGAGGCCGAGGCCTTCCGCCTTCTCCTCGAGCCCGATCTTCTCGTACTGCTCGGTGGCGCGCGCCACCATCTGCTTCAGCACGTCCTCGGGCTTCTGCCCCTTGGTCGCCGAATAGCTGGACGGATAGAGGAATCCTTCCAGCGGATCCTTCACGTTCTTGTGGTTCATCGCCCAGTCGGGCAGGCCGAGAGACTTCCACTCGGACTTGGCGACGCCGGCCGTGGTGCCCTCGTCCACCCCGAGCTGCTTGTCGATCATCTTGTAGACGTCGACGTTGCGTTTGCCCTCGGCGATGATCAGGTTGCTGCGGCTCTTGGGGTTGAGCAGGAGTTCGACCGCGCTCTCGGCCGACATCTCCTTCTGCAGCGTGTACGCGCCGTCCTGGATGCTCTTGCCGCGGGGATTGCTCTGCTGGGCGGCGATGAAGGCGTCGACGCTCTTCACCACGCCCTTCCGCTTGAGCTCCTGGCCGATGGTCGAGCCGCCCGCTCCCTTGGGGATGGAGACGGTCACCTGCTCGCCGTTGCCGTCGCCCGCGTAGTCCGGGGCGGCGCCGAAACGATCCTGGTAGAACTGGTAGCCGAAATATCCGACTCCCGCCACGCCGCCGCCCAGCACCAGGCAGACCACGAGGCACGCGACTCCGCTGCGGCCCTTCTTGGGCTTGCCGCCCCGGCCGCCCCTGCGGTCACCGCGCCCGTGGCCGCCGAAGCCGTCGTCTTCTCCGTCCGCGTCCCCACCCGCGAAGAAGGCGTGCTCGCCCTCGTCGGGGCCGGGGTCCCAGTCGGTGCGCTCGGGATCGGGATCGGTGCGCCGGCGGGCGGGCGGTTCCGGTGGCGGGTACGCCTCCGGGGTGCCGTAGAAGTCGGGCTGCTCCGCGCCGTAGGCGGCGGACTGCTGGCCGTAGGGGTCCGACGGGTCGGCGGGGTACTGCGCGTGGGGGTGCGCGCCGGCGCCCCAGCCGCCGTTGTCGTAGCCGTGCTGGGGCTGCCCCTGAGAGGCATACTGCTGGTCGTACTGCTGCCGGTCGTACTGCTGCTGGTCGTACCGCGGCTGACCGTACTGGTCGTACTGCGGCTCGGGGGGCTGCTGCTGACCGTACTGGTCGTACTGCGGCTGCTGACCGTAAGCGGGCTGGCCGCCGTCGCCCCAGTCGCCGTACTGCTGCTGCGACTGCTGCTGCTCCGGATACTGCTGTGGCTGGCCGCCGTAGGGGGACTGCCGACCCGTATGGGCCTGCTGTCCGCCCCATCCGCCGTCCCCGTACAACGGGTCCTCCGGATGCCACGGTTCGGAGCCTGGGCCCCGGCCATACTCAGTCATCGATCCCCTAGAGCCGCGAGGCGACGGGGTGCGTCCGACCTTGCATGGGGGGCCGGCTTCCGTTCCGCCTCTTGCTGTGCGGTGGCTGTTCGAATGCCTCCGCATCGCGCGGAACGTTACCGTATCGCGATCAGATGACCACTTCGACGCCCTCGCCGGGCGGCCTGCCTGACACCCGTTCGGATTCCAGTGCCTGCTGGAGGATGATCACAGCGGCGGCCTGGTCGATGACGGACCGGCCCTTCTTGGACCTCACTCCCGAGGCGCGCAGCCCCTGACTGGCGGTCACCGTCGTCATCCGCTCGTCGACCAGCCTGACCGGGACCGGCGCGATGCCGCGGGCCAGCTCCTGCGCGAAGCGTCTGACCTTGGCCGCGGCCGGGCCCTCGCCCCCCTTGAGGGAGCGAGGGAGACCGACGACGACCTCGATCGGTTCGTACTCCTCGACCAGTTGCCGCAGGCGGCGGTGGGCCGCGGGGACGTCGCGTCCGGGGACGGTCTCCACCGGCGTGGCGAGGATCCCGTCGGGGTCGCACGAGGCGACCCCGATACGGGCGTCCCCGACGTCGATGGCCAGGCGGCGACCGCGGCGCATGACCGGGCCGTCCGCCGCGGCGTCGGCCGGCTCGTCCATCCGGCCGCCGCTCCGGCCGTTCGCCGAGCCGCTCACTTGGCGCTGTCCGCCACGAGGCGCTCGACGGCGTCGACGGCGTCGCCGATGGCGGCCGGGTTCTGGCCGCCGCCCTGGGCGACGTCCGGCTTGCCGCCACCGCCGCCGCCGAGGGTCTTGGCGGCGGTGCGCACCAGGTCACCGGCCTTGAGACCGCGCTCGCGGGCGGCCTCGTTGGTGGCGATCACCGTCAGGGGCTTGCCGCCCACCGTGGTGAACAGGGCGACGACCGCGGCCCGGCCGCCCTGGATCCGGCCGCGCACGTCGAGGACCAGCTTGCGCAGGTCGTCGGCGGTGGTGCCGTCCGGGACCTGCCCGGTCACCAGGGCGACGCCGCGCACGTCCTTGGCGGAGTCGGCGAGCGAGCCGGCGGCCTGGAGGACCTTCTCGGCGCGGAACTTCTCGATCTCCTTCTCGGCGTCCTTGAGCTTGCCGAGCATCGCGGAGACCTTCTCCGGGAGCTCCTCCGGGCGGCCCTTGATCAGCTCCTGGAGCTGGGCGACGACCGTGTGCTCGCGGGCGAGGAAGTTGTAGGCGTCCACGCCGACCAGGGCCTCGATGCGGCGCACGCCGGAGCCGATGGAGGACTCGCCGAGCAGCTTGACCAGACCGAGCTGGGCGGTGTTGTGCACGTGGGTGCCGCCGCACAGCTCCTTGGAGAAGTCGCCGATGGTCACGACGCGCACGCGCTCGCCGTACTTCTCGCCGAACTCGGCGATGGCGCCCTGCTTCTTGGCCTCGTCGATGCCCATGACGTCGGCGCGCACGTCGAGGTCGCGGGCGAGCACCTCGTTGATCTTCTGTTCGACGTCGGTCATCACGGCCGTCGGAACGGCGGACGGCGAGCCGAAGTCGAAGCGGAAGCGGCCGGGCTGGTTCTCGGAACCGGCCTGGGCGGCCGTCGGGCCGAGGGCGTCGCGCAGGGCCTGGTGGGTGAGGTGGGTGGCCGAGTGGGCGCGGGCGATGGCCTTGCGGCGGCGGTCGTCGATGGAGGCCTGGGCCTTGGCACCGACGGTGACCTCGCCGACCTGGACGACGCCCTTGTGGACGTACACGCCCGGGACCGGCTTCTGGCAGTCGCGGATCTCGATGACGGCACCGGTGTCGACCCTGATCCGGCCGGTGTCGCCGATCTGGCCGCCGCCCTCGGCGTAGAACGGGGTGCGGTCGAGGACGATCTCGACCTCGTCGCCCTCGGTGGCGGCCGGGGAGGAGACGCCGTCGACGAGGATGCCGACGATTCGGGACTCGCTCTCGGTGTCGCTGTAGCCGACGAAGTCGGTGGCGCCGGCCTGGTCGGCGATCTCGCGGTAGGCGCCGGTGCCGGCGTGGCCGGTCTTCTTGGCCTGGGCGTCGGCCTTGGCGCGCTCGCGCTGCTCCTTCATGAGGCGCCGGAAGCCGTCCTCGTCCACGGAGAGCCCCTGCTCGGCGGCCATCTCCAGGGTGAGGTCGATCGGGAAGCCCCAGGTGTCGTGGAGCAGGAAGGCCTTGTCGCCGGCGAGGACGGTGCCGCCGGTGGCCTTGGTGTCGCTGACGGCGGTGTCGAGGATGTTGGTGCCGGCCTTCAGCGTCTTCAGGAAGGCGTTCTCCTCGGCGAGGGCGACCTTCTCGATCCGCTCGCGGTCGGTGATCAGCTCGGGGTACTGCTGCCCCATCATCCCGATGACGACGTCGATCAGGTCCTTGACGACCGGACCGGTGGCGCCGAGCAGCCGCATGTTGCGGATGGCGCGCCGCATGATGCGGCGCAGTACGTAGCCGCGGCCCTCGTTGCCGGGGGTGACGCCGTCGCCGATGAGCATGACGGAGGTGCGCATGTGGTCGGTGACCACGCGCAGGGAGACGTCCGAGGCGTGGGCGTCGCCGTAGGCCACGCCGGTCAGCTCGGTGGCCTTCTTGATGACGGCCATGGAGGTGTCGATCTCGTACATGTTCTGCACGCCCTGCAGAATCATGGCGAGCCGCTCCAGGCCGAGCCCGGTGTCGATGTTCTGGCTCGGCAGGTCCCCGAGGATCTCGAAGTCCTCCTTGCCGATGCCCTCGCCCCGCTCGTACTGCATGAAGACGAGGTTCCAGATCTCCACGTACCGCTCGTCGTTGACGGCGGGGCCGCCCTCGGCTCCGAACTCGGGGCCGCGGTCGTAGTTGATCTCGGAGCAGGGGCCGCAGGGGCCGGGGACGCCCATGGACCAGTAGTTGTCCTTCTTGCCGAGGCGCTGGATGCGCTCGGAGGGGACGCCGACGACGTCGTGCCAGATGCGCTCGGCCTCGTCGTCGTCCTTGTAGACGGTGATCCACAGGCGCTCGGGGTCGAGGCCGTAACCGCCCTTGTCCTGGGCGCTGGTGAGCAGCTCCCAGGCGTACTTGATGGCGCCTTCCTTGAAGTAGTCGCCGAAGGAGAAGTTGCCGCACATCTGGAAGAAGGTGCCGTGGCGGGTGGTCTTGCCGACCTCTTCGATGTCCGGCGTGCGCACGCACTTCTGCACGCTGGTGGCGCGGTCGAAGGGCGGCTTGACCTCACCCAGGAAGTAGGGCTTGAAGGGCACCATGCCGGCCGGGACCAGCAGCAGAGTCGGGTCGTCCGCGATGAGCGACGCCGAAGGGACGACGGTGTGACCGCGCTCCTCGAAGAAGCTCAACCAGCGGCGACGAATTTCGGCCGACTCCATCAGTGGTCCTCATTCCGGTTGTACGAGTACGTCGCCCTGACGTCGACGACGGACTTCGGGTTGTTGCGGTTCTCGATGGCGTTGTGACGCCGGGGTGCGGGGAGTTCACCGTCGACGGGGGCGTTCAGCCCGAGCGCGTCGTCCAGTTCGGCCTCCCGCTGGGCCATGTTCTCGCGGACGTCGAGTGCGAAGCCCACCGCGCGGTCCTTGAGCCGGGAGCCCGCGTCGAGCGCCTTGTTCGCCGCGGTCGCGGCGAGGCTGTCGGGGGTCAGCTGCTTGAGCTTCCGGTTGACCTTGGTGGTGGCCCACACGCCGGCGGCGACGCCGGTGCCGAACCAGAACGTACGGCGGAACATCGCTGGATCAGTCCTTCTTCCGCTTCGTCCGCCGCGCCGCCGGGATCGTACGGCCGACGATCACGGTGCGCCGCGGCTCCTTGGCCGGGCCCGCGGGCACGTCCTCCTTGCGACCGCCGAGTGCCCGGCGCACGCCGTACCCGAACGCGGCGACCTTGACCAGGGGCCCGCCGAACGTGGAGGCCACGGTGGTGGACAGCGCGGAGGCGTTCGACGTGACCTCCTGGACGTCGGAGGCGATCGCGTCGACCCGGTCGATCTGGGTCTGCGCGGAGCGCACCGCCGAGGAGGCGTCGGACAGCAGCGGGACGGCCTGGTCGGTCACGTCCGCCACGAGCTTGGTGGTCGCCCTGAGTGTCTGGGCCAGCCTCGCCAGTGCGACGGCGAGGAAGGAGACCAGGATCGCCCAGAAGACGGCCACCAGGATCCCGGCCACCTCGCCACCGGACACTGTGTGCACCCGCTCCCTGAAAAGACATGCCTGAACATCGGGAAAGTCGTTCACCGAGCCTATCGCGCCGGGCGCGGGGCTCCGTACCGGATTGCCGTCCGCGCGCGGCGCGGGGCGGTGGAATCGCAAGAAGCGATTGTACGGAGTGAATTCGGTTCAGTACGCTCCGTGTTTCATGCGAGACCATCGGCGCGACGGCATCCCGCACGGCAACCTACCGCTGGAACTCGACGCCTTCGTGGGGAGAGCGACGGAACTCGCGGAGCTGGCCCGGGCGCTGGGCTCCGGGCGGCTGGTGACCGTGACCGGGACCGGCGGGGTCGGGAAGTCGCGGCTGGCGGCGCGGGCGGCCGCGCGGTGCGCGCCCCGGGACGGGGTGTGGCGGGTGGAACTCGCGCCGGTGCGCGACGAGGAGTTCGTCGACTACGCGGTGGTGGAGGCGCTGGGCCTGACCGACCACACGACCCGGCTGCCGCGCGAGACGCTGCTCGCGCACCTCGCCGAGCGGGAGTTGCTCCTGGTCCTCGACGGGGTCGAGCACCTGGTGGACGCCTGTGCCGCGCTGACGACCGACCTGCTGGGCCGCGCTCCGGGGCTGCGGGTCCTGGCGGTGGGGCGCAGGCCGCTGGGCGTGGCCGGGGAGCGGCGGGTTCCGCTGGCGCCGTTGAGTCCGGAGGAGGCGGTGGAGCTGCTGACGGTCCGAGCGGGGCAGCGGCACCTGTCGTACGGGGACGACGCCGGCCTCGAGGACGACCACGGGGACGTGCGCGAACTGTGCCGGCGCCTGGACGGGATCCCGCTGGCGATCGAACTGGCGGCGGGGCGGCTGGACGCGCTGTCGCCGGGACAGGTGCTGCAACGGCTGGACGACCGCTTCCGCCTGCTGACCGGCCAGGGCCGCACCGCGCTCCCCCGGCACCGGACACTGCGTACGGCGATCGGGTGGAGCCATGAGCTGTGCACGCCTGCGGAGCGGCTGCTGTGGGCGCGGCTGTCGGTGTTCGCGGGACCGTTCGACCTGGAGGCCGCCGAGTACGTGTGCGGCGGCGAGGGGCTGCCCGCCGACGACGTGCTCGACGTGCTCTCCGCGCTGCTCGCGCAGTCCGTGCTGACCCGCGAGGAGGACCCGGCCGGGGTGCGCTACCGGATGCTCGACACGGTGCGGGCGTACGGTGCCGACTGGCTGGAGGCGACGGGTGACGCGACGCGGCTGCGGCGGCGGCACCGGGACTGGTACGTGGGTCTGGCGACCTGGTGCGAGCTGGAGTGGTTCTCGCCGCGCCAGCGCGAGGTCGCCGCGCGGGTGGAGGCGGAGCTGCCGAATCTGCGCAGCGCCCTGGAGCACTGCATGACCGAGCCGGACGAGGCTCACCTGGGCCAGTACCTGGCGGGCGCGCTGTGGTTCCACTGGGTCGGCTGCGGACGGCTGTCGGAGGGGCGGCGCTGGCTGGAGCAGGCGGTGCGGCTGGACGTGGAGGGGACGGCGGGCGAGCAGTCCCGGCTGAAGGCGCTGTGGGTGCTCGGCTACGTGGCGATCCTGCAGGGCGACACGGTGCCCGCGCTGGCGGCCCTCCAGGAGTGCCGGGAGGAGGCCGAGCGGTCGGCGAATCCCACGGCGGTGGCCTACGCGGAGCACCGCACCGGGTGTCTGGCCCTGGTCACGGACGACATGCCGCGTGCGGAGACGCTGCTGCGCTCCGCGCTGCGGCGGTACCGGGAGATCGGCGAACTCAACAGCAACGTCCTGATGGGCCAGGTGGAGCTGGCGATGACGCGGGCGTTCCAGGGCGATCTGCCGGAAGCGGTGCGATTGTGCGAGGACGTGCGCCAGGTGTGCGAGGACCACGGCGAGCGCTGGGCCCGGGGCTACGCCCTGTATGTGCTGGCCTACGCGGCGTGGAGCGACGGGGAACCGGGGCGCGCCCGCGAGCTGCTGGCCGACTGCCTGGCCGGTGCGCACCGCTTCCGGGACCAGCTCGGCTCGGTGCTGGCGGTGGAACTGCTGGCCCTGGTCACCGTGGCGGACGGGAACGCGGCGGAGGCGGCGGTGCTGCAGGGCGCGGCGGGGCGGATGTGGCCGTCGGTGGGCCTGCCGCTGTTCGGCTCGGCGCACTACAACGCGCCGCACGAGCTGTGCGAGGCGGCGGCCCGGGAGCAGCTGGGCGACGAGCGGTACGAGGAGTGCGTGCGGCACGGGTCGCGGCTCGGCCGCCGGGAGGCGGTGTCGCGGGCGCTGCGGCGGCCCGGGGTGCCGGCCTCGCTGCCGGCGCCGCGCGGGAGCGGGCGGCGTGCCACGGCGGGCGCGCGTACGGCGAAGCCCGCCGCCTCGCCCACCCGGAAGGGCGGGGAGACGGCGGGCTAGGGGGCGTCGTCCGGATCTGGCCGGCTCCGGGCTGCGGCGCCTTGTGCCAGACCCCGCGACCCCCGGCAGGATCCAAACGGCACCCTCTGGTACCGCTGGTGGTACTGCGCCGGGGCTGGGATCAGCGGGCGTAGTACTCGACGACGAGCTGCTCGTCGCAGATCACCGGGATCTCCTTGCGGTTCGGCTCACGGTCCAGGCGGAACGCCAGGGCCTTGAGGTTCACCTGGAGGTAGCGCGGGGTCTCGCCGTCGGGGGCGAAGCCACCCTCACGGGCGATCGTGAAGAGCGTCTTCTCCTTGGAGCGCTCGCGCACCTGCACGACGTCGTCCGGGCGGACACGGAAGGACGGCTTGTCGACCTTCTGGCCGTTGACCTGGATGTGGCCGTGGACGACCATCTGGCGGGCCTGGTAGATCGTGCGGGCGATGCCCGAACGCAGGACCAGCGCGTCGAGGCGACGCTCCAGCTCGATGACCAGGGCCTCGCCGGTCTTCATGTTGGTCTTGGAGGCACGCTCGTAGGCGCGGACGAGCTGACGCTCGCTGAGGTCGTACTGCGCGCGCAGACGCTGCTTCTCGAGCAGACGGACCTTGTAGTCCGAGTTCTGCTTGCGGCCGCGGCCGTGCTCGCCCGGCGGGTAGGGGCGGGCCTCGAAGTACTTGACGGCCTTCGGGGTCAGCGCGATGCCGAGGGCACGCGACTTCTTGACCTTGGGACGGGGCTGGTTCGCCACTGTCTGTGTCTCTTTCCTGGTTTCCGGCTTGTCAGGGTTGAGGGAGGTCGCAATCCGCAGCCGGGGAAACCCGCCTGGTCCGCGTGGGGACCTGCCGGGCAGCCGCTCCCTGGTCTGGGCACATACGTGCAGCACGCGAGTGGCCCACCGACCGCTCCCGGAGCTCCGGGTGGTGGTGGGCTGCCCGCGACACCTGTCGACGGTGCGCGACGCTCCTGGAACCCGCTGGGGGTTCCGGCCGGTTGTCCCGTTCTGACTGCACGGGACTCGGCGCTCCGGGCGATTCTACAGGCTGCTCAGGACCGCTTGCGACCGAGGTGCCCGCGGGTCCACTCCACCGCGTCCGCGTACCGGGCCTCGGCGCCGTGCCGGGTCGGCGCGTAGTACGTCCGGTCCTTCAGCTCGTCCGGCGCGTACTGCTGGGCCGCGATGCCCTCCGGCAGGTCGTGGGGGTACACGTACCCCTGCCCGTGTCCGAGCTTGCCCGCGCCCTTGTAGTGGCTGTCGCGCAGGTGCGAGGGGACCGGTCCGGCGTGGCCCTTGCGTACGTCGTCCAGGGCGGCGCCGATGGCGGTGGTCGCGGCGTTGGACTTGGGGGCGAGGGCCAGGGCGATGGTGGCGTGGCTGAGGGTGAGGCCGGCCTCGGGGAAGCCGATCATGGCGACGGCCTGGGCGGCGGCGACGGCGATCGGCAGCGCGTTCGGATCGGCCAGGCCGATGTCCTCGCTGGCGGAGATCATCAGACGCCGCGCGATGAAGCGGGGGTCCTCGCCGGCCTCGATCATCCGGGCCAGGTAGTGCAGGGCGGCGTCCACGTCGGAGCCGCGGATGGACTTGATCAGGGCACTGGCGACGTCGTAGTGCTGGTCGCCGTCGCGGTCGTACTTCACCGCGGCCCGGTCGACCGTCTCCTCCAGCGTCGTCAGGCCGATCTCCGTCTCGCCCTTGTCCAGTGCGGCCCCGGCGGCGGCCTCCAGCGCGGTCAGCGCACGGCGGGCGTCGCCGCCGGCGATGCGCAGCAGGTGTTCCTCGGTGTCCCCGGGGAGGCCGACGGCCTCCTTCAGGCCGCGCTCGTCGGTCAGGGCTCGGCGGAGCAGGCCCCGGACGTCGTCGTCGGTGAGGGGTTCGAGGGTGAGGAGGAGGGAGCGGGAGAGCAGGGGGGAGATCACCGAGAAGTACGGGTTCTCGGTGGTGGCGGCGATCAGGGTGACCCAGCGGTTCTCGACGGCCGGGAGGAGGGAGTCCTGCTGGGCCTTGCTGAAGCGGTGGATCTCGTCGAGGAAGAGGACGGTCTCCTTGCCGTACCCCCCGACCGCGCGGCGGGCGCCGTCGATGACCGCGCGGACCTCCTTGACGCCCGCGGTGATCGCCGACAGCTCCACGAAGCGCTTGTTGGTGGCCTTGGAGACGACGTACGCCAGGGTGGTCTTGCCGGTGCCCGGCGGGCCCCAGAGGATGACCGAGGAGGGCCCCGCGGGGCCGGATCCGCCCTCGCCGACCAGTCGGCGCAGGGGGGAGCCGGGATTGAGCAGGTGCTGCTGACCGACGACCTCGTCGAGGGTGCGCGGGCGCATCCGCACGGCGAGGGGACTGCCGGTCGGGTCCTTCTCCTGGCGTTCTTCGGCTGCGGCGGTGAACAGGTCGGGCTCCACGCTCTGAACCCTAAATGACCGCACTGACAACGCGGCGGGCGCGGTGTGCGGGGGCGGGCCGCCGGCCCGTCAGCTGGTCCAGAAGTCCCACCAGCGAGTCAGGATCATCATGCCGATGATGCCGATGTGCAGAACCGGCAGGACCCAGGTGAACTCGCCGAAGAAACCCTTGAGCCAGTTCGGCGCGGGCAGGAAGCCCTTGCGGACGTTGAAGGACGTCACGTACCAGAACATGATGATCGTCGCGGCCCAGGCCAGGCAGCACCACAGGCACAGGGCGTTGATCCGGTACAGGGACTGGAACTGCAGCCAGGTGACGAACCCGACACCGAACAGGCAGCCGGCGTTGAAGGTGAGCCAGTACCAGCGCGGGAACCGGGCGCCCGCGAGCAGGCTCATGCCGACGCAGACGACGATGCCGTAGGTCACCAGGCCGAGCATCGGGTTGGGGAAGCCGAATACGGAGGCCTGGTCACTCTCCATGATCGGCCCGCAGGCGACGACGGGGTTGAGGCTGCACCCGGGCGTGAAGGTCTCGCCCGCCACCTTCGCCTCTAGCAGCTTGAACTTGTCGAGCGTGATGACCCAGGCGGCGAGCACTCCGGCCGCGCCCGTGATCACCAGGAGCAGGGCGAGGGCACGGCTGCCGCCCTCGGCGCGCGGTGCTCCGGCGGTGGGTTCCGGCGCGGGCTCTGCCACGGTGGAGACGTCCTTCACTGTCGTCTTGCTCATCACGCCGATTCCGTCGCTTGAGTCGGACCTGCTTCGGGCAGGGCCATTGTGCCGCACGGACCTGTATGGCCACGGTTCGATGAACATAAGAACGCACCGGTGATCGCCCTGGAGCGGCGTATTCCGGCCGATGTCCGTTCCCCGGGGGCACACGCGAGCGAACACGGGTGCCCCTGGGGACGACGGGACGTACAGACCTGCTAGCCGAGCCTCGACTCCAGCTCGGCGACGATCTCGTTCACGCCGATCGCCGCCTGCTCACCGGACTCCATGTCCTTGAGCTGGACGACGCCTTCGGCCAGGTCGCGCTCGCCCAGGACCAGGGCGTAGCGGGCGCCCGAGCGGTTGGCCGCCTTCATCGCGGCCTTCAGGCCCTTGCCGCCGTAGGAGAAGTCGGCGGCGACGCCGTTCTTGCGCAGCTCGGTGACCTTGGCGAAGAGGATCCGGCGGGCCTCCTCGCCGAGCGGCACCGCGAAGACGGAGGTGGCGGACGGGATGTCCAGTTCGATGCCCTCGGCTTCCAGGGCGAGGACGGTGCGGTCGACGCCGAGGGCCCAGCCCACGGACGGCAGGGACGGGCCGCCGATCATCTCGGACAGTCCGTCGTAGCGGCCGCCGCCGCCCACCGCGGACTGGGAGCCCAGCCCGTCGTGGACGAACTCGAAGGTCGTGCGCGTGTAGTAGTCGAGCCCGCGCACCAGCTTCGGGTCGTCCTCGAAGACCACGCCGGCCGCCGTGATCAGCTCGCGCACCTCCTCGTGGTACGCCTTGCAGGCGTCGCACAGGTAGTCGCGCAGCAGCGGGGCGTCGGTCAGCTGCCTCTGCACGTCCGGGCGCTTGTCGTCCAGGACGCGCAGCGGGTTGATGTCGGCGCGGCGCAGCGTCTCCTCGTCCAGGTCCAGGCCGCGCAGGAAGTCCTGGAGCGCGGCGCGGTAGACCGGGCGGCACTCCTGGTCGCCGAGGGAGTTGAGCAGGATACGGAAGTCCTGAAGCCCCAGCGAGCGGTACGACTGGTCGGCGAGGATGATCAGTTCGGCGTCCAGTGCCGGGTCCTCGGCGCCGATCGCCTCGGCGCCGACCTGGGAGAAGTGGCGGTAACGGCCCTTCTGCGGGCGCTCGTAGCGGTACTGCGAGCCCGAGTACCAGACCTTCACCGGCAGGTTGCCCGCCTTGTGCAGGTTGGCCTCCAGGACCGCGCGCAGCACGGGGGCCGTCGTCTCCGGGCGCAGGGCGAGCCGGTCACCGCCCTTGGTCTCGAAGACGTACATCTCCTTGGTCACGATGTCGGTGGACTCGCCGACACCGCGCGCGAACAGCTCGACGTTCTCGAAGCCGGGCGTCTCGATGTAGCCGTAACCGGAGTTGCGCAGCGGGGCGGCGATCGCCTCGCGGACCGCCAGGTACTTGGCGGAGTCGGGCGGCAGCAGGTCGTACGTGCCCCTGGGGGCCTTGAAGGTGCTCACGGAAGGTCTCTCGTCACATTCCTCGTCGGGGAGCCTCGGAGGCTCCCTGGCCCGCCGCCACCTGCCGCAGATACGGGTTGGTGGCGCGCTCCTGGCCGATGGTCGTCTGGGGGCCGTGTCCGGACAGCACCACGGTCGAGTCGTCGAGCGGCAGGCACACGCGTGCCAGGGACTCGAGCATGTCGTCCATGGAGCCACCGGGGAAGTCGGTGCGTCCGATGGAGCCGGCGAACAGCAGGTCGCCCGAGAACATGATCGGCGGGATGTCCGCCGCCTCGGGCAGGCCGAAGGTCACCGACCCCTTGGTATGGCCCGGCGCGTGCGCGACGGTCAGTTCCATGCCCGCCAGCTCCAGCTTCGCGCCGTCGGTCAGTTCCCTGACGTCGTCCGGCTCCCCGACGGTCAGCTCGCCCATGAGCGGCATGCCGATGGTGCGGCCGATCCCCTTCTCGGGGTCGCTCATCATGAAGCGGTCGTCGGGGTGGATCCAGGCCGGCACGTCGTGCGCGCCGCAGACCGGGACGACCGAGGCCACATGGTCGATGTGACCGTGGGTGAGGACGACGGCGACGGGCTTGAGCCGATGCTTCCTGATCGCTTCCTCGACTCCCGGGGCCGCCTGATGGCCAGGGTCGATGATCACGCACTCCTCACCGGCGGCGGGGGCGACGAGATAGCAGTTCGTCCCCCAGGCCCCGGCGGGGAACCCGGCAATGAGCACGATCGTCCTTCGTTTGTGTCGGTACGGGTGGGCTTGCGAACGGGCCGCGCCCATGGTCAGAGCCTACCGGCGGTGCCGATTCCTCAGCGAACCCATATACGGTACGGGGCTACACGCCCACGGTCGGCTCATCGCACCCACGCGTACCGGTCGGCACACGAAGACGCATGAGGAGAGAACCCGGTGGTCACCCAGGAGCAGCGGCGGCGTCAGCTCGCCCGGGAGAAGTTCTTGCGGCAGCAGCAGCGACGCACCTCCGCGCGTCGCAAGGCGCGCATGCGCAACGCCGCGATCGCGTCGGTGCTCGGCGTGATCCTGATCGGCAGTGTCGCGCTGTACACGACCGGTGTGGTCCTGGACGACGGCGACAGCAAGACGAACGCCAACGCGGAGGTCACCCCGAGCGCCTCGGCGAGCAGCAAGGCGCCGGACCCGTGCGAGAAGCCGGCCGAGGGCAAGGTCAAGACGCAGACCTGGAAGAAGGAACCTGCGATGACCATCGACAAGTCGGCGAAGTACACGATGAAGCTGGCCACGACCTGCGGCGACATAGACATCGCCCTGAAGACGTCGGCGGCGCCGCACACCGTCAACTCGTTCAACTTCCTGGCCGGCAAGGGCTTCTTCGACCACACGCCGTGCCACCGGCTGACCACCAACGGGATCTACGTGCTCCAGTGCGGCGACCCGACGGGCCAGGGCAACGGCGGTCCGGGCTACAACATCCCGGACGAGAACCTGAAGGACAAGAGCCTGAAGGACAACATGTACCCGGCGGGCACGGTGGCGATGGCCAACACCAGTCAGCCGAACACCGGCGGCAGCCAGTTCTTCCTCGTCTACCAGAACAGCCCGCTGCCCCCCAGCTACACCCCGTTCGGCACCATCTCGGACGAGGGAATGACGGTTCTGAAGAAGATCGCCGCCGCCGGCGAGAGCACCGGCGCGGGCGACGGGGCACCCAACGCGACGGTCGTGATCGACAAGGCCACCGTCACGAAATCCTGACCCTCATCAGCGAAAGTTCGGTCGCGCGGGATGCGGACAGGCCACCCGCCGGTCGCCTATGTTGGCCGTGACGAAACTGTGGACGATGCCCGGGGGTAGCGAAGCCCTCCGCAGGCATCATGTGGAGGAGGCGCTGTGAGCAGCGACCCGTGGGGCCGCGTCGATGAGACGGGGACCGTGTACGTGCGTACGGCCGACGGCGAGCAGGTCGTCGGTTCCTGGCAGGCAGGCTCCCCCGAGGAAGCACTGGCCTACTTTGAACGCAAGTACGAAGGCCTGGTTGTCGAGATCGGCCTCCTCGAGAAGCGAGTGAAGACCACCGACCTGTCGGCGAAGGACGCCCAGACCGCCATCGACCACCTGCGGGAACAGGTCGACGCACACCACGCGGTGGGCGACCTGGACGCGCTCCGGGCCCGGCTGGACAAGCTCGTCGCGCTGGTCGAGACGCGCCGCGAGGAGCGCAAGGCGCAGCGGGCGAAGCAGTCCGACGAGGCGCGCGGCGCCAAGGAGGCACTGGTCGCCGAGGCCGAGGAGCTGGCGCAGTCCGACCAGTGGCGGGCGGCCGGTGAGCGGCTGCGGTCCCTGGTGGACACCTGGAAGGGCCTGCCGCGCCTGGACCGCAAGTCCGACGACGAGCTGTGGCACCGCTTCTCGCACGCGCGCTCGGCGTTCTCCAAGCGCCGCAAGCAGCACTTCGCGCAGCTGGACGCGCAGCGCGAGGAGGCCCGCCGGACCAAGGAACGGCTGGTCGGCGAGGCCGAGGCGCTGTCGAACTCGACGGACTGGGGGCCGACGGCCGCCCGCTACCGCGACCTGATGACCGAGTGGAAGGCCGCCGGCCGCGCCCAGCGCGAGCACGAGGACGACCTGTGGAACCGCTTCCGCGGCGCCCAGGACGTGTTCTTCGCCGCCCGCAGTTCGGTCTTCGCGGAGCGGGACGCCGAGCAGACGGAGAACCTCAAGCTCAAGGAGGAGCTGGCCGAGGAGGCCGAGAAGCTCCTGCCGGTCACCGACCTGAAGGCGGCCCGGGCCGCGTTCCGCTCGGTGAACGAGCGTTGGGAGGCCATCGGTCACGTGCCGCGCGACGCCCGGCCGAAGGTCGAGGGACGGATGCACGCGGTCGAGCGGGCGCTCCAGGAGGCCGAGGAGACCGAGTGGCGCCGGACCAACCCGGAGGCACGCGCGCGTGCCGAGGGTCTGACCGGTCAGCTCCAGGCCGCCGTGGACAAGCTGCGCTCGCAGATCGAGCAGGCCCGCGCCCAGGGCAACAACGCGAAGGCCGACAAGCTCGAGCGTGAGCTGGAGGGCCGGCAGGCACTGCTGGACCAGGCCCTGAAGGGTCTGCACGAGTTCGGCGGCTGACACACACACCCGCGCCATACGCGGAGGGGCTCCCGTACACGCCGTACGGGAGCTCCTCTGCCTGTGTGGTGGCCGCTACGACGGCCTGCGCGCCGACGTCACCCGGTACACGTCGTAGACGCCCTCGACGCCCCGTACGGCCTTCAGGACGTGCCCGAGGTGCTTCGGGTCGCCCATCTCGAAGGTGAAGCGGGAGGTGGCGACGCGGTCGCGGGACGTCTGGACGGCCGCGGAGAGGATGTTGACGTGCTGGTCGGACAGCACGCGCGTGACGTCCGACAGCAGCCGGGAGCGGTCCAGGGCCTCGACCTGGATGGCGACCAGGAAGACGGAGGACTGGCTGGGGGCCCACTCGACCTCGAGGATGCGCTCGGGCTCCCGGGACAGCGAGTCCACGTTCACGCAGTCGCTGCGGTGAACGGATACGCCGCTGCCACGGGTGACGAAGCCGATGACGGGGTCACCGGGGACGGGCGTGCAGCAGCGGGCCAGCTTGATCCACACGTCCTCGACGCCCTTGACGACGACGCCCGGGTCGGCGTTGGTCCGGCGTTTGCGGCCGCGACCGCGGGCCGGCGGTACCGACTCGTCGATCTCCTCGGTGGCGGCCTCCTCGCCGCCGAGCGCCTGCACCAGCTTCTGCACGATGTTCTGCGCGGAGACATGGCCCTCGCCGATCGCCGCGTACAGCGCGGAGATGTCCGAGTAGCGCATCTCGTGGGCGAGCGTGACCAGGGAGTCGCCGGTCAGGATGCGCTGGATCGGCAGGTTCTGCTTGCGCATGGCGCGGACGATGGAGTCCTTGCCCTGCTCGATCGCCTCGTCGCGGCGCTCCTTGGAGAACCAGGCGCGGATCTTGTTGCGGGCGCGGGGCGACTTGACGAAGCCGAGCCAGTCGCGGGAGGGGCCCGCGCCGGCCGCCTTGGAGGTGAAGACCTCCACCAGGTCGCCGTTGTCCAGGGTGGACTCCAGCGGGACGAGACGGCCGTTGACCCGTGCCCCTATGGTGCGGTGGCCGACCTCGGTGTGCACCGCGTACGCGAAGTCGACGGGGGTGGCACTCGCGGGCAGCGCTATGACGTCGCCCTTGGGGGTGAAGACGAAGACCTCGTTGCGGGAGAGGTCGAAGCGCAGGGACTCCAGGAACTCGCCGGGGTCCTCGGTCTCCTTCTGCCAGTCGAGCAGCTGCCGCAGCCACGCCATGTCGTTGAGGTGGTCGTCCTTGCCCTTGCCGGACGACTTGGGAGCGTCGGTGCGGACCTTGGAGGCGCCTGCGACGGCCTCCTGCTTGTACTTCCAGTGCGCGGCGATGCCGTACTCGGCGCGGCGGTGCATGTCGAAGGTGCGGATCTGCAGCTCGACCGGCTTGCCGTTGGGCCCGATGACCGTCGTGTGCAGCGACTGGTACATGTTGAACTTGGGCATCGCGATGTAGTCCTTGAACCGGCCGGGGACCGGGTTCCATCGCGCGTGCACGGTGCCGAGCGCCGCGTAGCAGTCGCGGACGGTGTCCACGAGGACGCGGATGCCCACCAGGTCGTAGATCTCCGCGAAGTCACGGCCGCGGACGATCATCTTCTGGTAGACGCTGTAGTAGTGCTTGGGGCGGCCGGTGACGGTCGCCTTGATGCGGGCCGCGCGCAGGTCCTGCTGGACCTCGTCGGTGACGATGGCGAGGTACTCGTCGCGCTTGGGGGCGCGCTCGGCGACCAGGCGGACGATCTCGTCGTACATCTTGGGGTAGAGGATCGCGAAGGCGAGGTCCTCCAGCTCCCACTTGATGGTGTTCATGCCCAGCCGGTGGGCGAGCGGCGCGTAGATCTCCAGGGTCTCGCGCGCCTTCTTCTCCTGCTTCTCGCGCTTGAGATAGCGCATGGTGCGCATGTTGTGCAGGCGGTCGGCGAGCTTGATGACCAGGACGCGGGGGTCCTTCGCCATGGCGACGACCATCTTGCGCACGGTCTCGGCCTGCGCGGCCTCGCCGAACTTGACCTTGTCGAGCTTGGTGACGCCGTCGACGAGGAGGGTGACCACGTCGCCGAAGTCGCGGCGCAGGTCCTCCAGGCCGTACTCGGTGTCCTCGACGGTGTCGTGTAGGAGACCGGCCATCAGCGTGGCCGGGTCCATGCCCAGCTCGGCGAGGATGGTGGTGACGGCGAGCGGATGCGTGATGTACGGGTCGCCGCTCTTGCGCTTCTGGCCGCGGTGCCAGCGTTCGGCGACCTGGTAGGCGCGCTCGATCTGGCGCAGGGTCGCCGTCTCGATCTTGGGGTCGTTGCTGCGCACTATCCGCAGCAGCGGCTCCAGGACCGGGTTGTACGGGTTGGCGCGCTGCACGCCGAGACGGGCGAGGCGGGCGCGGACGCGGTTGGAGGAGCCGGAGCGGGCGGGCTGCCCGGAGGGCGCGCGGACCACGGGCGCGTTCCGTTCGCGCTCGGGCGGGATCGGCTTGGGACGCGGCTGCTGATCGGCCGGCTTGTCGACGGGCGCGGCCGGGGCGTGCTGGATCGGCCCGCGGGTGTCGTTCTTCGCCTGGGGCGAACTGGGCGCGGGCTTCGCCGCGGGCGCCGAGGCGGACTCGGGCTTTGCGGCGGTCAGTGGCTGGGCCTCGTCTGGCAAGAGGACTCCTCGTGCGCGATCCGGGTCCCCCGGTCAGGCTCCGGAAACCCCATGGTAGCGATCCTGCACCCCCGGATCGCCTTCCGGCCACTGTGAGGGCCGTCAACCCGAGAAACGCATGAGGCGGGCACCGGATTCCTCCGGGCCCGCCTCCGCTGTGCGACGAGGGCTGTCAGACCGTGAGCAGTGCCCGCAGCGGTGCCCCGGCGAGGGCCGGCTCCAGGCGGGCCCGCCCGCCGAGGAAGCCCAGCTCCATCAGGACGGCGAGGCCCGCGACCTGCGCGCCCGCCCGGCGGATGAGCTCCAGCGATGCCTCGGCGGTGCCGCCGGTGGCGAGGACGTCGTCGACGACCAGCACCCGGTCACCGGCGGCCAGGTCCTCGGCGTGCACCTCGATCTCGGCCGAGCCGTACTCCAGCTCGTACGCCTGGCTGAGGGTGGCTCCGGGGAGCTTGCCCGCCTTGCGTACGGGGATGAAGCCGAGGCCGGCCCGCAGGGCCACCGGGGCGCCGAGGATGAAGCCGCGGGCCTCCAGGCCGACGACCTTGGTGGCACCGGTGTGCTCGGCGACCTCGGCGAGCGCGTCGGTCAGGGCGGTGAAAGCGGCCGGGTCGGCCAGGAGCGGGGTGATGTCCTTGAACACCACGCCCGGCTCCGGGTAGTCCGCCACATCACGGATGCGGCTGAGCAGCAGATCCGTGATGTCGGTCGTCTCGGTCATCGGCGCTTCCCCGAGGGTCGGCCGCGGCCCCTGGTGCGGGACGCGGGCTGGCCGCGGGGGCCGACGACCGCGGGCGCCGCGTCCTCGGGCTCGTCGGCGCTGTCATCGTCGGCGTATCGCTCCTCGTCGACGGCGTTCTCCGCGGGCTCGCCCTTGGCCGCGGCCTGGGCGCGCTTGGCGAGGACGCGCTTCTTGAGCGCCTTCATCTGCGGCTCGGCCTCCTTGAGGTCGGCGACGAGCGGTGTGGCGATGAAGATCGACGAGTACGCGCCCGCGGCGAGGCCGACGAACAGCGACAGCGAGATGTCGTTGAGCATGCCCGCGCCGAGGACACCGCCGCCGATGAACAGCAGACCGGCCACCGGCAGCAGCGCGACCACCGTGGTGTTGACGGAGCGGACCAGGGTGCTGTTGATCGAGCGGTTGGCGATTTCGCCGTAGGTCCAGCGGGTCTGTTTGGTGATGTCTCTCGTCTGCTCCTTGAGACTGTCGAAGACCACGACCGTGTCGTAGAGCGAGTAACCGAGGATCGTGAGCAGACCGATCACCGTGCCCGGTGTGACCTCGAACCCGACGAGGGCGTAGACGCCCACCGTGATGGTGATGTCGTGGATCAGCGCGACGAACGCGGCGAGCGCCATGCGCCATTCGAACGCGATCGCCAGGTAGATCACGACCAGAACCATGAAGATCCCGAGGCCCTGCCAGGCCTTGTTCGCGATCTGGTCACCCCAGCTGGGGCCGACCAGGTCGGCGTTGATCTTCTCCGCCGGGACGTCCAGGTCCGCGGACAGCTTTTCCTTGATCTGGTCCGACTTCGCGGTGTCGGTGCCCGCGATCTGGATGCGGAGGCTGCCGTCACCGAGCTTCTGGACGATCGCGTCGTGGCCCGAGGCCTCCTCCGCGTAGGTCTCGGCCTGGGCGACCGAGGCGCTCACGTTCTTCGGGGTGGTGAAGACCGCACCGCCCTGGAACTCGATGCCCATGTGGAGGCCGCGCACCGCCAGGCCGACGATGGCCGTGATGGTGATGAGGATGGAGATGCCGTACCAGAGCTTGCGGTTCTTGACGAAGTCGTAGCCGATCTCGCCATGGTGCAGTCGGGCGCCGAGGTTGCCGAGCTTTCCCATCTCACGCCTCCTTCGGGTCGACAGGGCCGGCAACGGGGCGGGCGGGGCGGCGGGTGCGCCGCAACGGCGGCTTGGCACCCAGGCTCTTCGGGTCGAGGCCGGACCACTTGTGACCGCTCGCGAAGAACTTGCGGCGGGCCATCAGCGTCAGCAGCGGCTTGGTGAAGAGGAACACCACCACCACGTCGAGCAGCGTGGTCAGACCCAGGGTGAACGCGAAGCCCTGCACCTTGCCGACCGTCACGACGAAGAGCACCGCGGCGGCGAGGAAGGAGACGAAGTCGGAGACCAGGATGGTGCGCCGGGCGCGCGGCCAGGCCCGCTCCACGGCGGGTCGCAGCGAGCGGCCTTCCCGGATCTCGTCGCGGACGCGTTCGAAGTACACGATGAACGAGTCCGCCGTGATGCCGATGGCGACGATGGCACCGCACACGGCCGGCAGGTTCAGCGCGAAGCCGATGGTCGGGCCGAGCAGCGACATGATCGCGTACGTGAGGCCCGCGGAGACCAGCAGCGAGGCGACGGCGATGAACGACAGGCCGCGGTAGTAGACCAGCAGGTAGAGGACGACCAGGGCGAGGCCGATCGCGCCGGCGATCAGACCCGCTTCGAGCTGGTCACCGCCGAGCGCGGCGGTGACGGTGGTGACGCTGTCCTCCTGGAAGGTCAGCGGCAGAGCACCGTAGGACAGCATGTTGGCGAGGCCCTGGGCCTCCTCCTGGTCGAAGCTGCCGGAGATCTCCGCGCTGCCGCCGGTGAGTGCCTGGCTGACGTACGGGTCGGAGACGACCTCGTTGTCCAGGACGATGGCGAACTGGTTCTGCGGGGACTGGTTCTGCGCCAGCTTGCCGGTGATGTCCGCGAACTTCTTGGCACCGTCGTCCGTGAACTTCATCGTCACGGTCCAGCCGGCGGCGGTCTGCGTGTTGAAGACGGCCTCGGAGTCGTCGACGTCCGTACCGTCGACCGCGGCGGGGCCCAGGACGTACTTCTGCCACTGGCCTTGCGAGTTCTGGCCGCAGGCCACCATCGAGTCGCCCTGCTTGGCGCCGTCGCCCGCCTTGGCCCGGGCCGCCGGGTCGGTGCAGTCCAGTGCGGCGTACTCGGCCTGGAGCTTGGCGTTCGCGTCGTCGCCGGGGGCGCTGGCGCTCGGGGACGGGGAGGCGCCGTCGGAGGCCCCGCCGGACGGGCTGGGGTCGGCCTTCAGGGCGTCGCTGGCCGCGCGGCCCTGGGGGCTGGAGCTCGCCGAGGCGGAGCCGGAGGGCGAGTCGCTCGCCTTGTCCCCGTCGGTGGCCTTGTCCTGGTCGGTCGCGCCGTCCGTGGCCTTGTCGGTCGCCTCGTCGGAGGCGTTGCCGGTGGCACTCGGGGAGGGGCTGCCGGTCGCGTTCGCGCCGGAGAGTTCGGTGGCGAGGACCGGACGGAAGTAGAGCTTGGCGGTGGTCCCGACCTGCTGCCGCGCTTCCTTGGAGTTCGTGCCCTTGGGGATGTTGACGATGATGTTCCGGTCGCCCTGGGTCTGTACCTCGGCCTCGGAGACACCCAGACCATTGACACGGCGCTCCATGATCTCGACCGCGGTGTCCATGTTGGTCTTGTTGATCGCGGACTCCTGGCCCGCCTCCGGAACCGCGCGGAGCGTGATGCTGGTGCCGCCGGCCAGGTCGATGCCGAGACGCGGAGTCGTGTGTCCGGAGGCGAACATGCCTCCGGTGAGCGCCACGATGGCGATCAGAATCAGGGCCAGCGAGCGCCCGGGTTTACTCTGAGCGCTCGCATTCTTTCCCTTTTTAGGTGCTACCACCTTTGCGTACTCCCTCTCGGGCCGCTTCGCGCCGGGTAGGCGTCACCGGCGGCCATCACATGGTGTCCGGATCCGTGCGAGCCGCGCGTCGCACAGGGTACGCGGGAACGACCCGCGCGCCCCGGGGCACGGCTACTTCGCCTCGGAACCGCCGTCGGACTTCTTCGGCTGCTCGTCGGTCTTCGCCTCGGCGGGCGCGGCGTCGACGGTCGGCTCGTCGGCCGGCTCGTCGTCCGCGTCCTTCTTGCCGAGGTCGACGGACTTGCCGTCGGAGGCGGCGGCAGCGTCGTCGGCGGAGGCGTCGGTCTCGGTGAGGGAGGAGGCGTCGTCCGGGACGACGTCGGCGTCGGACTTCAGGTCGTGCTCGATGCCGTGGACGATGCGGTTGTACTCGTCGTCGGTCAGGACGGCACCGATGGAGTTCTTGGCGAAGAGCAGCTCGACGCCCGGACCGGCGTCGAGGAGGACCGTGTCCTCGCTGACCTCCTTGACCGTGGCGTACATGCCCCCGATGGTGCGGACTCCGGAACCGGGCTGCATCTGGTTCCGCATGTCGGCGGCCTGCTGCTGCTTCTTCTTCGCCGACCGGGTCATCAGGAACATGGCCCCGATGAGCACGATGAACGGGAGGAGGGTCACGAGACTCACGGGTCGGTACTTCCTTCACACGACCGCGATGGTGAGCGGCCTGATGGTTGGGGGTGTGTGCGCCGCCGACAAGGGCGGCATCGGCGGAGTCTAAGCGAGTCCGCGCGCATGGAACAACGCTCAGCATGGCACCGGGGTTCCTGCTCCGGCGAATGTCCTCTTCGTGACGGTGTCGTCACGCCCCGAACAAGTCCTGTTGTCCGTTTCCCGAACTCTGCGAACGCGGCGGGGTGAGGCCGAGGTGCGCCCATGCGGCCGGGGTCGCCACGCGCCCGCGCGGGGTGCGGGCGAGCAGACCCTCCCGTACGAGGAAGGGTTCGGCGACCTCTTCCACTGTCTCACGCTCCTCCCCCACGGCGACGGCGAGCGTGGACAGGCCCACGGGACCGCCGCCGAACAGCTTGAGCAGGGCCTCCAGCACACCCCGGTCCAGCCGGTCCAGGCCCCGGGCGTCGACCTCGTAGACCGCGAGGGCGGCCGCGGCGATCTCCTGGGTGATCAGGCCGTCGGCCTTGACCTGGGCGTAGTCCCGGACCCGGCGCAGCAGACGGTTGGCGATGCGGGGGGTGCCGCGGGAGCGGCCGGCGATCTCGGCGGCGCCCGCGGTGTCGATCTCGACGTCGAGCAGGCCCGCCGAGCGGTGGATGACGCGTTCCAGTTCGGCCGGTCCGTAGAACTCCATGTGCGCGGTGAAGCCGAAGCGGTCGCGCAGCGGAGGCGGCAGCAGCCCCGCGCGCGTGGTGGCGCCGACCAGGGTGAAGGGCGGCAGCTCCAGGGGGATGGCGGTGGCGCCCGGGCCCTTGCCGACGATGACGTCGACGCGGAAGTCCTCCATCGCCATGTAGAGCATCTCCTCGGCGGGCCGCGACATGCGGTGGATCTCGTCGAGGAAGAGGACCTCGCCCTCCTGGAGGGAGGAGAGGATCGCCGCGAGGTCGCCGGCGTGCTGGATGGCCGGGCCGGAGGTGATGCGGATGGGGGCTTCCATCTCGGCCGCGATGATCATCGAGAGGGTGGTCTTGCCGAGGCCGGGAGCGCCGGAGAGCAGCACGTGGTCGGCGGTCGCCCCGCGCGCGCGTGCGGCGCGCAGCACGAGGTCGAGCTGCTCGCGGACCTTCTCCTGGCCGATGAACTCGCCCAGGTCCTTGGGACGCAGGGCGGCCTCCACGGCCTGGTCCTCGCCGTCGGCGGACGCACCCACCAGCCGTTCGCCCGCGGCGTCCGTGTCGGTCGTGTCGTCCCAGTTCATCAGGTGTGCCTCGGCTCTCGGTACGGGCTATCGGGCGCGGTTCAGGGTCTGCAGGGCCGCCTTCAGCAGCTGGCCCACCTGGGGCGTGCCCCCGGCGGCCTCGGCCTGGGGCGCCACCGCGGAGACGGCCTCGTCGGCCTCGCGGGTCGCGTACCCGAGGCCGATGAGGGCCGCGTGCAGCTGGTCGCGCCAGCCGGTGCTGACCGGCGCGCCGACGGCGGGGGCCCCGATGGGCTCGCCGAGGCGGTCCTTCAGTTCCAGGAGCAGCTTCTGCGCGCCCTTCTTACCGATGCCGGGGACGGCGGTGAGCGCCTTCTCGTCGCCGGTGGAGACGGCTCTGCGCAGGGCGTCGGGGCTGTGCACGGCGAGCATCGCCTGGGCCAGGCGGGGGCCGACGCCGCTGGCCGTCTGGAGCAGCACGAAGACCTGGCGCTCGTCGTCGTCGGCGAAGCCGTACAGAGTGAGCGAGTCCTCGCGGACGACGAGGGAGGTGGCGAGCTTGGCGGGCTTGCCCAGGCGGAGGGTGGAGAGCGTGTTCGGCGTGCACTGGACGGCCATGCCGACGCCGCCGACCTCGACCACCGCGGCGTCGGGGGCGAGGGCGGCGACCGTGCCGCTGACGAAGGCGATCATGCCGTACGGCCTTTCGGTGCGGTCGGGGCTTTCGAGGTCTTCGGGGCTTTCGAGGCGTGCAGGGCGACGGCCTGCTGGAGCCGGTTCTGTGCCGGGGCGCGCCAGATGTGGCAGATGGCGAGCGCGAGGGCGTCGGCGGCGTCGGCGGGCTTGGGCGGTTCGGCGAGCCGCAGCAGCCGGGTGACCATGGCACCGACCTGCGCCTTGTCGGCGCGTCCGCTGCCCGTGACGGCGGCCTTGACCTCGCTGGGGGTGTGCAGGGCGACGGGGATGCCGCGGCGGGAGGCGCACAGGATGGCGACGGCGCTGGCCTGGGCGGTGCCCATGACCGTGCGGACGTTGTGCTGGCTGAAGACGCGCTCCACGGCGACGCACTCCGGCCGGTGCTCGTCCAGCCACTGCTCGATGCCCTGCTCGACGGCGACCAGGCGGTGGCCGAGTTCCGCGTTCGCGGGTGTACGGACCACGCCGACGCCGAGCATGGTGAGCGGCCGGCCCGCGACGCCCTCCACGACACCGATCCCGCAGCGGGTCAGCCCCGGGTCCACCCCCAGTACGCGCAACGCACGGCTCCCCTCACATCGATCGCCTGTTTGTGCAGGCTATCGGGTGCCACCGACAACGGCGGCGGGCCGGGGACGTGTCCCCCGGCCCGCCGGAATCGTCGTGCGCGCGGCGGCGCTACGCGTCGACCTTCTCCATGACCTCGTCGCTCACGTCGAAGTTGGCGAAGACGTTCTGCACGTCGTCGCTGTCCTCCAGGGCGTCGATCAGCCTGAAGATCTTCCTGGCGCCCTCCTCGTCCAGCTCGACCTGCATGGTCGGGACGAAGTTGGCGTCGGCGGACTCGTAGTCGATACCGGCGTCCTGGAGGGCGGTGCGGACCGCGACCAGGTCGGTGGCCTCGCTCAGTACCTCGAAGGTCTCGCCGAGGTCGTTGACCTCCTCGGCGCCCGCGTCCAGGACGGCGGCCAGGACGTCGTCCTCGCCCAGCTCGCCCTTGGGGACGATCACGACGCCCTTGCGGTTGAACAGGTACGACACCGAGCCCGGGTCGGCCATGGAGCCGCCGTTGCGGGTCATGGCGACGCGGACGTCGGAGGCGGCGCGGTTGCGGTTGTCGGTGAGGCACTCGATGAGTACCGCGACACCGTTCGGGCCGTAACCCTCGTACATGATCGTCTCGTAGTCGGCGCCGCCGGCCTCGAGGCCACCGCCCCGCTTGACCGCGGAGTCGATGTTCTTGTTCGGGACCGACTGCTTCTTCGCCTTCTGGATGGCGTCGTAGAGCGTCGGGTTGCCCTCGATGTCGACGCCCCCCATCCGGGCCGCGACCTCGATGTTCTTGATCAGCTTCGCGAAGAGCTTGCCGCGCTTGGCATCGATGACGGCCTTCTTGTGCTTCGTCGTGGCCCATTTAGAGTGGCCGGACATCTGCCTGTCTCCTTCGCGTAACCCGTCTTTGAACGAACGAACGCAGGAATCCTACAAGGACTCCGCCGTCCGGTTCGCGCGCACCATGTCGGCGAAGAGGCGGTGCACGCGGTGGTCGCCGGTCAGCTCCGGGTGGAACGACGTGGCCAGAGCGTTGCCCTGGCGGACCGCGACGATGTGGCCCTCGTGCTCGGCGAGCACCTCGGCCGTGGCGCCCACGGACTCCACCCAGGGGGCGCGGATGAAGACGCCCTCCACAGGATCGCCCTCGACGCCCTTGATGTCGACGGCCGCCTCGAAGGACTCGTTCTGCCGTCCGAAGGCGTTGCGCCGCACGATCATGTCGATGCCGCCGACCGTCTCCTGTCCGGAGCGCGGGTCGAGGATCTTGTCGGCCAGCATGATCATGCCGGCGCAGGTGCCGTAGACGGGCAGGCCGTCCCGCACGCGCGCGCGGAGGGGCTCCATCACTCCGAAGAGGACGGCCAGTTTGGAGATGGTGGTGGACTCGCCGCCGGGCAGGACCAGGCCGTCGACCTCGGCGAGTTCTTCGGGGCGCCTGACCGGCCTGGCCACGGCGTCGGCCGCGGCCAGGGCGACGAGGTGCTCCCGTACGTCGCCCTGGAGGGCCAGGACGCCGATGACGGGGGTGTCGCTCATGGATCCGGTGTCCTCGTCCTACCAGCCGCGGTTCGCGTAGCGCTCGGTCTCGGGGAGGGTGTCGCAGTTGATGCCGACCATGGCCTCGCCGAGGTTGCGGGACGCCTCCGCGATGATCTTCGGGTCGTCGTAGAAGGTGGTCGCCTTCACGATGGCGGCGGCGCGCTTGGCCGGGTCGCCGGACTTGAAGATGCCGGAGCCGACGAAGACGCCCTCGGCGCCGAGCTGGCGCATGAGCGCGGCGTCGGCCGGGGTGGCGACGCCGCCGGCGGAGAAGAGGACCACGGGGAGCTTGCCCAGCTCGGCGACCTCCCGGACCAGCTCGTACGGGGCGCGCAGCTCCTTGGCGGCGGCGTACAGCTCGTTGTTGTCGTAGCCGCGCAGGCGGGCGATCTCGTTCTTGATCTGGCGCAGGTGGCGGACGGCCTCGACGACGTTGCCGGTACCGGCCTCGCCCTTGGAGCGGATCATCGCGGCGCCCTCGGCGATACGGCGCAGTGCCTCACCGAGGTTGGTGGCGCCGCAGACGAAGGGGGTGGTGAAGGCGAACTTGTCGGAGTGGTTGACCTCGTCGGCCGGAGTGAGGACCTCGGACTCGTCGATGTAGTCGACACCGAGGGACTGCAGGACCTGGGCCTCGACGAAGTGGCCGATGCGGGACTTGGCCATCACGGGGATGGAGACCGCGCCGATGATGCCCTCGATCATGTCCGGGTCGGACATGCGGGCCACGCCGCCGTCCTTGCGGATGTCGGCCGGGACCCGCTCCAGGGCCATGACGGCGACGGCGCCCGCGTCCTCGGCGATCTTCGCCTGCTCCGGCGTGACGACGTCCATGATCACGCCACCCTTGAGCTGCTCGGCCATGCCGCGCTTCACGCGGGCGGTGCCGGTCTCGGGGGCCTGGTTCTCGGAGTACGTGCTGGACACGGGTACCTCGCTGAAGTGAAGGGGGTTTCTGCAGCTCCGAGGAAACGCGAACGAAGCAGGCCACAGCAAGGGCCAATGGGTAGCTGGTGGATCCTTTTCGGGCGCGGGCCCGGCTGGGGGCCGCTACGCCGCCCTGTCCACCAGAGCGGCCGGCGACTCGTCGTCCATCTCGAAGGCCAGCGGGAAGGGCGCGTGACCGGCGAGGCGGAACCAGCGGACCTTGCGGTGCTCGCGCAGCCTGCGCGCGGCGCCCACCGCGTCGTTGTGGAAACGCCGGGCCATCGGGACGCGCCGCACGGCCTCGGCCAGCTCGTGCGCCGCTTCCTCTCCCCCGGGCGCCTCGCGCAGGACGTCCACCTGCTGCGGGACGGCGAACACCGCCCGCAGTGCCTGGCTCAGCTCGCTCTCGGCGACCTCCCGCTGCTCCTCCTCGGCCTGCCGGGCGGCGTGCGCGGCCTCGTACAGGACGATGGAGGCGGCCGGGTCGAGCACGCCCGAGGTGGCCAGTTCCTGCGCCACGGAGGCCCTGCGCAGCAACTGGGCGTCGAGGGCGGCGCGGGCGGCGTCGATCCGGGCGTGCAGCCGGTCCAGCCGCCCCGCCGTCCAGCTCAGGTACAGGCCGATCGCGACGAGGACGACCAGGATCCAGATGAGGGTTGCGGTCACGGGGCGCAACCCTACGGGAGCGCTCCGCTGGGTTGGGCGGTGCCTCTCGGTGGGCGCCACTGGGGGCTGCGCCCCCAGACCCCCCTTCGGCCTGGACGGCCTCGTCCTCAAACGCCGGACGGGCTGATACCGCGGACGTCGGCTGGAAAATCAGCCTCAGTCCCGCGCCAGGCCGAAGCGTGCCCTCAGTCCCGTCGCCCGGTCGTCCGTCGCCACCGCCGCCGCGCCCGCCGTGACCGTCTCGTAGACCGACAGGATGTCCGCGCCGACCGTGGACCAGTCGAAGCGCCGTACGTGGGCGCTGCCCCGCTCCCGCAGCGCGGTCCGGCGTTCCGGGTCCGCCAGCAGCCGCACCGCCGTGTCGGCCAGTGCGTCGGCGTCCTCGTTGGGGAACAGCTCACCGGCCGCCCCCTGGTCGAGGACCTGGGCGAAGGCGTCCAGGTCCGAGGCGAGTACGGGAGCACCGGCCGACATGGCCTCGACCAGGATGATCCCGAAGCTCTCGCCGCCGGTGTTGGGGGCCACGTACAGGTCGACGCTCCGCAGGAAGCGGGCCTTGTCCTCGTCGCTGACCATGCCGAGGAACTCCACCCGGGAGCGCAGCTCGGCGGGCAGGGAGGCCACGGCCTCCTTCTCGTCGCCGCGCCCGGCGACCAGCAGCCGGGACTGCGGGCGGGCGGCGAGGATCCTCGGCAGCGCCCGCATCAGCACCGGCAGGCCCTTGCGGGGTTCGTCGATGCGCCCTATGAAGCCGATCGTGTCGCCCTGCCACTCGGGCTTCGGCTCGGCGCCTGCGAAGAAGTCGACGTCGACGCCGTTGGGGATGACGACCGCGTCCCCGCCGAGGTGCTCGACCAGGGTGCGGCGGGCGTACTCGCTCACCGCGATGCGGGCGCTGATCTTCTCCAGCGCGGCCTGGAGGATCGAGTACGCGGCGATCATCGCGCGGGAGCGCGGGTTGGACGTGTGGAAGGTCGCCACGATCGGGCCCTGTGCCGCCCAGCAGGTCAGCAGGCCGAGCGAGGGCGAGGTCGGTTCGTGGATGTGGATGACGTCGAAGGCGCCGTCGTGCAGCCAGCGACGCACCCGGGCCGCCGACAGGAAGCCGAAGTTGAGGCGGGCCACCGAGCCGTTGTACGGCACCGGCACCGCGCGGCCGGCCGAGACGACGTACGGCGGCAGCGGGGTGTCGTCGTCGGCGGGGGCGAGGACGGAGACCTCGTGGCCGAGACGGATGAAGTACTCGGCCAGGTCCCGGATGTGGAACTGGACGCCGCCCGGCACGTCCCAGGAGTACGGGCAGACGATGCCGATCCTCACGAGGCGCCCTGCCCGTCGGCCACCGCGGGGGCCTTGGCGGGGTCGAGGTCCTTCAGCCACAAGCGCTGGAGCATGTGCCAGTCCTCCGGGTGGTCGGCGATCCCCGTGGCGAAGGCATCGGCCAGCGCCTGTGTCATGACAGACGTCTTCTCGGCCCGGGTACCTGACTCGGGGACCTCGACCGGCGGATGCACCCGGCCCTTCATGACGGGCGACTCGTCGTACCAGAGCGTCACCGGCAGCAGCCGTGCGCCGGTCTGCAGCGCCAGCAGGGCCGGCCCCGCGGGCATCCGCGCCGTCTCGCCGAAGAAGTCGACCTCCACACCGGAGGCGGACAGGTCGCGGTCGGCGACCAGGCAGACCAGGCCGCCGTCGCGCAGCCGCCGGGCCAGTGTGCCGAAGGCCGTGCCGCCACTGTGCGGCAGGACCTCCATGCCGAGGCCCTCGCGGTAGGCGACGAAACGGTCGTAAAGGGTCTCCGGCTTGAGGCGTTCGGCGACCGTGGTGAAGGGGATGCCCAGCTTGGTGGTGACCCAGGCGCCCGCGAGGTCCCAGTTGGCCAGGTGCGGGAGGGCGAGGACGACGCCCTTGCCCGCGTCCATGCCGTCGGTGAGGTGGTGCAGGTCCTTGACGGTCAAGCCGGTCCTGATCCGCTCGTCGCTCCACGCCGGGAGCCGGAAGGACTCCATCCAGTAGCGCAGGTAGGAGCGCATGCCCGCGCGCGAGAGCGCGGCGAGCCGCTCGGGGCCCGCCTCCGGCACCACGCGCGCGTAGTTGCTCTCCAGCCGCCGCACGCCCGTGCCGCGCTGCTTCCAGGCGATGTCCGCGACGGTGCGGCCGAGCCGTGCGGCGACCGGCTCCGGGAGCTTCTTCACGGTGCTCCAGCCGGCGCCGTACAGGCCGTCGGTCAGCCGGTCCCGAGCGCTCACTTCGCCGCCTCGGTGCCCTGGCTCTCCTGGGCGGCGGCGTCCGCCTCGGCGGCCTCCCGGCGGACCGTGACGACGCGCTGGATCAGCGTGACGAGACTGCCGACGGCGACGATCCACAGGGCGATCGGCAGGAGGTACTGGATGCCCGGCACACCGAACGCGTGCAGTCCCGCGAGACCGGCCGCGACCAGCGAGACGACGAGCCGTTCGGCGCGCTCGACCAGTCCGTTGACGGCGACCGGCAGGCCGATCGACTCGCCGCGCGCCTTGGTGTACGACACCACCTGGCCGCTGGCCAGGCAGAAGATCGACACGGCGCACAGCACGATGTCGTCACCGCCGGCCGCGTACCAGAGGGCGAAGCCGCCGAAGATCGCGCCGTCGGCGACCCGGTCCAGCGTGGAGTCCAGGAAGGCGCCCCAGCGGCTGGAGCGGCCGAGCTGGCGTGCCATGTTGCCGTCGACGAGGTCGGAGAAGACGAAGAGCGTGATCACGACCGTGCCCCAGAAGAACTCACCCAGGGGGTAGAAGACCAGCGCACCCGCGACCACGCCGGCGGTGCCGATCAGCGTGACCGTGTCCGGGCTGACGCCCCGGCGGATGAGAAACGCGGCGAACGGTGTGAGGACACGCGTAAAAAATGCACGCGCGTACTTGTTCAGCATGGCCTTCCCGACGGTCGGTGTGGCCGCGGCCCCTGCTGGCCACCGGCTGGCCCATCGTAGTCACGCGCGCGCACGGGTGACGGACGGGCACCCTGAGCCCCTGGTGGGCGACGGGTGGGCGGCGGGATCGGGTCCGTCGTATGGACGCGGCGTGACGGGAGTGGAAAGCTCGAAGGACCGCGGGCGTCGCCGGAGCCGCCAGTGCACGCGGTCCCGCGTGTCCGCGCCCACAGTGACCTCACCGTGCACGGGAGGCAAGGACATGGGCGACAAGGCACACACCCACCCCGGAGCCGCCGGAAGGGCTACGGCGGCCGACCACCCCACGTCCGTACGGAATGTGGTGCTGGTCGGCCACTCCGGATCGGGCAAGACGACTCTGGTGGAAGCTCTCGCGCTGACGGCGGGAGCACTGAACCGGGCGGGCCGCGTGGAGGACGGCGGCTGCGTCTCGGACTACGACGAGATGGAGCACCGGCAGCAGCGCTCCGTACAGCTCTCCCTGGTGCCGGTCGAATGGGACGGCATCAAGATCAATCTCTTGGACACTCCCGGGTACGCCGACTTCGTCGGTGAGCTGAGGGCCGGTCTGCGGGCGGCGGACGCGGCCCTCTTCGTCGTCTCGGCCTCCGACGGGGTGGACGGCTCGACCCGCATGGTGTGGGAGGAGTGCGCCGCCGTCGGCATGCCGCGCGCCATCGTGATCACGCACCTGGAGGCCGCCCGCGCGGACTTCGAGGAGATGACGCGGATCTGCGCGGAGGCCTTCGGCGGGGACGACCCCGACGCCGTGCTGCCGCTGTACCTGCCGCTGCGCGGGCCGCAGGCGCCCGACGGGCACGCCCCCGTGACCGGGCTCGTCGGGCTGCTGTCGCGCAAACTGTTCGACTACGCGTCCGGCGAGCGCGAGGAGTCCGAGCCGGGCGAGGAACAGTTGCCGTCGCTCGACGAGGCGCGCTCCATGCTGATCGAGGGGATCATCTCGGAGAGCGAGGACGAGACCCTCATGGAGCGTTATCTGGGCGGCGAGCAGGTCGACGTCAAGACGCTCATCGAGGACCTGGAGCGGGCCGTGGCTCGCGGGGTGTTCTTCCCCGTCCTGGCCGCCGCCCCCGCGGCCGAGGGCGCCCGGCAGGGGCTGGGCACGGTCGAACTGCTGGAGCTGATCACGCGCGGCTTCCCGACCCCCTTGGAGCGCGAGGCGCCGCGGGTCACCACGCCCGACGGCGCTCCGCGCGAGCTGCGGATGTGCGATCCCGACGAGTCGCTGGTCGCGGAGGTCGTCAAGACGTCCTCCGACCCGTACGTCGGCCGGATATCGCTGGTCCGCGTCTTCTCCGGCACCCTGCGCGCCGACCAGACGGTGCACGTCTCCGGGCACGGGCTGGCCGATCGCGGCCACGAGGACCACGACGTCGACGAGCGGATCGGCGCCCTGTCGACGCCGTTCGGCAAGCAGCAGCGGCCGGTCTCGCACGTGATCGCGGGCGACCTGGCGTGCGTGGCCAAGCTGAGCCGCGCGGAGACCGGGGACACGCTCTCGGCCAAGGACGACCCGCTGCTCATGGCCCCGTGGGAGATGCCCGACCCGCTGCTGCCGCTCGCCATCCAGGCGCACAGCAAGCCCGACGAGGACAAGCTCTCCCAGGGGCTCGCGCGGCTGGTGGCCGAGGATCCGACGATGCGCCTGGAGCAGAACCAGGACACGCACCAGGTGGTCCTGTGGTGCCTGGGCGAGGCCCACGCCGACGTGGCGCTGGAACGGCTGCGCAGCCGCTACGGCGTCCAGGTCGACGTCGTACCCCACCGGGTCTGCCTGCGGGAGACGTTCGGGGACCGGGCGGCCGGGCGCGGGCGGCACGTGAAGCAGTCCGGCGGGCACGGCCAGTACGCCATCTGCGAGATCGAGGTGGAGCCGCTGCCGGGCGGTTCCGGCATCGAGTTCGTGGACGAGGTGGTCGGCGGCGCGGTGCCCCGGCAGTTCATCCCGTCCGTCGAGAAGGGCGTCCGCGCGCAGGCCGCCAAGGGCGTCGTCGCGGGCCATCCGCTGATCGACGTGCGGGTCACGCTGCGGGACGGCAAGGCGCACTCGGTGGACTCCTCCGACGCCGCCTTCCAGACGGCCGGCGCGCTGGCGCTGCGGGAGGCCGCGGCTCAGGCGAGGATCCATCTGCTGGAGCCGGTGGCCGAGGTGAGCGTGCTGGTCGGCGACGACTATGTGGGCGCCGTGATGAGCGACCTGTCCGGACGGCGTGGCAAGGTGCTCGGCACCGAGCAGACGAGCGGCGGGCGGACCCTGATCCGGGCCGAGGTACCGGAGATCGAGATCGGCCGGTACGCGGTGGACCTGCGCTCCCTGACGCACGGCACCGCGCGCTTCGGCCGCCGTTACGCGCGGCACGAACCGATGCCGCCGCAGATCGCGGAACGTCTCCGGGAGGGGCTGCGGGCGGCGTCCTAGGGGTACGCGGCAGCGGGCCGGCGCGGACATCCTCCGCGCCGGTCGCGCGTTCGACTCCCGCCGGGGAGACGCTCGTCACCGTCCTGGCGGGTCCGGGCGCACGACGGCGCGACACCGGGGCAAACCGCGCGCGCGGGGGCGCCTTTCGCCGTCCGGTGCCGCATGTCGGTGTCGGCGGATACGCTGGCGACCTGATCAACAGGTGTGCCGGGCAGGGAAGTCGGGAAGGCCGCAGGAGCGACAGTGGTGGCGATCGGGGGCGGGAATGACCGTTGACGGCGGTTACGCGGACTTCTTCGGACCGCAGGTGCCGCGTACGGACGACGGAGGCCAGACGGCCACCTTCGCGCTGGCCTCGGCCGCCTACCGGGACAGCGAGTTGAAGGAGATCAAGAAGGCCGACAACGAGTGGCACCAGACGACCCTCAACGCGGGCCGGTCCTGGGCCACGATCTTCCGACCCAACCTCGGCGAGGCCTTCTCCCGCGCGGTGGCCGACCGGATGCTGGGCAGCGACCGCAAGCCCCTCATCCAGTCCTTCGGCGCCGAGCCGCAGGTGGTCGTCGAGCACTGCCTGGCGGCCAACGGCATCCGCAAGGCGCGCGACGCCCGGCTGTCCACGGTGATCGTGCTGTGCGGCCTGCTGTTCCTGCCCGGCATGCTGGTCTGGCTGCTCGGCTTCCAGATCCGCACCACCGTCGCCAAGGCGGAGAACAAGCAGGCCGGGGCGCTGGGCACCGCGGTGCTCGTGGCGATCGCCGCGCTGGCCGTGCTGTTCCTCGTCAAGATGCCCTTCTCCGGCTTCTGGGCCTGGTACGCGCGCGCAGCGGTCGTCCTGCCCGTCGTCGGCTGGTTCTGGGCCAAGCGGATCTGCGAGGGCACGGCGAAGGACCTGCGGGGGCGCTGGGACAGCCTCCTGTCGGGCAGCGGCGTCGGCGCCAAGGTCCCCGAGGCGGTGCCCAGCAACCCGGGTGAGACCGCGGCCGAGCAGCTGCGCCAGTCACTGGCCAAGCTCGGCGCCGAGCAGCAGTCCAACTCGGTCTTCTACGCCGGCCCCAAGGGCATACTCGGCATGGGCACCCGCTGGGGCAGCTGGCAGCTCGCCGAGAACCTGGTGCCGGCCGACCCGACCCGGGAGATCCATCCCTTCCGCAGCTGGGACGTCGTCCGGGCCATCCACGACCAGCTGCGCATGCTGGAGCGCGGCCCGCTGAACACCGGCGGCTTCACGAAGCCGTCCATACGGCACTGGGTCGTGACGCCCATCGGGGAGAACGCCAAGGCGGTGTCCCGTCCGGAGGGGACGGACGTCGAGGCGTACCAGGTCAAGTCGCACGCGATACAGGACATCTGCAACAAGCAGCAGTTCGGCGCCGGTGACCGGCACTACCTGGGCGTCCAGTGGACCCTGTGGGACGGCCAGCTGGTCATCACCATGCTGATCACGGTGACCGTGCTGCACGAGACGCTGCGCATCGAGGTCACCGGTCACGCCCTGGGCCCGGTGAACCCACTGTTCACCACCAAGCCGGAGGCTCCCTCCAAGGAGGTCGCCAAGTCGTTCAAGCCGTGGGAGACGCGCAAGGTGATGCTCCCGCTGGTCACCGCGAACGAGGTCGTACGGCTCGCCGTCCGCGCCCCGCTCACCTGGTATCCGCCGCTGCTGAACTGGCTCGGCGGCACGATCGTTCTGCCGGAGCCGTTCGGGCTGCGGCACGCGTGGGCGGACCAGCCGTGGCGCCACCGCTTCATGGCCGACGACGCGTTGCGGGCGGCGGCGCCGGTGCTGCGGGTGGTGCACTCGTCGGCGATCAGGGTGCTGGAGGAGAACGGCGTGGACACGGAGAAGTTCGGGACGCGGTCGGCGTTCCTCAGTACGGCGGTGCAGGATCCGACGCCGGGTAAGGCGGACCTGTACAACGCGTAGGCCTGTCTTCAGGTGCCGGAGGCTGCGGCTCAGGGGTGGAACGCGCGGCCCGGCGCTGACGGGGTGCCGCTGCGCCCACCCGTGCCGCCCCAGCGGCACGACTGCCCGCAGCTGAGCAGGATCAGCCCGTCGGCCACGCCTCCGCCAGCATCTTGCGGGTGTCCCCCAGCAGCTGCGGCAGCACCTTCGTGTGGCCGACGACCGGCATGAAGTTGGTGTCGCCGCCCCAGCGGGGCACGACGTGCTGGTGGAGATGGGCGGCGATGCCCGCGCCGGCCACGGTGCCCTGGTTCATGCCGATGTTGAAGCCGTGGGCGCCCGACGCGGTGCGCAGGGCCGTCATCGCCTGCTTGGTCAGCTCGGCGAGCTCCGCGGTCTCCACGTCGGTCAGCTCGGTGTAGTCGGCGACGTGCCGGTAGGGCACGGTCATCAGATGACCGCCGTTGTACGGGTACAGGTTGAGCACCGCGTACACGTGCTCACCGCGCCGGACGACCAGCCCGTCCTCGTCGGACTTGGCCGGGATCGAGCAGAAGGGGCAGCCGTCGTCGGCGCCGGGGCCGCTCGGCTTGTTCTCGCCCTGGATGTAGGCCATCCGGTGGGGCGTCCACAGGCGCTGGAACGCGTCCTGGGTCCCCACTCCCCACTGCTGCTCCGGCTCACTCGTCATACGTGCAGCATATGGCGTCGCGTGCGGCGACAGGGAAAGGCCCCCGGATCTCCCCGGGGGCCCGCCGAACCCTGTTCAGCCCCGTGCTCAGACCTGCGTCCGCTCCTCGACGACCTTCGCGATCTTCGCGATGGCCTCGTCGACGGGGATGCCGTTCTCCTGGGAGCCGTCGCGGTAGCGGAAGGAGACGGCGTTGTTCGCCATGTCCTCGTCGCCCGCGATGACCATGAAGGGCACCTTCTGCTTCTGGGCGTTGCGGATCTTCTTCTGCATGCGGTCGGAGGAGGAGTCGACCTCGACGCGCAGGCCCTGCTTCCGGGCCGCCACAGCGAACTTCTCCAGGTACTCGACGTGCGCGTCGCCGATCGGGATGCCGACGGCCTGGACGGGGGCCAGCCACGCCGGGAAGGCGCCCGCGTAGTGCTCCAGGAGCACCGCGAAGAAGCGCTCGATGGAGCCGAACAGCGCGCGGTGGATCATGACCGGGCGGGTCTTGGTGCCGTCCGCGCCCGTGTACTCCAGGTTGAAGCGCTCCGGCAGGTTGAAGTCGAGCTGGATGGTCGACATCTGCCAGGTGCGGCCGATGGCGTCCTTGGTCTGGACGGAGATCTTCGGGCCGTAGAAGGCGGCGCCGCCCGGGTCCGGGACCAGGGGCAGGCCCTGCTTCTCGGCGACCTGGCGCAGCGTCTCGGTGGCCTCTTCCCAGGCCTCGTCGGAGCCGACGAACTTCTCCGGGTCCTTGGTGGACAGCTCCAGGTAGAAGTCGGTCAGGCCGTAGTCGCGCAGCAGGTTCAGCACGAAGGTGAGCGTCTTGTCGAGCTCCTCCGACATCTGCTCGCGGGTGCAGTAGATGTGCGCGTCGTCCTGGGTGAAGCCGCGGGCGCGGGTCAGGCCGTGCACGACGCCCGACTTCTCGTAGCGGTAGACCGTGCCGAACTCGAAGAGCCTCAAGGGCAATTCACGGTACGAGCGGCCGCGCGCGTCGAAGATCAGGTTGTGCATCGGGCAGTTCATGGGCTTGAGGTAGTAGTCCACGCCCTCGTCGAGCTGCATGGGCGGGTACATGCCGTCGGCGTACCAGTCCAGGTGGCCCGAGGTCTCGAAGAGCTTCCCCTTCGTCGCGTGCGGGGTGTAGACGAACTCGTACCCCTCCTCCTCGTGGCGGCGCCGCGAGTAGTCCTCCATGACCCGGCGGATCACGCCGCCCTTGGGGTGGAAGACCGCGAGGCCGGAGCCGATCTGCTCCGGGATGGAGAACAGGTCCAGCTCGCTGCCGAGCTTGCGGTGGTCGCGCTTCTCGGCCTCGGCGAGGAACTCCAGGTGCGCCTTCAGCTCGTCCTTGGACGGCCAGGCGGTGCCGTAGATGCGCTGGAGCATCGGGTTCTTCTCGCTGCCGCGCCAGTAGGCGGCGGCGTTGCGCATCAGCTTGAACGCCGGGATGTTCCTGGTGGTGGGCAGGTGGGGGCCGCGGCAGAGGTCCTTCCAGCACAGCTCGCCGGTCTTGGCGTCCAGGTTGTCGTAGATCGTCAGCTCGCCGGCGCCGACCTCGACGTCCGCGCCGTCGTCGTGCGACGCGGCGCCCTTGAGGCCGATCAGCTCCAGCTTGTACGGCTCGTCGGCCAGCTCCTCGCGGGCGGCGTCGTCGGTGACGACGCGGCGCGAGAAGCGCTGGCCGCGCTTCTGGATCTCCTGCATCTTCTTCTCGATGGCCTTGAGGTCATCGGGGTGGAAGGGCTTCTCGACGTCGAAGTCGTAGTAGAAGCCGTCCTTGACGGGCGGGCCGATGCCCAGCTTGGCCTCGGGGAACAGCTCCTGCACGGCCTGCGCCATGACGTGCGCGGTGGAGTGGCGCAGGATGTTCAGGCCGTCCTCGGAGGAGATCTCGACGCCCTCGACGGTCTCGCCGTCCTGGACCTCGTGGGCGAGGTCCTTCAGTTCACCGGACACGCGGGCGGCGACGATCGAGCGCTCGCCGGCGAAGAGCTCGGCGGCCGTCGTGCCCGTAGTCACCACGCGTTCTTCCCGCTCGGAATCGCGCTGGATGATCACACGGACGTCTGACACCGGTCTCTCCTGACTGAAGTGGGGCTGCGGCGCCATACCAAAGCGCACGCATGAGGGCGATCGTACCGACCCCGGCCCGCTGACCGCGAAATCAGTCCCCGCGGTCGCCGTCGTCCTCCCCGTCCCCTCCGCAGGTCTCCTCGAAGAAGGCCGCCACCTCCACATGCTCCTGGACCGACTTCAGCAGCCGGTCCCGCTCCGCGTCGTCGACCTGTACGGGGGCGATCTCGCAGGCGCCGGTGAGCCGGCGGAACCCGCCCCGGCTCTCCAGCCGGCCGAGCACCCGCACCGGCAGCCCGACGAGATGGGCGTGCCCCGCGATCCGGTACGCCTCCTCGTCCAGCGTGATCCGTACGTGCGGGACGTCCGCCCCGGCCAGCACCCGCAGCCGTACGGTGCCCGCGCCGCGCGGCCCGGGCCGGCGCATGCGGACGACGGTGCCGGTGATCCGGACCGGCACCGAGGGCTCGGCGCGCAGGTAGCGGGCGGCGGCCTCGCGCAGGGCGGGGAGGTCGCCGGGCGAGAACTCGACGGGTTCGGCGACAGCGGCGCAGCCCTCGGGGACCCCGGCGGCCGGCGCCCAGTCGACGGCGATCCGGGCGCCCTCCGTGCCGCGGACCAGGGCGACGAGCGCCTCGGTCAGCTCGTGACTGACGCCCGCGGCGACGGCTGTGTCGAAGGCCTCCATGCCGCCGGTGGCCCGCCGGTAGTCGACGGCCTCGCGGGCGGCGTAGAGGGCGTGGTGGAGGCGTACGGCGAGGGGGCGGCCGGTGGTGACGGGCACGAACGCGGTGAGCCGGCGGCCGCCGGGGGCGGGAGCGACCAGGACGTTCTCCAGGGCCTCGACGGCGGCGCGCCGGTGCCGGGCGCCGTAGTAGCCCGCACGCGCGCGCGTGGCGAGCGCTCCGGCGAGCAGCATCCGGCGGGCGGCGGAGCGCAGCCGTTCGTCCACGGTCCAGGAGGCGGTGTCGCCGGGCCCGGTCGGTACGTCGCGCTCCCAGCGGATCTCGTCGCTGGGCACGGCGAGGGAGAGGAGGATCTCGCGGGCGGCGGGCGTGCCGGCGCGGGACAGGGCGAGCAGAGCCTCGCCGAGCAGGTCGTCGCTGTCGGGGAAGGCGCGGCTGACGGGCACCAGCAGGCTGGTGGCACCGGCGGCCGGGCCGGGCGGGGTCCAGCGACCGTAGCGGCCCGGGGCGCCGCCGCGCCGCCGCCACCCGTGCCGGTGGAGCAGGGCGGTCAGCACGGCCGGGTCGACGGTGCCGGACTCGGGCGGGCGGCCGTCGTCCCAGGCCGTGTCGCCGGCGGTGTCGGCGGGGTGTGGCCGCACGGCGCGCAGGGGTTCGCCGGTCGGGCGGTGCGTCATGGTTTCCCTCCCGTCCCGACCCGCGTCATGATCTCGCACAGCGCCCGGTCGTCGAAGACCCGCGCGGTCGGTATCCGCACGGTGGTGCGCCGCCGGCCGGTGACCGGGTGTCCGGCGAGGTTGGTCCAGTAGCAGCAGTGCCTGAGATCGAGCCGGTCGTGCCCGGCCCGCAGCCACTGGTCCCGGGACCGGGGGACGATCATCACGACCAGGATCTTGTGCACCGAGACCGGGGTGCGCGCGAGCTTCGCCAGGTGGTCGTTGTCGAGCGTGAAGGAGAAGAAGCGGCCGGGCGGGCTCGGCGGGATCTGGTACGTCGCCTTGAGCTGCACCTTGATGGTGACCTCGTCGTCGACCGTGTGCCCGGGGGCGCTGTGGCTGACGTGCCAGTCGATGCCGTTGTCCGGGAAGGGCTGGGAGAGCGAGCAGCCCGCCGCCGCGGCGACCGCGTGGAGGTAGCCGACCTGCAGTGTCTCCATGCAGGCGGTGGTGGCGAGAGAGCCGCGAGAGGGCGCCGTGCGCTCGGGCAGCAGCCCGCCCCGTTCGGGCTGCGCTATGGCCATGGCCAACAGCCTTCCAGAACTGGTGTAACCCCACTGCGGGTCGCTGAACTGCGAGGACCCGTACTCCTGTTGTGTCCTTCCGGCGTACGTCGCAAACAGCCCGGGTATCACCGAATCGGGACAGAAGACGGCGCGTCAGCTGCCGTACGCGGACGAGGAGTTGAGTGCCCTATGACGAGCTGGTTCGAGGGGCCGCTGGCCGCCTTCGACACGGAGACGACGGGTGTGGACGTCGAGACCGACCGGATCGTGTCGGCGGCCCTCGTCGTGCAGGACGCGCCGGGGCTGAGGCCGCGCGTGACCCGGTGGCTGGTGAACCCGGGCGTGCCGGTGCCCGAGGCGGCGACCGCGGTGCACGGGCTGACGGAGGAGCATGTGCAGCGCCACGGCCGTTGGCCGGCGCCGGTGATGTACGAGATAGCGGAGGCACTGGCCGAGCAGGCCCGCGCCGGGCGTCCGCTCGTGGTGATGAACGCGCCGTTCGACCTCACGCTGCTGGACCGGGAGTTGCGCCGGCACCGCGCCTCCTCCCTCGGCCGCTGGGTGGAGCGGACGTCGCTGCACGTCCTCGACCCGCGCGTGCTCGACAAACACCTGGACCGGTACCGCAAGGGCCGCCGCACCCTCACCGACCTGTGCGCGCACTACGGCGTCGAACTGGCGGGCGCGCACGACGCGGCGGCCGACGCGCAGGCCGCGCTGGAGGTCGTACGGGCGGTGGGGCGCCGCTTCCCGGGGCGGCTGGAGCGTCTCTCCGCCGCCGAGTTGCACACGCTCCAGGCCGTCTGGCATGCGGGGCAGGCGCGGGGGCTGCAGGCGTGGTTCGCGCTCAACGGGACCGAGGAGGCGGTGGACCCGGCCTGGCCACTGCGGCCGGACCTGCCGGCGGCGGCGTGAGCGAGCACCCCGGCCGCGGGCGACGTCGGGCACGGCGGTGTGGGTGGCGGAGCCCCCACTTCGCGCGGCGAAGCCGCGCGGAACACGACGAGAGCGACGTGGTCCGCGTTGTCTGCGGACACACGTCGCTCTCGCGAACGTGGGCGATACTGGGTTCGAACCAGTGACCTCTTCGGTGTGAACGAAGCGCTCTCCCACTGAGCTAATCGCCCGGGAACGCACCGAACAATACAGGGCTCGGCGCGTTTCGTTCAAACCGCTTGGCGACCGCCTTCCAGGTGGGCGGCCAGTCCGCGCCGTCCCGCCCGCATCATCAGGCGGTGGTTGGCCCGGAACAGGGGCCGCCCGGGCACGGCGAGGCGGCGCAGCAGCGGCTTGCGTACGTCGACCTCCTGGTCGTAGCAGACGAGGGTGCCGGAGCCCCGCGTGGTGACCGTCCAGCGCGCCCAGCCCTCCATGTCGCCGCTCATCGCGACTTCCAGCAGCCCCGCCGCCGGGTCGCGCCGTCCCTCGCGCAGGGTCGCGGTCAGGTCGTACGGGAGGAGTGAGCGGAACCGGACGACCCCGCCGGTGTCGTCGAGCCGGGTGACCTGGCGCACCTGGGGCCACCAGCGGGGATAGTCCTCGATCCGTTCCAGCGCGCGGTAGACGGCCGGGACGGGCGCGGGCAGGGCCCACAGGCTGCGGAATCGGTAATGGTTCCAGTCCACCCGTGGAGTGTGCCCGGGCCCGCGCCCGTCACGTGCCGGTCACGGCATCCTGTCGCCCAGAAGTGCCAGGTTCTCGATGGCGGCGAGGCCGTAGAGCGCGGTGTCGTTGGTGGACACCCAGCTCGCCTCGCTGCCCGGCACCAGCGTGGTCGGACCGCTCACCTTCTCCGTCCTCCAGGGCGCGGACTCCTTGTAGCCGTCGGAGTTGTAGAACTTCTGCCACGCGCGCGCGGCGAGCTTCTCGTCCCCGGTCTGTACGGCCGCGTAGGCGTCGAGGCGCGAGTGGCCCTGGAAGAGGATGAGGCTGCCGAAGTTGCTGCCGTACCGTGCCGCCTGTTCGGTCTTGGAGGCGTTGAAGTAGCGGCAGTAGTCGTAGTACGCCTCGTTGAACTCCGGCATGTCGACGAGGTCGATCAGCTCGGCGCACAGTTCGTTCAGGCCGAAGACGGCCGAGAGGTGGGAGACCTCGACCTTCGGGGTGTCGGCGACGGCGAACCTCCCGGTGTCCAGGTCGTAGAGGCCGCTGCCCTGGACGAAGCCGTTGGGCTGGGCGGCGATGGTCTCCATGGTGGACAGGACGCGGGCCTTGGCCTTCTCCCACTTGGGGCCCTTGCGTTCCCACTCGGTCAGCCAAGCTGAGACCAGGCCGCTCCAGTCGGTGCCGAAGCCGACCGACAGGGCGTGCCGGTCGGGGGTGTACGGCTCGGTGCGGATCTTGCGGAGCGGGTCGAGGGCGAGGAACGTCTCGTCGGAGTCGACGTTGGCGTGCATGAGGTCGCCGACGCGTTCGTCGGCGGTGAGGAAGTAGTAGTAGCGCCGGTAGGTGGTGTTGGCGATGCGTTGCTGCTTGGCGCTGTCGGCGTAGTGCTGGACTCCGTGCCGGGTGCCGAGGCCGGCCCATTCGCCGAGGTGGTAGACGTCGACCTCGCCGGTGTGCCGGGTCATGGCCTCGGCGAAGCGGAAGATGTCGGCGCGGCCGGAGCGCAGGTAGGCGTACCAGAGCCAGAGGTCCGGGGAGAGTTCGGAGTTGTCCCAGGCGTAGCCGCCGATGTCGTAGCGCCACTGGTGCCGGGCGGCGTCGTAGGTGTGCATGATGTCGCCGTAGTCCCAGAAGCCGTACCAGCGGCGCTGCTCCACCTGGTCCTTGTAGTAGGTGAAGAGGAAGTCGAGGTGGTCCTCGATCTTCGCCTTGGCTGGTGTGGAGCGGTCGGGCTCGGAGTAGAGGCCGGGGCCGAAGACCTTGGACTTGATGAGCTGCGCCGGCGGGGCGGCCAGCTGGGGCAGTACGCGCACGGCCTCGACCTGTTCGGCGAGTGTCTCGGCGCTCGGGGTGGCGGCGTTGGCCCAGAAGAGCAGCTCGGAGGTGCGGGCGATGCCGTAGGGGGTGCCGAAGCCGGGCTCGTAGTCCTCGTAGGTGATGTTGAGGCCCTCGATCTGTTCGGGGAAGGTGTCCTGGCCCATGCCGTCGTGGTAGAAGCGCAGGTCCATGGGCTGGGCCTCGGGCGACCAGAGCCAGAGGGTGACCTCGGCCTCGTCGGTCTGGGCGTCGCGGATGTCGAGCTGGGCGGGGTGCTTCTCCCAGAAGTCGCGCAGGCCGAAGGAGAGTCCGCCGCTCGCCCCGCCGACGTAGCCGAAGCCGGAGGCGCGGCGGCCGCCGCCGGCGCCGATCCAGCCGTGGCCCTTCTTGGTGCGCTTGCGCAGGGTGAATCCGTCGGCGGAGAGCTGGGAGAGGGTGTAGTCGCCCCACTCCGGGATGTACTGGAGGCGGGTGGTGACGCGCTGGTCCCAGGTGGAGGGGTCGGGCAGCTTCTCCCCCGCGTACTGGGCCGCCTGCACGGCGGCGCCCGGGTCGCGGCGCAGGCCGGTGACGCCCTTCACCGCCTCGCGCAGCAGGCCGGTGCCCTCGCCGCCGATGCGGATGTGCCGGTCGTAGGACTCGTCGCGCATCGGGACGGTGAAGCGGACGCCGAGGCCGCGGATGAAGTCGCCGCTCGCCTTGCCGGGTTCCTGCTTCCCGTCGAACGTGATGGTGTGCACCATGCGGAAGGAGTCGGCGCCCGCGTAGAAGTAGAGGCGGATGGAGAAGGGCAGCCAGCCGCGGCCTCCCTTGCGGTGCTTGCCGTCGATGCGGACGACGGCGCGGACCGGGCCGTCCTGCTCGACCTTCACCTCGTCGATGGCGCCGTCGAAGCGCTCGTACTTCACGGTGCCCTGGTCGCCGTCCTCGATCTCGGGCTGGCGCAGCAGGACGAGGCGGCCGTTCTTCGCGATCTCGGTGGAGCCTCTGGTGACCGACTTGATCAGGGTCGATCCCGACGTGCCGATTCTCGTGGTGATGACGCCGGTCGATATGTCGATGGTGCCGCCGCGCCGGTCGACGGTGACCTCCTTCGCGGGTGCGGCGGGGGTGCCGGCGGTCAGGGTGAGCTTGCCGTCGCCCGAGCCGACGGCGTGCGCGGTCCACTTCAGGGAGCCGTCCGGCCAGTAGGCGAGGGGCCAGGACTGGGTGGGTACGGCCTTGCCGTCCGCGTCCGTGACGGCGAAGGACTGGTCCTGCCGGTAGGTGCCCTTGGGCCACGGGACACCGACGGTGGAGCCGGGGGCGGCGCCCAGGCCGCCGTCCTCCAGCCAGGTCAGGGTGACGGGGTCGGCGTCGGCGTCCTTGGCGGCGGGTGCGGCCTGGGCGTTCTTGGCGCCCAGTGCCCAGCTGAACTGGGCGGCGGCTCCGGCGACGGCGGCCGCCTTGAGGAGGGACCTGCGGGGGATGGGGGACATGGCCTTTCCTTTCCGTTCCGTGCGGATGCAGGGGGTGTCAAGGGCGTGGCTCTGGCGTGCGAGATGGCGCCTGTCAAGGGCATGACAGGACGAGGTACGGCGCCGGGGCGCCGGTCCTGGGGGCGGTGGCGCCGTCGTCAGCGGCGCCGGTAGCGCTCCTCCACGGCGACGGCCGCCGCCGCTACGGCGCCGAGGACGGCGACCGCCAGCGGCGCGCTGAACCAGGCGGAGCAGACCACGACGGCCAGCCCGCCGACGATCAGGAAGGAACCCGCGGGGTCCAGCACGGTTCGGCGCCCGGCCTGCGCGAGCAGCGACCGCCAGGAGGCGCCGGGTCGCCAGGCCGCCGCCGCGCGCAGCCCGGCCACGGCCGCGCCGATCAGGGCGAGGACCCCGACGGCGCCCACGAACGGACCGCCCGGCAAACCGTTGCGTACGGCCTGCACATCCACCCAGACCGCGGCCAGGGCGGCCCACCCGGCGAGCCCGACGAGCCACCCGCGGCGCACCGCCGCCCGGAAGTCGGCCGCGAACTCCCGCCAGCCACCGCGCTCGTGGGCTAGTCGGCGCCCGAGATGCCGCGCGCCGGCCGCGAACGCGGCGGGGTAGGTGACCAGCGGCAGCGAGGCCACCGCGATCCACACCCCGGTGAGCAGGCACTCGGCGAACAGGGCGAACCCGTCGGCGAACCGTGACTCCCCCCGCTCCGTGCGGGCCTTGGCGCGTGCATCGGTCACGATCGGTTCACCTCAGCCCTTCAGACCGGACGTCGCCATGCCGTCGATCAGATAGCGCTGGAAGGCCAGGAAGAAGGCGAGGACGGGCAGCAGGGCGACGAGCGACATGGCGATCATGCCGCCGTAGTTCGCCAGCCCTTCCTGGTCCACGAACATCTTCAGGCCGAGGGAGACGGTGTACTTGCCGGGCTCGTTGAGGTAGATCAGCGGGCCCATGAAGTCGTTCCAAGAGTTGATGAAGGTGAAGATCGCACTGGTGATCAGGGCCGGCCGGCACAGCGGGAGCACGATCGACCAGTAGATGCGGAAGTGCCCGCAGCCGTCGAGACGGGCCGCCTCGTCCAGTTCCCTGGGCAGGTTGCGCATGAACTGCACCATCAGGAAGACGAAGAACGCCTCCGTGGCCAGATACTTCCCCAGCAGCAGCGGGGTGTACGTGTTGATCATGTCCATGTTGCGGAACAGCACGTACTGCGGGATCAGCAGCACGTGGTACGGCAGCAGCAGCGTGCCGATCATCAGCGTGAAGAGCAGATTGCGGCCCGCGAACCTGATCTTCGCGAAGGCGTAGGCCGTCAGCGAGCAGGACACCACGATCCCGATCACCGAACCGACCGCGAGAAAGAGGGAGTTGAAGAAGAACGTGGAGACCGAGATGTCCGCGATGCCGTCGGCGAGGCTCGTGTAGTTGGAGAGGATCGGGTCGCCCGGGAAGAGGTCCAGGCTGCCGACGATGTCTCCGCTCTCCTTGAAGGAGCCGCCGATCACCCAGAGCACCGGGTAGAGGATCACCGCGAGGATCGCCAGCGACCCGATGTGCCAGGCGAGCGAGCCCGGCAGCCTGCGCCGCAGGGCCCCCTTCGCGGGCGGGGCCGGCGTGATGTCGGTGGCCTGCGCGCTCATCGGCCGCCCTCCTCGTAGTGCACCCAGCGCTTCTGGGACCAGAACAGCACCGCGGTGACCAGGGCGACCGCGACCAGCAGCATCCACGCCATGGCGGAGGCCAGGCCCATGCGGCTGTTCTCGAAGCCCTGGACGTACAGATAGCAGGTGTAGACCATCGTGCCGTCCGCGGGACCGCAGGCGTTGCCCCCGGCGCCGCCGCCGACGATGTAGGCGGAGCTGAAGATCTGGAAGGAGTGGATGGTCTCCAGCAGGACGTTGAAGAAGAGGACCGGGGAGATCATCGGCAGGGTGATGCTCCAGAACTGCCGCACCTTGCTCGCCCCGTCGACGCTCGCCGCCTCGTACAGCTCGCGCGGCACCTGCTTGAGGCCGGCCAGGAAGATGACCATGGGGGCACCGAACTGCCAGACGGTGAGCGCCACCAGGCTGTAGATGATCAGGTCCGGGTCGCCGGTCCAGCCGCCGGCGTCGACCCCGAAGAGCTGCTGCGTACGGTCGACGACCGCGTCGTCCGAGAAGATCGCCTTCCACACGATGGCGACGGACACGCTCGCGCCGATCAGTGACGGCGCGTAGAAGGCGGCCCGGTAGAAGGCCTGTCCGCGCCGCTTCTGCGCCAGCAGCAGCGCGACGCCGAGCGCCGCGACCAGCTTGATCGGGGTGCCGACGACGACGTACCACAGGGTGACCTGGACCGAGTGGCGCCAGCGCGGGTCGCCGAACATCTCGGAGAAGTTGTCCAGGCCGATCCACTTGGGCGCGTCGAACAGGTTGTAGTCGGTGAACGCGAAGTAGAGCGAGGCGACCATCGGTCCCGCCGTCAGCAGCAGGAAACCGGCGATCCAGGGGGACATGAAGAGGTAGCCGGCCAGGTTCTCCCGGCGGCCCCGCCGCTTCAGCTCGGCGGGGCGCGGGGACTTCACCGGACCGTGCCGCGGCTCGGAGTCCTTGGCCAGGCCCTCCATCGCAGGGGCGTGTGTCACGGCGTTTCCCATCAGCCGGCGAGAGCCGTCTTCGACTCGGTGAAGAACTGCTCGACGGCGTCCGCGACGGTCCGCTCGCCGAGCGCCATCTCCTCGGCGATGCGCGAGAACGCGGACTCGCAGACGTCGGCGCCGTTCGGGTGCGGGGTGATGGTCTCCAGGACGCCCGCGTCGACGAGGGACTGCTCGTAGGCGGCGATCGCCTTGTTGACCGGGTCGGTCGGCTGGAAGGCGTCGTACTGCGCCTGCGTCGCGGGAACCCCTCGGTCGTAGCCCATGATCTTGGCGACCTCGGGGTCGTGCACCATGAAGTGGATGAACTGGGCGACTTCCTTGGGGTGCTGGGTACGCTTGTAGGCGCTGAGCATCAGTGAGCCGAGGTACTGGCCGGTCCTCTTGCCGTCCGTGGTCGGGATGGGCGCGAGACCGTACTCGCTCTTCCCCTCGGAGGTGTAGCGGACGGTGAAGTTGTCCCAGGTGTACTCGCTGCCGGCGAGCTCGGCGGAGAGTGCCGACTTGGGCTTGACCTGCACGACCTTCTTCGCGTCGGCGAACAGCCCGGACTTCACACCCTTCTCCGCCTTCGTCCACCACGCGGTCAGATCCGCCTCGGAGAAACCGAGTCCGTCCTCGGTGAAGAAGGCCTTGCCGTTCTGACGCAGGTACAGGTCGTAGAGGTACATGACGCCGTACATACCGCTGTCCCCGGCCCGACCGGTCCTGTCGCGGATCTTCGTCATCGCCTCGTCGAAGTCGTCCCAGGTCCAGCCCTGTTCGGGTTTGACGCCGGCCCGTGTGTAGACGGGCTTGTCGATGACGAGCGCCATGGAGTTGGAACCCACGGGCACACCGAGGAGCTTGCCGTCGATCTCGCCGAACTTCTCGAGGCCCGCCCGGAAGCCGTCCGTGGAGAGATTGCCCGCCTTCACCTGCTCGCTCAGGTCGAGCAGGACATTCTTGGCGTCGTATTTCCGAAGAAATCCGATGGCATTCTGGAAGACGTCCGGCGGATTCCCTCCGGAGGCCTGGGTGTTGAACTTCTTCCAGAAGTCGGGGTACTGCTGGAAGTCGGTCTTGACCTTGATCTTCGGGTACTTCTTCTCGAAGAGCGCGATGGTCTTGTTGATGCGTTCGGCCCGGTCCTCGGCGCCCCACCATGAGTAACGGATCGTCACCGTTCCGTCCCCCGAACCGCTGCCGCCGCCGCACGCGGTGGCCGTCGCACCCAGCCCCGCGACGGCCAGCGAGGCCCCCGCCGCTTTGAGGATCGTGCGCCTCCCGGTCTGCCTCTCCGCATTCCCGCCCTGCTGCATACGAGCCTCCCCGCGACGTCGCGTCCGCCTCATGAATCGTTTCAAGTAAGCGCTTGCTGGCACAAGTTACGGAGGGCCCGGGGGCGCGTCAATGATTCGGACAGGAATTCATGGGCGCCGGGCGCGGACAGCGCGGACGACCATCCCGGCCGCGCCGTCGGCAGCACCGGAAAAGGCCCAGGTCGACGCGGTGTGGCCGACGGACCGAACACCGATGAGCCCACCGGGGCGGGCGGCACGGAAGGTCACGGTTGGGTGAAGACGCGCGGAAGCGGAACGGCCGCACAGCCGGCTCGGGACACGCCGCACGTGACGCTCGGGGACGCCTCGGGATCCCCCGGGCGCACGTCACACGAAACGGCCCGGCTCACGATGGTGAGCCGGGCCGCCTGATGATCCGGTGGGCGATACTGGGTTCGAACCAGTGACCTCTTCGGTGTGAACGAAGCGCTCTCCCACTGAGCTAATCGCCCGGACGCAGAGAGAACATTACCCCATGTCAGGGGGTGCCCGTGACCAGCGGAGGCCGGGTCGCCGCGTCCCCGCCGCGGATCACTGGTCCTTGATCTTCCAGGGCATCTGGAGCCCGAACTCGTACAGGTAGATCCCGGCCAGCACAGCCACGATCACCACGCCGATCGAGGTCAGGATGATGTTCCGGCGCCGCACCTTGGGATCGAGGGCGCGCTGCGCCGCCTCGGTGACCTTGCGCTTGGTCCAGCGCAGCACCAGCTGGGCCCAGACGAACTCGGTCGCCCAGATCGCCATGCCGCCGAAGATCACCACCCAGCCCGGTCCGGGCAGCACCAGCATGGCGACGCCGGCCACCACGACCGCGAGGCCGACGATGAAGACGCCGACCTGCCAGCTCAGGTGGAGGGCGCGGCGCGCCCTGATGAATTCCGGTGCCCGTGAGCCCAGCGCGCGGTCGGTCGCGGCCTCGTCCGTCCCCGTACGGTCTTCCGCCACGACTGCCTCGCCGGGCGTGTTACTCCCCGTGTTCATACAGCCAAACACTACCGGAGCGAAACCTGTCACCGGAATGGGCGCACGACCCGAACGATCACTCGGCCGGAAGAGTTACGTAAACGCACGCAAAACACTCAGAGGGGTTTACAACGGCACCGTAGGTGGCATGTCGATTTCGCCGACGTGCGAATCCCCGAGCGCACACTGAGCGAAAGGCCCTGGCGCTTATGAACACCACGGTCAGCTGCGAGCTGCACCTGCGCCTCGTTGTGTCGAGCGAGTCCTCCCTGCCTGTCCCCGCAGGCCTGCGGTACGACACGGCCGACCCCTACGCCGTGCACGCCACCTTCCACACCGGAGCCGAGGAAACCGTCGAGTGGGTGTTCGCCCGCGACCTCCTCGCCGAAGGTCTCCACCGCCCCACCGGCACCGGCGACGTCCGTGTCTGGCCGTCCCGCAGTCATGGCCAGGGCGTCGTGTGCATCGCCCTGAGCTCCCCGGAGGGCGAGGCACTGCTCGAGGCCCCGGCACGGGCTCTGGAGTCCTTCCTGAAGCGCACAGACGCCGCCGTGCCGCCCGGCACGGAACACCGGCACTTCGATCTCGATCAGGAGCTCTCGCACATCCTGGCGGAAAGCTAGGGCGAGGCACCGTGAAGCCGCCCGTCGCCGTCGACTCGGGGTGACGGCACGGGCCCGGACAACCGCATACGGCACACACCGGCGTCGTCGCCGCGGTTCTCCGCGGGGGCGGCGCCGGTGCGCGTGCGGCGACCGGACCCCACACGGCCGGCCGCCTGGCGCTGCTCCTGCCGCTCCTGCCACCTCCTGCTGCTGACTCCTGCCACCTCCCGCCCCCTCCCGCTGCTGACTCCTGCCACCTCCCGCCCCCTCCCGCCGCCCTCTCCGGGAACGAAGGCAGGTCGGGCGCCGTTCTACCGGCAACCGACGGCCGGGGCCGCGATCGGAGCCGGTTGGCCCGCCGCGGAAGCCACTACCATCGGCCAGCATCGGCGGGCGCCCGCCCGACCCCAGGCCAGGGAGCGAAATGTGCTGATCACCCACGACACCCGGTGCGCCCTCGACACCGTGGTGGATCTGGTGAACACCGTGCCGGAGGACGAATCGGCGCCGGACGGGCTGCCGGATGTCGCGGCCCTCCAGGAATTTGTGGGAACGCACGAAATCAGCGACGTCGGCGTGCTCTCGGAGCTCGATCTCTCGGCGGTGCGCAAGATCCGCGGCCGGTTCGCGGCGGTCTTCGCGGCCCCCGAGGCCCGGGCCGCGGCGGGACTGATCAACGACCTGGTCGCCGCTGCCGGAACCACGCCCCGGCTCACCGACCACGACGGCTACGACTGGCACATCCACTACTTCGCGCCCGGCGCCTCCGTCGCGGACCACCTGGCCGCCGACTGCGGAATGGCGCTGGCGTTCTTCGTCGTCGCCGGTGAGCAGGAGCGGCTGCGGCGGTGCGAGGCTCCCGACTGCCGGCGCGCCTTCGTCGACCTGTCCCGGAACCGCTCGCGGCGGTACTGCGACAGCCGCACGTGCGGAAACCGCTTGCACGTGGCCGCGTACCGAGCACGGCGCAAAGAGGCGGCGGGCTGACACCGCCCTCCCGACCGGCGCGGACTCCGATGCCCTTGGTGGCGACGCGGTCCCCGGCGGGTGGCGCCGGGGAACGCGGGTACGGCTCACAGCAACAGCAGATCGTGCAACGAAGCCATGAGCAGCAGACACCCGATCACCGCAAGGAAGATCATGAGCGGTGGCTGGGAAAGGGCGAAGAGGCAGCCGCGCGGTTCGCTGTGCGCCCGCGCGGTTTCGCTCTGTCTCGGGTCCAGCTGGGTATCCAGCTGAGTGGTGTCCGGCATCTCGCCGCGATGATGACGCAGCACGCGGGGCCTACGCGATCAACACGCCCGTAAAGACCGGGAGTTCGTTGAATGTCGCAATGTCCAGGTCGGATCGTGATCATTCCGGAGCACGCTCTGACGGCCTCGGACCGCTGTGTCGTTTCAGTCCGGGACGCCGATGGCCGGTCGGCGGTCGGCCGACGGTCAGATCCCGTGCTTCTTCAGGATCGCCTCGATGTCGCTGAAGTCGTCCTCACCGCGGGACGTCGTCGCAGGTCGGGACGCGGGCTGGGGGGCCGGGCGGGAGCCGGGGCCCAGGGAGGGCTCCGAGGCAGCCGGGGCAACCGCGTCGCGCTGGGCGGCGGCGCGGGCCTCCTTGCGCTCCTTGCGGGTGCCGCCGCGGCGGCGCTCCACGGTGCGCGTGGTCATGAACAGCACCCAGGACACGCCCAGCACCGCGAAGCCTGCCCAGGCCACCGGGCTGAAGGCCGTGTCGGCCAGCCACTCGACGACCCCGGTCATCACCAGGCCGATCGGGACGAGGGAGTAGGCGGCGATGCGGGCCGCGGTGAGGAATCGCCTGCGGTACGCGGTGACCGCCGCGATGCCCAGGCCTGCCGCGGACACCGCGGAGCAGACGGTCTCGGCAATCATCCGGTCCTCCAGGCTGGGCTCGGTCGGGCACGAGTAGGTTCTGTCCCTTCCATCCTGCACCGTCCGGGCGCCGTGGGGCCATGCTCCGGCCCGAGATCAGGGAGATCTCGGGGTCGGCTCCTCCCCAGGTGCCGGTGGCCGTCGCACGACGGTGGTCGGGGCACCGCCCCGTCTGCTGGGAGAATGGGAGCATGAGCGACTCCTCCCCCGCCCGTCCCGCCGCGCCCGTCCTCGACGTCTGGTGCGAGCTCCAGTGTCCGGACTGCCGCACCGCCCTGGACGACCTCCGCGCCCTGCGCGCCCGCTACGGCGACCGCCTGGAGCTGCGGCTGCGGCACTTCCCCCTGGAGAAGCACAAGCACTCCTTCGCGGCCGCCCAGGCCGCCGAGGAGGCCGTCGCCCAGGGGCAGGGGTGGCCGTACGCCGAGGCCGTGCTGGACCGGGTGTCGGAGCTGGACCGCGAGGGAGAACCCCTCCTGGTGGAGGTGGCCCGGGAACTGGGACTGGACGCGGAGGAGTTCGACACCGCGCTGATCGACGGCCGGCACATCCTGATCGTCGACGCCGACCAGGCCGAGGGCAAGGCGATCGGCGTGACCGGCACCCCCACGTACGTGATCGGCGGCGAGCGCCTCGACGGGGGCAAGAGCCAGGAGGGGCTGCGCGAGCGTGTCGAGGAGATCGCGGACCGGCTGCTGGCCGAACAGCGGGACTGATCCGGGAACACTCTCCTCGGCCCCGCCACACCCGATCCCACCCGCCGTCAGAGCAGCGGTTTGTAGAAGCTGTACCGCGTCGTCCCGTAGCCGAGCGACTCGTAGAGGCGCTCGGCCGCGGTGTTCCCCGCGAAGACGTTGAGCCCGATCAGCGCTCGGCCCGCGGCGATCGCCTGCGCCTCGGCCAGCAGCATCAGCGTGCGGCCGTGTCCCCGGCCCCGGTGGGCCGCGTCGGCCTCGACGTCGAAGACGAAGGCCCGGCCCTCGTGCAGCGCCAGCCACAGGACGCCGACCCGCGTCCTCTCGTGCTCCAGCACGCTGAACAGCATGTTCTCTGTGTCCAGCCCCTGCGGCAGCAGCATCTCGTGATCACTGCGCGCCTTCTCGTAAGCCTCCGCCTCGGGCATTCCCCGCTCGATCCAGGTCCGGGCGTACTGCTGCGACTCGTAGGCCTGCCAGGCGTCGAACTCGTCCCGTGTCATGGGCCGCGCCCGGCTGTCCGCGGGCAGGGCGGGCGGGGTGTCGCCGAGCTGCTTGGTCATGCCGCGGGTGCGCAGGACGTAGCCGAGCGCCTGGGCGAGCCGCAGACCCGCCACGGCGTCGGGGGCGACGCTCGCCTCGATCTGCCCGCAGCCCCAGCCCCGCGCGATCTCCTCGGCCGCGAGAGCGGCCACCGTACCCCGGCCGCGCCGGCGGTCCGGCTCGTCGATGCGCAGCTTGTGGATCACGGCAACCGAGTCGCCGAAGGCTCTCGACGTGCCGAGGTGTATGGCGCCGGCGGGACGGCTGTTCACGCACACCTGGTAGTGGCGTGAACGCGTTCCGTCGGCGGCGCGCTGAAGCGGCTCGGTCGGCCGCAGGGTGGTGGTCATCACGGGTGTTCTACCCGCCGGGGGTGCGAAGTGCAGCCGAATATCCGCGCCTACGGGTCCAGGACGTCCCCGGACCGCTCCTCGAAGATCCGCATGGCCTTCGCGGTCACCGGTCCCGGGGCGCCCGGCAGTTCACGGTCGTCGACGCGGTGTACGGCCTGCACGTCCCGCAGCGTGGAGGTCAGGAACACCTCGTCGGCGCGGTCCAGGACGTCCAGCGGCAGATCGGTCTCGCGGGCGTCGGTCCACTCGACGGCCAGGGCCCGGGTGATTCCGGCGAGGCAGCCGGAGGCGACCGGCGGGGTGTGGACCTCGCCGTCGAGGACGACGAAGACGTTCGACCCCGTGCCCTCGCACAGCTGCCCCACCGTGTTGCCGAACAGCGCCTCCGAGGCGCCCCGTTCGCGGGCGCGGGCGAGGGCGACGACGTTCTCGGCGTAGGAGGTGGTCTTCAGGCCGGTGAGCGCGCCGCGCTCGTTGCGGGTCCAGGGCACCGTGACGACGGCCGTGGAGTCGGGGCGGCGGCCGGTCTCGCCGAGGGCGACGACGAGGGTCGGGCCGTGCTCGCCGCGGTCGGAGCCGAGCGGGCCGTGGCCGCCGGTGTAGGTGACGCGCAGCCGGCCCAGCGGCATGGGGTTGGCTTCGAGGACGGCGGCGCAGGCGCGGCGCACCTCGTCGAGGTCGGGATCGGGCAGACCCAGGCCGCGCGCCGAACGGGTCAGCCGGTCGAGGTGCCGGGTCAGCGCGAACGGCCTGCCGGCCACCGCCTTCACCGTCTCGAAGATGCCGTCGCCCACGGTCAGTCCGTGGTCGAGGACGGAGACGCGGGCGGACTCGATGTCCTGCAGCCCGCCGTCGAGCCAGATCTTCACGTCAGTAGCGCCTCTCCGCTTCCGTTCACCTCGTACGCACCCGACGCTACCGCGAGCAGCCGGGACGCCTTCAGTTCGGTCTCCCGCCACTCCCCCTCGGGATCGGAGCCCCAGGTGATGCCGGCGCCGGTACCGAAGCGCAGCAGGCCCGCGGCACGATCGATCCAGAAGGTGCGGATGCCGACGGCCAGCTCGCCGGTGCCCCGGTCGGCGTCGACCCAGCCGATGCCCCCGCAGTACGGGCCCCGGGGCGCGGTCTCCAGGGCGTCGATGATCCGCAGGGCGCTCGACTTGGGCGCGCCGGTGACGGACCCGGGCGGAAAGGCCGCCTCGAGCAGCTCCGGCCACCCGGCGCCCGCGCGCAGCTCGCCGCGTACCGACGACACCAGGTGCACGAGACCCGGGTGCTTCTCGACGGCGCACAGGTCGGGCACCGTCACGGTCCCCGTGGCGCAGACCCGACCGATGTCGTTGCGGACCAGGTCCACGATCATCACGTTCTCGGCGTAGTCCTTCTCCAGCAGGTCGGCCTCGGTCCGCCCGGTCCCCTTGATCGGCCCGGACTCGACGACCCGGCCGTCCCGGCGCAGGAACAGCTCGGGCGACGCGGTGGCGATCTCGACGCCGTGCCCGGGCAGCCGGATCGTTCCGGCGTACGGCGCGGGATTGCCGCGGGCCAGCAGGGCGGTGAGGGCGTCCACGTCGGCGTCGGGGGCGACGGGCGCCGAGAGCACCCGGCAGAGGTTGGCCTGGTAGACCTCGCCGGCGGCTATGTGCTCGCGAATGCGCCGTACGGCCGCCGTGTACGCGGTGCGGTCGAGGGAGGACGCCCAGTCACCGACGCCCGGCCCCCGCCACCGTCCCGGTACCGGCGCCGGCACCGGGGATGTCCGCACCTCGGCGAAGCGTGCGCAGGTCAGACGGCCTTCGAAGTCCGCGCGGACGGCCCAGAAACCTGTGGAGTCGAGGGCGGCGGGATCGCTCGTGACGTCGAGGAGACCGGTGGCGAGGCGGTCGCCGAAGCGGGCGAGGGGAGGGAGGTCGGGCACGCTGTCGAGTCTAGGCCGGTGTCCCGGAGGTGACCCGAACCTGTCCTTCCGGGTGTCCTGACCAGGTCCGCGAGCGGACGCACCGCAGCACGCTGCACAAACGCGTTTTTGTACTGGCCCCGGAATCCGCTAGAGTTCATGACGTCGCCGGGACGCGCAAGCGGACCGCACCGACAGGCGGACGTAGCTCAGTTGGTAGAGCGCAACCTTGCCAAGGTTGAGGTCGCGAGTTCGAACCTCGTCGTCCGCTCGCAGGAACAGGGGGTCTCCCGGGTCCCCTACACTCCTGGTGGAGTGGCCGAGAGGCGAGGCAACGGCCTGCAAAGCCGTCTACACGGGTTCAAATCCCGTCTCCACCTCCAAGGACGATTAGCTCAGCGGGAGAGCGCTTCCCTGACACGGAAGAGGTCACTGGTTCAATCCCAGTATCGTCCACTGATCCGCAAGGATCACCGACCCGTACGGATCATCTCCGTATGGATCCCCGCGCGATTAGCTCAGCGGGAGAGCGCTTCCCTGACACGGAAGAGGTCACTGGTTCAATCCCAGTATCGCGCACGCAGCACTCGCACCACTCCCAGGACGATTAGCTCAGCGGGAGAGCGCTTCCCTGACACGGAAGAGGTCACTGGTTCAATCCCAGTATCGTCCACACACCGAAGCCCCGGCCGTTCCGTACGGCCGGGGCTTCGTCGTGCTTCCGCCGCTCGCTCAGCTGGAGAAGAGCATGCGGCCGAAGCCCTTCTGGCGGTGGTGACCGTGGTGGCCGTAGTGGCCGTGGTGGCTGCCGTGCGGGGCACCCCAGGCGGGGGCCGGAGCGGCCGGGTAGGCCTGCGGGGCGGCGGGCGGGGCCGGCGGCGGAGCGGACTGGGACCACTGGGCCTCCAGGCGGGTCAGCGACTCCAGCTCGCCGTAGTCGAGGAAGATCCCGCGGCAGCCGCCGCACTGCTCGATCTGAACGCCGTTGCGGTTGTAGGTGTGCATCGGTGCGCGACACTTGGGGCACTGCATGCTCGGCTCAACTCCTCGCCGGTCGGTCCTGCTTCGCGTATCGCCAGGACAGACTCTGTCCGGCGGGGGGTCGGTTGCACCCTGCTTCGCGAAACTTCGGCTCAACCGCTTGGGGCGCGGGGGCCGACGGAGGCCATCCGGGCGCAGGCGTCGACCAGTGACCGCTCCACCTCGTCCAGGGGCCGGTCCGTCGCGACGGCCTTGGCGACGGCCCGGGCGGCGGTCTGCGCGGTGAGGGCGCGGGCCGGGACGTCCAGGGCGGGCCAGGGGTCGCCGTGCGGCGGGACGGCCGGGCCGCCGGCCGCGCGATAGGCGGTCAGGAAGCGGTGCCAGTCGTCGGGCGGCAGCAGCCCGCAGGCGTACCAGGCCGCCGGGCGGGCCAGGTCCCAGGCCGGGACGCCGGTGCCGAGGTCGTCGACGTCTATCAGCAGCCAGGGGCCCTCGGGCGCGGGGTGGCGTACGAACTGGCCGAGGTGGAGGTCGCCGTGGCAGAGGGTGGCCGGGCCCGGCATGGCGGCCTCCCCGCGGGCCCAGGCGGGGAGGGTGGCCCAGGCGTGCAGCACGGGGGCGGTGGCGGGGTGGTGCGGGGCGGCGGTCCGGAGGCGGGCGACGGCTTGCGCGGCCTTCGCGGGGCCGCGCATGGGGGGTACGGCACTGGGGGCCGGAGTCCGGTGGAGGCGGGCGAGGAGGGTGGCCGCGGCCTCCCAGGGCGCCGCGTCCGGGTCCTCCGGGTCCACGGGGGTGCCGTAGGGCCAGGACGTGACGAGCCGCCCGTGCAGGGCGACGGGCGTCGGGTCGAGCGGGGGCAGGAGGATGCCGGGGAGGCGGGCGGCGACGGTGACACGGAGGGCCAGCTCGGCGGGGTCGGCGTCCGCCGCGTGAGCCTTGGCGACGATGCCGGCGTGCCGGACGACGGTGGCGTCGGGGCGGTCGGCGAGGGTGGTGCCGGCGAGGGGGGCACCGCCGCAGGGGCAGTCCGGGGCGCCGGCGTGGGCCCTCTCCCTGGCGCGGGCCGTCAGGGCGGGCAGGAGGTGGTCCGTTGTCACGGGGTGAGGGTACGCAGGCGTCCGCCCGCCGCCGCCCCTCGGCCCCGGAGGCAAAAGCAATGCCGGCGCAGCTCCCCAGCTGCGCCGGCATTTTGCCGTCCGCCGCACCCCCGTCCCCACGGGGTTTCATGGATGGATGTCCCCGCCCGGACCGCTCTTCCGGGCCTGGGGTCGCCGCTCAGCGCCCCAGCATCACACCCACGGACGACGCCTGTGTGGCCACTGTCTCCCACCCGTCGAAGACGAGGAGGAGCAGGACCGCCAGGGGCAGGGCCATGAGCGTCGCCACCGCGGGGTGGCGACGTCCCTGACGGCGGCTTCGCCGCGTGCGGACCAGCGTCCGCGGTACCGTCTGGGCCATGGTCCCTCTCCTGACCGATTCCGTTGTCTTTGGCAGCGGCGGGCGTCTGACCTCGGGGGACGAGTGCTGCACCCGCCGCTTGACCTCAAATCTAGGCGTCCGGCGCTCCCCGGACGTCATGCCCTCGTACCGATTGCCGGGCCTCCCGGAGGATGAGCCATGACCAGCGGTGTACTCCCCTGGGTGGAGACGGGTCCAAACGACGCCCCTGGGTCTCGGGGTCTTCCCGGAGGGGGAGCCCGCGTGCCCCGGTATCTCCGCGCCGCCCGGTGACTTCGCTCACTTCCGCCGGGTCCGGGCGCACCCCTGCCTCCGCCCCGCGCACGAGCTCGTCCGCCGCCACGCCGCGGGGGCGGGGCGCCTTGCCGGTGTCCTCCGCCGTCCCCACCCGCTCCACCTCCCCCAGTCCAATCCCCGCCCCGTGGCGGGCGGTTGGGATCACCGGCGGACCGGTGCCGAGCCGCTCCCACGTTCCCTGACCGCTCCTCAACTCTCGCACCCGGCACTGACAATCCGTCGTTCCGAGAGGGCGCGGCCTCTGCGCGCGGGCGGCCGTGGAAACGTAAGCTGTGGCTCGTCACAGGGACCGGGCAGCGGGGATGAACATGGCGATGATGCGCCTGAGGCGCGAGGACCCGCGCGTCGTCGGCTCGTTCAGGCTTCACAGGCGGCTCGGCGCGGGTGGAATGGGCGTGGTCTACCTGGGCTCCGACAAGAAGGGGCAGCGGGTCGCGCTCAAGGTCATCCGGCCCGACCTGGCCGAGGACCAGGAATTCCGCTCACGGTTCGCTCGTGAGGTCTCGGCCGCCCGGCGCATCCGCGGCGGCTGCACCGCCCGGCTGGTCGCCGCTGACCTGGAGGCGGACCGGCCGTGGTTCGCCACGCAGTACGTGCCCGGCCCCTCCCTGCACGACAAGGTCGCCGACGGAGGCCCGCTCGGCGCGGCGGACGTCGCCGCCGTGGGCGCCGCCCTGTCCGAGGGACTGGTCGCCGTGCACGAGGCCGGCGTGGTGCACCGGGACCTGAAGCCGTCCAACATCCTGCTGTCCCCGAAGGGGCCGCGGATCATCGACTTCGGCATCGCCTGGGCGACGGGCGCCTCCACGCTCACGCACGTCGGCACCGCGGTCGGCTCCCCCGGGTTCCTCGCGCCGGAGCAGGTGCGCGGGGCGGCGGTCACACCGGCCACGGACGTGTTCTCGCTCGGCGCCACACTGGCGTACGCCTCGATGGGCGACTCGCCCTTCGGGCACGGCAGTTCCGAGGTGATGCTGTACCGCGTGGTGCATGAGGAGGCCCAGCTGCACGGCGTCCCCGACGCCGTCGCCCCGCTGGTGCGGGCGTGCCTGGCCAAGGACCCCGAGGAGCGCCCCAGCACACTGCAACTGTCCCTGCGGCTCAAGGAGATCGCCGCCCGGGAGGCACAGGGCCTGGCCGACGTACGGCCGCCCGCGCCGCGCAGCGGGGAGGCGGACCTGCCCACGGGTCGGCTCGCCGACACCTACCCGGAGCGTGCTCAGCGGCGTCCGCAGGGCCGGCCGGGCGCACCGGGCACGCCCGCGCCGCGGAGCACTTCGGGGGCCCGGGGCCCGGCTGCGGCACGCGGTGGCGATCCGTCGCGCGGTGCCGACCCGTCGCGTGGCGGCTCACCCTCGCGCGGTGGCACGCCGTCCCGCAACGGATCCACCGCCCGGGGCGGCAGCGCCTCGCGCGGCGGCGGACCAGGGGCGCGGTCGGGGTCGCGGCCCACTCCCGCCTCCCGCAACACCACCGGCCGGAACACCTCCCGCAACGACAGCGGCGGACGGCCCGCGCCGCGCAGTGGAGCCGGCCGTACGGCGCCGAGGACCACGGGAACCCGTTGGCGACGGCCCGCGAATCCGCGGCTGCTGCGGCAGCGGCTGTTCGTGTTCGTGGTCGTGACGCTGCTGGTCGCGCTGGGCATCGCCGCCGCGCAGGGCTGCCAGGGCCCGGCGCGGGGTCTCGGCGACGACCGGGACGGCGTACGGACGCAGCAGGAGCGGGTGGACGTACGGAGCCACTCTCCCGGACACCGGGTGTCCGGGCTGTAGACGGACGGGTGCAGACCGTCGACGGGCTGTGGACGGACGGGTTGCGGACGGTCGACGAGCGGCCCGCGGTCCTCGGCCGGGTGGCCTGCGCGTAGGCCGAGTGGCCGGTCGGCCTGCCGGTCCTACGCCGAGGGCCGGCCCGTCGCCACCGCGTAGAAGGCGACCGCTGCCGCCGCGCCCACGTTGAGGGAGTCGACGCCGTGGGACATCGGGATGCGGACCCACTCGTCGGACGCCGCCAGGGCCCGCCGGGACAGGCCGTCGCCCTCGGCGCCCAGCATGAGGGCCACCCGGTCCATCCGGTGCGGGGCGACCTCGTCGAGGGGCTTGGCCCGCTCGTCGGGGGTGAGGGCGAGGACCGTGCAGCCCGCGTCGCGGAGCGTCTCCAGGCCGGCCGGCCAGGCGTCGAGGCGGGCGTACGGGACGGAGAAGACCGCGCCCATCGAGACCTTCACGCTGCGCCGGTACAGGGGGTCCGCGCAGTCCGGGGAGAGCAGGACCGCGTCCATGCCGAGGGCGGCGGCGGAGCGGAAGATGGCGCCGATGTTGGTGTGGTCGTTGACCGACTCCATGACGACGACACGGCGGGCGGTGCGCAGCAGGTCCGCCGCCGTGGGAAGCGGCTTGCGCTGCATGGAGGCGAGGGCGCCGCGGTGCACGTGGTAGCCGGTGACCCGTTCGGCGAGCGCGGGGTCGACGACGTACACCGGGGCGGGGGCCTCGTCGATGATGTCCCGCATGGTGTCGACCCACTTGGCCGAGAGCAGCATCGAGCGCATCGCGTAGCCCGCTTCGCCGGCCCGCCGGATGACCTTCTCGCCCTCGGCGATGAACAGGCCCTCGGCGGGTTCGCGGCGGCGGCGCAGTTCGACGTCGGTCAAGCCGGTGTAGTCGTGCAGGCGCGGGTCGTCGGGGTCGTGGATCGTGATGAGGTCGGCCATGTCACGCCGCCCCGTGCGGGCCGACGCCGACGACTTCACCGACGACGATGACGGCGGGTGGCCTGACCTCCTGCGTGACGACCGTCTCGGCGACCGTGGCGAGGGTCGCGTCGACTCGGCGCTGGGCGGCCGTCGTGCCCTCCTGGACGAGGGCGACCGGGGTCTTCGGGGACTTGCCGTGCGCGACGAGGGTCTCGGCGATCCGGCCGATCTTGTCGACGCCCATGAGGATCACGAGCGTGCCGGTGAGCTTGGCGAGGGACGGCCAGTCGACCAGGGAGCGCTCGTCGTCGGGGGCGACGTGCCCGCTGACCACGGTGAACTCGTGGGCGACGCCCCGGTGGGTGACCGGGATGCCGGCCGCGCCGGGGACCGAGATGGAGCTGGAGATGCCGGGGACGACGGTGCACGGGATGCCCGCCTCGGCCAGCGCCTGCGCCTCCTCCATGCCCCGGCCGAAGACGAACGGGTCGCCGCCCTTGAGGCGTACGACCGCCTTGCCCTGCTTGGCGTGCTCGATCAGCGCGTTGTTGATGGCCTCCTGGGCCATGAAACGGCCGTACGGGATCTTCGCCGCGTCGATGACCTCGACGTGCGGCGGCAGCTCGGCGAGCAGGTCGCGCGGGCCGAGCCGGTCGGCGATGACGACGTCGGCCTCGGCGAGCAGGCGGCGGCCGCGCACGGTGATCAGGTCGGGGTCACCGGGACCGCCGCCGACCAGGGCGACTCCGGCGGTGCGGGTGCGGTGGTGCGGGGCGACGAGGGTGCCGTCGCGCAGGCCCTCCACGACCGCGTCCCGGATGGCGGCGGTGTGGCGGGGGTCGCGGCCGCGCGCGTTCGTGGTGAGCACGGCGACGGTCACGCCCTCGCTGTGGCCGGTCGCCGGGGTCCACGCCGTGGCCCGGTCGGCGTCGTCGGAGCGGACGCACCAGACGCGGTGCCGCTCGGCCTCGGCGGAGGCGGCGGCGTTGGCTTCGGTGTCGCTGGTGGCGATCAGGGCGTACCAGGCGTCCGCGAGGTCGCCTTCCGCGTACCGGCGCTTCTCCCAGGCGATTTCGCCCGCGTCCGCCATGGCCTCGACGGAGGGGGTCGCCTCGGGAGAGACGAGGCGGATGTCCGCGCCCGCCGCGATGAGGGCGGGCAGGCGGCGCTGGGCGACCTGCCCGCCGCCGAGGACGACCACGCGACGGCCGGTGAGGCGGAGGCCTACGGGGTAGGCGGGGTGTTCGGCCATGAGGGAGGGCTCCTCGTCCTGGCGGTGCGGTGGGCGCTGCGGCGATGGAGCGGCCCTGACGTGGGGATACGTGCGGATTCTAGGAGACGTGCGGAGGTGGCACGAGGTCGGTCCAGCGTACGGCGGGGTGGGGCGGGGCGGGCGACCGGGCGCGGGCGGCGGGCAGCGGGCGACGGATCGCCGGCCGCGCCGCCCTGCCCCGCCGCGGTGCTACTTCTCGGTGACGCCCGCCGAGTCGAACGTCGCGACCTCGTGCATCGCCCGCGCGGTGCTCTGCACCATCGGCAGCGCGAGCAGCGCGCCCGTGCCCTCGCCGAGGCGGAGGTCCAGGTCGACCAGCGGGCGCAGGCCCAGCTTGTTGAGCGCGGCGACGTGGCCGGGCTCGGCGCTGCGGTGACCCGCGATGCAGGCCGCGAGGACCTCGGGGGCGATCGCGCGGGCCACCAGGGCGGCGGCGCCGGCGCTGACGCCGTCCAGGATCACCGGCGTGCGCAGGGAGGCGCCGCCGAGCAGCAGGCCGACCATGGCCGCGTGCTCGAAGCCGCCGACCGCCGCGAGGACGCCGATGGGGTCGGCCGGGTCGGGCTGGTGGACTTCCAGCGCGCGGCGGACGACCTCGGTCTTGCGGGCGAGTGTCTCGTCGTTGATGCCGGTGCCCCGGCCGGTGACGTCGGCCGGGTCCGCGCCGGTGAAGACGGAGATGAGCGCGGCGGACGCGGTGGTGTTCGCGATGCCCATCTCGCCGGTGAGCAACGCCTTGTTGCCGGCCGCCACCAGGTCGCGGGCGGTCTCGATGCCGACCTCGATGGCCTGCTTGGCCTCCTCGCGGGTCATCGCGGGACCGGTGGTCATGTCGGACGTGCCCGCGCGGACCTTGCGGGGCAGCAGGCCGGGCGTGGCGGGCAGGTCGGTGGCGACACCGACGTCCACGACGCAGACCTCGGCGCCGACCTGGGTGGCGAAGGCGTTGCAGACCGCTCCCCCGCCCAGGAAGTTGGCCACCATCTGGGCGGTGACCTCCTGCGGCCAGGGGGTGACGCCCTGAGCGTGCACCCCGTGGTCGCCGGCGAAGACCGCGACGGCGGCGGGTTCCGGGATCGGCGGCGGGCACTGGCGGGACAGGCCGGACAGCTGGGCGGAGATGATCTCCAGCATGCCGAGCGCGCCGGCCGGCTTGGTCATGCGCTTCTGCCGCTCCCATGCCTCGCCGAGCGCCTTGGCGTCGAGCGGGCGGATCTGTGCGACGGTCTCGGCAAGCAGGTCGTGGGGGTCCTCTCCGGGCAGGGCGCGTCGGCCGTACGTCTCCTCGTGCACGACCCAGGACAGCGGGCGTCGCTTGGACCAGCCGGCCTGCATCAGCTCGGGCTCGTCCGGGAACTCGTCGACGTAGCCCACGCACAGGTACGCCACGACGTCCAGGTGCTCGGGCAGGCCGAGGGCGCGGACCATCTCGCGCTCGTCGAAGAAGCTGACCCAGCCGACGCCGAGGCCCTCGGCGCGGGCGGCGAGCCAGAGGTTCTCGACCGCGAGCGCGGAGGAGTACGGCGCCATCTGCGGCTGGGTGTGCCGGCCCAGGGTGTGCCGGCCGCCGCGGGTCTGGTCGGCGGTGACGACGATGTTGACCGGGGTGTCGAGGATGGCCTCGATCTTCAGTTCCTTGAACTGCTTGGCCCGGCCCTTGGGGAGGGACTTCGCGTACGCCTCACGCTGGCGCATCGCCAGTTCGTGCATGGCGCGGCGGGTGTCGGCGGAGCGGATGACGACGAAGTCCCAGGGCTGCGAGTGGCCGACGGAGGGCGCGGTGTGGGCGGCCTCCAGGACGCGGAGCAGCACCTCGTGCGGGATGGGGTCGCTGCGGAAGCCGTTGCGGATGTCACGGCGTTCGCGCATGACTTTGAGGACGGCCTCGCGTTCGACGTCGTCGTAGGCGGGTGCCGCCGGGCCGGCGGACTGCCGTACTTCCGCCACGGCGGCCGTGCTCACGTCGTGCGGGTCTTCCTGGTCGGCGGCGCGCGTGTCCAGGTCGTCGGCGCTTTGGGCGACCTCGGGGTCGGCCTCGCGCGGGGCGGGGACCGCGGCGACGTGGTCCGGCTCCTGCGCGTCAGCCTGTGCCTCCGAGGGGAGGAGGACGGCCTCGGGCGGCGTCGGGGCGAGGTGCGGGGTGGTGGGCACCTGACCGCCGTCGACCGGCACGAACTGGCCGACGGGCTGGTCGGGGTACTCGCCGACGGCTTGGTGGGGGTGGGGCTCGGACTGGGCCTCGGCCTCGGGCTGAGCCGCGGGCTCTGCGTCGACTGCCTCTGCCTCTGCCTCTGCCTCTGCCTCTGCCTCGACGGTGCCCGTCGGCGTCGCGTCGGACTCCACGGGTTCGGGCACGCTGTGGGGCACGTCCGCTTCCTGCGGTACGGCGACGTCCACGAGGGACTGCGGGCCCTGAGCGGGGTGCGGCTGGTCCGGGACGGGCTGGACGTGCGGCCGGTCGTCGGCGGCGGGCTGGACGTCCGGCTGTGGTCTGGTGTCCTGGGGTGCGGGCTGCGCAGCAGGCTGTGGGTGTGCCGCCGTTGCCTGTGCGGGCCGCGCGTCGGGCTCGGGCTGCGCGCCCGGCCGCGGGTGCGCCTGTGCCTGTGCCTGCATCGGCTGTACGGCCGTTGCCGGTACCGGTGTCTCCGGGGACGGCTCGGATTCGGCGTGGTTGGACGGCGCGACCGCGTCGGGTGCCTGGTCGACAGCGGGTGCCTCGGCGAGCGAGGGCTCCTGCGGCTCGGGAGCCTCGGCCGGCTCGGCTGTCTGGACGGGCGCGGGCGCTTCGGTGGCCTCGGCAACCTGCGGGTCCTCCGAGACCGGCTGCGCGAAGACCTCTTGGGCGGGCTGAGCGGGCTCGACGGGCTCGACGGCCCGGACAGGCTCGGGCGCGGGCTCCGGAGTGACCGCCTCGGGGGCCGGTACGGCTTCCTCCACAGGCTCGGGGCCGGGGCCGGGGCCGGGGCCGGGTCCCGGGTCGGGCTCGGCGGCCTGCTCCGCCTCGGCCTCCGGGGCGGGCGCCTCCCCCTCGACGGCCTCGGGCACTACTGCGGCCGCCAGGTCCTCGCCGCCGGTGTTCGGCGTCTCGGGGTCGGAGGTGGCCTCGTCACCCGGCACCGCGTCGGCACCGACGGGACCGTCTGCGTCGTCGGCCACGGTCTCGGTCCGGTCCTCGGCGGCGGCGTCGACAGTCGGAATCTCGGCCTCGGCGGCGGCGACGACAGTCGGAATCTCGGCCTCGCCGACTGCGCCGGGGGCACCGGGCTCACCGGGTTCGCCGAACTCAGCGGGTTCGCCGGACTCAGCGGACTCACCTGAATCGCTGGTCTCGCTGGTCTCGCTGGTCTCACCGGAATCGCTGGTCTCACCGGAATCGCACTCGCCGGACTCGCCGACCTCAGCCTCTCCGGTCGTACCGCCCGTCGCCGCCACGGCCTCCGTCGCCACGCGGGTCACGAGCGCCTGGGCCGCGCCCACCGGCTCGGCCGCCTGTTCCGGTACCGGAACAACCGTTTCCGCATGCGCCGCCCCGTCGCTCACCGGGGCCTGCGCTCCCCAGGGCGCCGCACCCTGCGGTGGCATCGCGGCCGCCTGCGGGGCGTCGAGGTACTCGGGACCGGCGGCCGGCGGGCCGGAGTGCCGCGCCGGCGCGTCGGCCGGGCCGCGGTCGGCGAGGGAACGGACCGGGCTCGCGGAGGTGTCGGGGATCGGCGGACCGAGGTGCAGCGGCCTGCGCGGTGGCACCGGCGCGGACGCGGGCTCGGGTGTCGCTTCGGGCTCCGGCAGGCGGACGCCGCCGAGGTCGACCGAGCCGCTGTCGCGGCCGGACATCTCGTGCGGGCCCGGCTGGTGCACGGTCTCGACGACCGGTTCCGGCGCGGGCGGCGCGACCTCGTTGCCCCAGGCGCTCTTGGCTCCCGGCAGCAACAACAGGTCCTCGTCCTCGGCGGTGGTCTCGGAGAGGTAGGCGTACGCGCCGGGTGCGGGGACGCCCGGCTGCTCCACCATGCCTGCGTTCTCCGGCAGCCCCTCGCCCGGGATCTGGCCGGTGTCGGTCATGCGTAACCCCTCGCCCATCGGTTAGTGCTTCTACGACCAGCTACACCCGGGACGGCGCACCGACCGCCCCGCAGTGAAGAACGAGCGTGCGTGCCCAGCGGCACGAACGACCCGCCGGAAAAGACGACAAAGCCATTGAGTGGCATTGTCGCGGTCATTCCCCCGCCACGACAGCTTGATCCGCGACGGCCCGCTGTGGACTGCGCCACGTTGCGCGTCCTCCGGTTCTGCCGTACCACACCCAGCCCGGATCGGGCGGGTTTTTACGGACATTGACCGACGAAGTGCCGGGTGTCCGAGTGCGGTACAACAATCCGCCAGCCTACCCCGCGCGGTATGACAAGCCGATCACGGGGCGCGGTCCGGAAGGACCCCGCTGAGCAGGAACACGACGCTCCGCTCGGTCTCCGTCCAGGCCCGGGTGTCGAGTCCGACGGACTGCAGCAGGGCGCACTCGACCCGGTAGCCGTGCTCCGTCAGGTCCCTGCCGACGAGTTCGGCCGCGTCACGGGTCGCGGCGTGCGCGACGATGCGCTGCGGCCGCCGGTCGGCGACCGCGGAGACCACGGCCGCTCCCCCGCCGCCGACCCGGACGACGTCGGGCTCGGGGAGGTTCTCCAGGACGTGCGGAGCGGTGCCGTGCACGATCTGGAGCTGGGCGCCGAAGTGCCGTGCGGTGGCCTCGGTGCGGGCGCAGGCGTCCGGGTCGCGGTCGACCGCGATGACCGCGGCGCCCGCGCGGGCGGCCTCGGTGGCGAAGGCGCCGCTGCCGCAGCCGATGTCCCACACCAGGTCGCCGAGGCGCGGGCCGAGCCGGGCGAGTTGGGCCACGCGGAGCAGGTCGGTCTCGCCCTCGCCGAGTTCGCCGGCGTACGCCTCGGCGGGCAGGGCCCAGCCGCGCGGACCGGCGGCGGGGTCGCGGCCGGCGACCCAGCCCGTGCCGTCGGTCGCGGTGCCGGGGCCTACCGCACCGCCGACGACGATGACGACGTTCGGGTCGCGCCAGGTGTGGTCGGCGGCCTTGTCGGAGGTGACGACGGTGACCCGTTCGCGCGTGGTGCCGAGTTCCTCGCAGATGACGAAGGTGCGGTGGATGCCCTCCATCAGCAGGCCCAGTTCGGCGGGTCCGGCGCCCGGGGAGGTGAGGACCGCGACCTTGGTGTGGGCCCGGCATACGTTCACCGCGCGCCGCAGGGTGCGGGGGTGGGCGACGACCACATGGGCGTCGTCCCAGGGCATACCGGCGCGCGCGAAGGCGGCGGCCACGGAGGAGACCGCCGGGACGACTTCGACCTCCAGGCCGAACTCGGGTGCGCGCAGAGTGCGTACGACGCCGAAGAAGCCGGGGTCGCCGTCGGCCAGCACGACCGCCGTTCCGCGGTGGGCGGCGATGCGGCGGGCGGCGAGGGCGACGCTGCCGAGGCGGACGCGTTCGGCGGCTGGCGGTACCTCGGGAAGTGCCAGGTGGTGGGCGGCTCCGGCCACCAGTGTGGCGGCGCCCAGTGCGGAGCGTGCCGCGGCGGTCGGCGGCGAACCGTCCCAGCCGATCACCGTGACCCGGTCGGCCATCGTCGTCAGTCTCCAGGGTTTCGCAGGTCGTGGTCGCGGAACCGTTGGCCGGCGCGCCCCGTGAGGGTACCTGGTGCGGCCTGGGGGCGGGGCGGTGGTGTGGTCGGAGCCCCCGTGGATCAGTTCCAGTCGGTGAAGGTGGTGAAACCGTCGTTGTCGGTCAGTTGCCCGGCCGCGCCCTCGAGGTCCTCCGGCAGCAGGCTCCACACGATGAAGTCGGTGCGTACGTCCGTCCAGACACCGTCGTCGGTGCGGACGCGGGCTATGCAGGCGTTGCGCAGGACGCCCTCGCTGATGCAGCCGATCTTCTGGGCCACCTGCTGGGAGGCGGTGTTGTCGGCGGCGGTGCGCAGCTCGATGCGTTCGAACTTCTGGTCGCCGAAGAGCCATTGGGCGGTGGCGAGCGCCGCCTCGGAGGCATAGCCCTCGCCCCGGGCCCAGGGGGCGACGATGTACGACAGCTCGGTGGACCGTACGTGCCAGTTGGTCTTGGACAGCTGGATGACGCCGACCAGGCGCTGGGTGAGGAACTCGGTGACCGCGAGGTCGAGTCCCCGGCCGGATGTGCGCTCGGCGGGGGCGTACTCGCCGATCCAGGTGCGTGCGGACTGCTCGGTGAAGGGCTGGGGGACGTGGGTCCAGGCGGCGACCTGCTCGTCGTTCATCATGGCGGCGAGGGCGGGGACGTCGTCCTCGTCGAGGGGGCGCAGCACCAACCGCTCCGTGCTGATGGAGATGTTGGGGAAGGTGCTCGTCATGCGCCGCTCCGTAACCTGTGTAACCGTCAGGGCCTACTCGAACTGCCCAGCATGCAGCATGAAAGCACTCAACCACACCACGGGGTCCGCCCCGGTGCGGAGCGGACCCCCGTGCGCAGCGGACCCCGTGCGGGACCGGCGGTGCGGTCAGAAGGAGGGCAGGACGGCGCCGGCGTACTTGTCCTCGATGAACTTCTTCACCTCGGGCGAGTTGAGGAGCTTCGCGAGCTTCTTCACGCGCGGATCGTCCTCCTGGCCCTCCTTGACGGCGAGGAGGTTGCTGTTCGGGTTGCCCTTGGCGCTCTCCAGGAGGAGGGAGTCCTCGGCCGGCTTCAGGTCGGCTTCGATGGCGTAGTTGCCGTTGACGACGGCCGCGTCCACGTCGTCCAGGGAGCGGGGGGTCTGGGCCGCCTCCAGCTCCTTGAACTTGAGGTTCTTCGGGTTCTCGGTGATGTCCGAGGGGGTCGCCGAGGTGCCGGCGCCGTCCTTGAGCGTGATGAGCCCGTTGGCCGCGAGCAGCTGCAGGGCGCGGCCCTCGTTGACGGTGTCGTTCGGGACCGCGACGGTCGCACCGCTCTTCAGGCCGTCGGCCTTGTCGACCTTGTGGGAGTAGAGGCCGAGGGGCTCCAGGTGCACGTCGACGACGGACACGATGTGGGTGCCGTTCTTCTTGTTGAAGTCGTCGAGGTACGGCTGGGTCTGGAAGTAGTTGGCCCCCACCGAGCCGTCCTCCGTCGCCGTGTTCGGCGTGACGTAGTCGGTGAACTCCTTGACCTCGAGGTCGAGGCCCGCGTCCTTCGCCAGGTTGTCCTTGACGTAGTTCAGGATCTCGGCGTGCGGGGTGGGGCTCGCGGCGACGATCAGCGGGCCGGAGGTGTCCGAGGCGGAGTCCTTGTCCGAGCCGCAGGCGGCGAGTCCGAGGGTGAGCGCTCCGGCGGCGAGGACAGCGGTGGTGATCTTGGCGGTGTTACGCACGAAAAGTGCCTTTCCTGATGGGGTGGTGCGACCCCGTCACGGGTGACGGGGAGTCCGGTGAAGAAGTCGAGCGGCCGGTTACGCGACCTTGCTCACGTCGGCTGCCGCGGGCTCCTTGGCCCTGAGCAGCCGCAGCCTGGGCCCGGCGCCCCCGCGTCCCCCGCGGCGGTGCAGGGTGCGGGCGGCGTAGTCGCCGGCGAACTGGATGAGCGAGATGACGACGGCGAGGATCGCGACGGTGATCCACATCAGCCCGGTCTCGAAACGCTGGTAGCCGTAGCGGACGGCGAGGTCGCCGAGACCTCCGCCGCCGACGGTGCCGGCCATGGCCGAGTAGCCGATGAGGGCGATGATCGTGGTGGTGGTGCTGGCGATCAGCGACGGAAGCGCTTCGGGGACCAGGACCTTGCGGACGATGGTCCAGCTGTTGCCGCCCATGGACTGGACGGCCTCGACGAGCCCTCCGTCGACCTCGCGTACGGCCGTCTCGACGAGCCGCGCGAAGAAGGGGATGCCGCCGATGGCGAGCGGCACGATCGCGGCCTCGCTGCCGATGGTGGTGCCGGTGACCCAGCGGGTGAAACTCATCAGCGCGACCATGAGGATGATGAACGGCATCGAGCGGCCGACGTTCACGATCTGGCCGATGACCTTGTTGACCAGGACGTTCTGCAGCAGGCCGCCCTTGTCGGTGAGGACGAGGAGTACGCCGAGCGGGAGCCCGGCCACCACGGCGATCAGGGTGGACCAGCCGACCATGATCAGGGTCTCCCAGGACGCCTGCTCCAGCAGGGGCTGCATCTCGGACCAGGTCACTTGGCACCTTCCTTCACCAGCAGGGACGGCTCCTCGGTCGTCTCGCTCACCACGTCGATCTGCAGGCCCTGTTCGCGCAGGAAGCCGACGGGCACCACGTTGTCCTCGTAGTGGCCGGGCAGTTCGATCCGCATCCGGCCCACCTGGAGGCCGCCGACGGTGTCGATGGCGGCGCCGAGGATCGATATGTCGATGTTGTAGGTGCGGGACAGCTGGGAGATGACGGGCTGCGTGGCGGCCTCGCCGTGGAAGGTGACGTCGAGGACGGTGCGGTCGGCGCCGGACGCGTCGCCGCCGACCGGGAAGAGCGCGGCGGCCAGCTCGGAGCCCGGGGTGGCGAGCAGCTCGCCGACCGTGCCGGACTCGACGACGCGACCCCGGTCCATGAGGGCGGCCGAGTCGCAGACGCTCTTGACGACGTCCATCTCGTGGGTGATGAGCAGGACGGTCAGGCCGAGCTGCCGGTTCAGGTCGCGCAGCAGCTGGAGGATGGAGCGGGTGGTCTCCGGGTCGAGGGCGCTGGTGGCCTCGTCGGAGAGCAGGACCTTGGGGTCGCCGGCCAGGGCGCGGGCGATGCCGACGCGCTGCTTCTGGCCGCCGGAGAGCTGGGCCGGGTAGGCGCCCGCCTTGTCGGCGAGGCCGACGAGGTCGAGCAGCTCCAGCGCCTTGCGGGAACGTTCCTTCCCGGACTTGCCGAGGATCTCCAGCGGCAGTTCGACGTTGTCCCGCACGGTCCGGGAGGAGAGCAGGTTGAAGTGCTGGAAGACCATGCCGATACGGCTGCGCGCCTGCCGCAGTTCCTTGCCGGCGCGGGGGCCGCGGCCGGCGAGCGCGGTGAGGTCCTGGCCGGCGACGGTGACCGTGCCGGCGGTGGGGCGCTCCAGGAGGTTGACGCAGCGGATGAGCGAGGACTTGCCGGCGCCGGACTGGCCGATGACGCCGTACACCTCACCCTCGCGGACGTGCAGGTCGACGCCGTCCAGGGCGGTGACCTCGCGGCCGCGTGAGCGATAGACCTTCGTGAGGCCCGATGTGGTGATCACGTGGGTTTCCGTCACTGTCGAGTGCGCGGCGCGGTGGTGTGCGCCGGGCACGGGGCGTTGTTCTTCGGGGTCTTGGGGGTCCTTCGGAACGCGGCACGGATCTCGCGGTGGCGATGCGCGGTGGCGTGGAAAACCGGGGAGAAACGTGTGCGCGGGGCGTGGCTCGGCCGCGTGCGCGGGGCGCGGTGGCGGGTACGAGCCGGCGCTCGCTTCGGGGCGCGAGGCTCAGGTGGTGCAGGGGCCCTCTAGAAGGCGCACATTCGACACATACAACGAGCACCGGGCGTCATCGTCGCCTCGGTCGCAGGGGTGCGGTCGCTCGTCGTGCTCATGCGATCAGTAAAGCAGACGTATGGTCCTGACCGGACACCGCTGTCCGGATGTTGGACAACGGTGGACGGTGGCCGGTCGCGGGGGCGCCGATCAGCCGCGGACGGAGATCTCGACTCCCGCGTCGGTGACCAGTGCCGACAAGGCCGACAGGTCGGTGACCACCAAGTCGGCGTCGAGTTCGTCGGCCCGGTGGGTTGTGGCCAACGCCACGGTGGTCATGCCGGCGGCGCGGCCGGCCTGGAGTCCGGCGGGGGCGTCCTCGAAGACCACGCAGGCGGCCGGGTCGACGCCCAGGGCGCGGGCGCCGAGCAGGTAGGGCTCGGGGTCGGGCTTGCCGCGGGTGATGTCGTCGGCGGCGACGAGTGTCTTGGGCAGGACGCCGACGGCGCCGAGCCGGGCCTCGGCGAGCCGGCGCGTCGCCGAGGTGACGACGGCCCAGCGGTCGGCCGGCAGGGCGTCGAGGAACTCCCAGGTGCCGGGCAGCAGGTGCACGCCCCCGCCCGGTACGTCCTCGACCTCGAGCTGCTCGATCCGCGCGACGGCCTCCGAGACCCTGCCCACGGGCAGCAGGTCGGCGGCTATCTCCGCTGCGGGCCGCCCGTGCAGCTCGACCCGCGCGAACTCCTGCGCCGTGATCCCGTACTCACCGGCCCACCGCGTCCAGCAGCGGCGCACGGACTCGAGGGAGGAGACGAGGGTTCCGTCGTTGTCGAACAGGAGGGCCTGTGCGTGGATCTTCATACCCTCGACCCTACGGCCCGACCGGTCCTCGCCGGACGGGACCAACGCCCCGTTCCTCGCGACAGGGGACCCGAAGTGCGGAACTCCCGACGGGCGGGGCCGGGGGCGGCGGGCCTTTTGGGCCGTAATAGGGTCGCTGCCATGCTTGACGTCCTGACGCTGGTGACCGGCGTCGCCGCGCTGCTGCTCGCCGCATGGTGCGGCTGGGCGGCCTACCGTGACCAGCCGACGAAGGACTGGCACTTCATCGGCATGGCCGTGGTCTCGGTGCTGGCGCTGGTCCAGCTCGTGGTCGGGATCGTGCAGCTGGCGCGCGGCGAGGAGCCCGGCCAGGGCACGACGATCTTCGTGGCGTATCTGCTGGGCGCCTTCGCCTGTGTCCCGGCGGCGGGGTTCATGTCGCTGGCCGAGCGCACCCGCTGGGGCTCGGTGACGGTCGCCGCCGGCGGTGTCGTCCTCGCCGTCCTCGAGGTGCGGCTGTATGACATCTGGGGAGGCTGAGATGGTGGCCGCGGAGGAGAAGACGGACCGGAAGCGGTTGATCAGCGGTCCCGGGATCCTGCTGGTGTGGCTGTACGGGGTGATGGTCGTCGGCGCCGTGTCCCGGTCCGCTTACCAGATCGCGACAGAGTTCGACCGGGCTCCGCTCCCCTACACGCTGTCGGCCGTCGCGGGCGTCGTATACGGATTCATCACGTACACCCTGGTGCGCGGCGGCGAGACGGCCCGCAAGGCGGCGCTGGTGTGCTGCGCCGCCGAGCTCGTGGGCGTCCTGACGGTCGGCACCTGGACGCTGGTGGAGCCGTCCGCCTTCCCCGACGCGACCGTGTGGTCGGACTACGGGATGGGGTACCTCTTCATCCCCGTGCTGCTGCCGCTGTCGGCCGTGTACTGGCTGCGCCGGGCCCGCACCGCGTAGCGGCGGCCGGGCCCGGGCCCCGTCGGCACCTTCAGGCCGTGGTCGCGTACGCCTCGGCCGGCTTCTCCAGGACGATCATGGGTACGCCGTCCGCGCCCCGCGCGGTCCCCACCGTCTCGTAGCCGACCCGCCGGTACAGCCGCAGGTTGTTCTCGCTGCGGTGCCCGGTGTGCAGGCGGAAGCGCTTGGCGCCCCGCTCCGCGGCGAGGGCGGACTCGGCGGCACGCAGCAGGCGGGCGCCGATGCCGTGTCCCTGGAGCCGCGGATGGACGCACAGCTTGCCGATGGACGCCGCCCCGTCCTCGGTCACCCGGCCGTGCACCGAGCCGACGACCTCGTCGCCGAGCCGCGCCACGAAGACGCAGTCGTCGGCGACCTCCTGGCGCACGGAGTCGAGGGTCTGGACGAGCGGGTCGATGCGGTAGTTGCCGTACAGCGCCGCCTCGCTCTGGAAGCAGAGGTACTGCAGCCGGAAGATCTGCTCGGCATCCTGCTCGGTCGCCGCCGAGATGGTCACGCTCATGCCCATGTGTGCATGCCTCCCGCTCACCTGATCACCTGTGGTCCCCCACTCCTATCCCCGTCCTCAGCGAGCCGCAACCTCCGGCGTCAGCAATCGGCGCAGACATCCCAGACATCGGGAACGTTCCGGGCCAAGACTGCCTTGTGAGATACCCAACTCCCCCGCGATTTCCCGGTATGTGAGGTCCTTCGGCGACAGCAGGGCCTCCATCAGCCGGGGGCAACGGCCGGGCAGCCGGCGCACGGCGTCGCGCAGGGCGCGGTGCCTGGCCGCGGTGAGCGCGAGCTGCTCGGGCTCGTGCTCGGCCGCGCCGGCGGGTTCGGTCTCGTACGGCCGCTCGTTGCGCGTCGTACGGCGGGTGCGGCGGGCTTCGATGCGGACGGCGCTGCGCAGCCAGCGATGCGGGTCGCGGGGCGGGCCGTCGACCTTCAGGCGTTCCAGAAGGCGCAGCCAGACCGCCTGTTCGAGGTCGCCGGGCTCGGCCCCCGACGCATATGCCTCGGCCGATGCCTCGGCGGTGAGCAGGGGGCGCAGGGAGGTGACCAGGTCGTGCGTCATATGCGGGTCGACGCGGCCGCCCGGGCGGGTGGTTGCCCGGACGGCCGAAGGTCACCCCAACCGGGGGCAGGCGCTCAGTCGTTGACGAAGTCCTCGCGGGCCAGCAGGCCCGTGTCCGGGTGGTCGGTGAAGACGCCGTCGATGCCGGTGGCGAAGTAGGTCCGGAACGCGCCGAAGACGTCGCCGTAGGCATCCGGGTCGCTGCCCCTGCGGAAGTCCGCGGGGAGGAAGGGGTTCTCGTTGCGCATGGTGTACGGGTGCAGGATCAGGCCCGCGCGGTGCGCGTCGCGCACCAGCGTGGTCGGCTCGGTGAGCCGGCCGGCGGAGTCCTTCGGAATGATCAGGTCCAGGGTCGGGCCGATGCCCTGCGCGTAGGACGCGATCTCCTTCAGGCCCTTCGGCGTGATGAGGTCGGCCGTGGTGCGCGGGTCGCCGGTCTTGACGAAGTCCCAGGGGCGGCTGTTCGCGCCGGACAGCAGCACGGCGAGGGGGTTGCCGACGAGCCTGTTCATCCGCTGGATGCTGGTGGGCTCGAAGGACTGGATGATGACGGGCGAGTTCTTCCGGTCCTTGCCGTACTTGCGCAGCAGCCGCGCGAGGCGTTCCTCCGTGCCGAGGCCCAGCTCGCGGAAGTACGTGGGGTGCTTGAGCTCGGGGTAGATCCAGACCTGCTTGCCGCGCCTGCGGGTCTGCTCGTTCTGCCAGCGGAGCACCTCTTCGAAGGTGGGGATCTCCCAGCGGCCGTCGTAGAGGGTGTTGTGCGGGCGGTTGGCCGGGATGCGCTCGGTCGCGCGGAGCGTCTTGAGCTCGGCGAGCGTGAAGTCCTCGGTGAACCAGCCGGTGACGGAGACGCCGTCGAGCTGCTTGGTGCGCTTGCGGTCGGCGAACTCGGGGTGGTCGGCGACGTCCGTGGTGCCGCCGATCTCCGGCTCGTGCCGGCAGACGAGGTGACCGTCCTTGGTGGGGACCAGGTCACCGGCCTCGACGATGTCGGCGCCCATGTCGAGGGCCAGTTCGTAGGCGCCGAAGGTGTGCTCGGGGCGGTAGCCGCTGGCGCCGCGGTGACCGATGACCGTCGGGACGGGCAGGCTCTTCACCCCGCCGCCGCGCCCCCCTCCGTGCCGGGCGTCGGCGGCTCTCGCCGTGCCGGACAGGCCGAGCACGGCTCCGCCCGCGCCGAGCACCGCCGCTCCGAGGAGCGCCCGCCGTCCGGTGCCGCCCGCCTGCTCGTCCGACTCCTGCGTTCCCATCAGGGCCCTCCTGCCGTTGACCGTCAGTGCGGGCCGATCGTAGGGGCGCGTACATGACGAGCGGGAGTCCGCGACCGGAACACGCGGGTGCCTGGGAATGTCGTATGGGCGTGGAGAGGCCGGTGAGGCGGGCGGAACTGGATGCCTGACGTGCCGTCGGCTTCGCGGCGGCCGGGTGGGGTACGCGGTCAGTGGCCGCGTTCGTCGTGGCGGTGCCCGACGAGCCCCGTGGCCACGGAGTAGGGGTCGGCGGCACGGCTCCAGCGGCGCGCCTCGCGCAGTCCGCTCGTGGCCCGTGCTTCGATCCGTGCGGTGTCCGGACCCCCGGACCAACGACGCCGGTCCCTGCGGACCAGGACGGTGACGGCGGCGGCCATGACGACACAGAGCACGGCGAGTGCGGCGAGGATCGGCACGCGGTCCCTTCCCCTGCGGACGCGACCTGCCTCACGTCCTCTTGTGGGCGTTACGGCCCCTCGACACCCTGCACCGCAGGTGAACGTACGTCAACACCGTGTAAGACCCGGATGACCCGACGTGCGTGACCCCCTCGGCCGCGAGTAATGTCCTCACCTGCACAGACTCATACCGCATCCCCGACACCGGAGGACCCGTTGTCCCGCTTCGCGCTCATCAAGGCAGTGCTCGGCCCGATCATGCGCCTGATGTTCCGCCCACAGGTGGAGGGCGTGGAGAACATCCCGGGCGACGGTCCGGTCATCCTGGCCGGCAACCATCTCACCTTCATCGACTCGGTGATCATGCCCCTGAAGTGCGACCGGCAGGTCTTCTTCATCGGCAAGGACGAGTACGTCACCGGCAAGGGCCTCAAGGGACGGCTGATGGCCTGGTTCTTCACCGGCGTCGGCATGATCCCGGTCGACCGGGACGGCGGCCGGGGCGGGGTCGCGGCACTGATGACCGGCCGCCGCGTGCTGGACGAGGGCAAGGTCTTCGCCATCTACCCGGAGGGCACCCGCTCCCCCGACGGCCGCCTCTACCGCGGCCGCACCGGCATCGCCCGGCTCACCCTGATGACCGGCGCCCCCGTCGTCCCGTTCGCCGTGATCGGCACCGACAAGCTCCAGCCTGGGGGCGCGGGCCTGCCCCGGCCGGGCAAGGTCACGGTCCGCTTCGGCGAGGCGATGGAGTTCTCCCGCTACGAGGGCATGGACCGCGACCGCTATGTCCTGCGGGCCGTGACCGACTCCGTGATGACCGAGGTCATGCGGCTGTCCGGTCAGGAGTACGTGGACATGTACGCGAGCAAGGCCAAGGCGGCGTAAGGCCGCGACGCGTACGGACACGGACGGCGGGCCGCTCGGTGAGCGGCCCGCCGTCCGTACGTTGTGGGCGCCCGGCGGCGTCCCGGCGGCAGAGGGGCTGGGGGCTGGGGCTG
>NZ_JBHYOB010000015.1:0-2382 GCF_042744565.1 Streptomyces sp. NPDC058812
GTCAGGTGCGTGCTCTGGGGGTCCCCCCGGCCGGAGGCTGGGGGAGTGCCGGGCGTAGAGCCTCGTACTGGATGTACTTGGCTCTGCGCCCGGTGTGCCGAGAGTGCGTGCATGGCGTCGCGAGGCAGGCGGGAATTGTCAGACAGGCCCTAGCCCGCCAGCACCGCCCCCAGCCACGCCCCGGTGATCAGCAGGCAGGCGAACAACTCCGTCAGCACACTGGAGCCGCCCGAGCGCATCGCCGTGCGCAGGGCCGACATCGCCTCGCCGTGCCGGCCGAGTCGCAGCCGTTCGGCGAGGTAGATGCCGCCCATGAAGCCGGGTATCGCGCCGAGCGCCGGGACCAGGACGAAGCCGAGGAACGCGCCCGCGCCCGCGTACGCCGTGACCCGGCGGCCGGCGTCGTCCCGGCCCAGCCGCCGGGGCGGCAGCGTCCAGCGCACCGCCAGGGACAGGAGCAGCACGACCGTGGCGCCGACGAGCACCGCCCACGAGAGGGGCTGCGGATCCTTCAGCGCCCACCACAGGACCCCGGCCCACACCAGCCACGACCCGGGCATGCCGGGGAGCAGTACTCCCAACAGCCCGAGCAGGATGACCAGGCCGGACAGCAGGAGGTCCCACGCTCCCATCTGTCCAGGGTGCCGGAGTCGGGCGCGGTCCGCAGATGTCCGGCGGAGCGGGCGGGGACGGCCGGGACGGCCGGGACGGCCGGTTCAGCGTTTCCGGGCCACCCAGTCCCGCTCGTAAGCGTGCCAGCCCAGCTGGAGCCGGGTCGTGACCCCCGTCAGCTCCATCAGGCGCTTCACCCGCCGCTGTACGGTCCGCAGACCCAGGTCGAGCTGTTTGGCGACGCTCGCGTCGGTCAGGCCGGCCAGCAGCAGGGAGAGGATCTCCAGGTCGGTGGCGTCGGGCCCGTCCGGGCCGTGCTCGCTCACGCCGGCGGCGCCGAGCCGCAGCGGCAGCGCGTCCCGCCACACCGACTCGAACAGGCCCGACAGCAGTTCCAGCAGGCCGCTGGCGTGCACGACCAGCGCGGCCGGCTCCGAGGAGTGCGCCGTCAGCGGCACCAGGGCCAGCGCCCGGTCGGCGATCACCAGCTTGGTCGGCACCCGGTCCACCACCCTCACCTGCTCGTCGCGGCCCAGCGCGGCGGTCAGCTCGGTGATGCCGGTGGGCAGGTCCAGTACCGACCGCTCCACCACCACCCGGTACCCGACCCCGCGGCCGGCTGCCTGCTCCTCCGCGTCGTTCTCCATGCCGGTGACGGCGACGGGGTTGCCGGTGACCAGCGCGCACACCTCGTCGCTCGCCCCCAGCTGGAGCTGGAGGAAGCGCTGGGCGACCGCCGCGGCGCCGGTCACCACCTCCACCAGGTCGTGCACGGCGGGCTCGGCCGCCGCCGCCCGGTACTCCTCGGCCAGCAGCGCCGCCGCCAGCTCCGCCTTCTCCAGCTCGTGCCGCTGCTGGGCGAGCAGCGCGCCCAGCGCCACCCCCGGCGGCGCGGCGACCCAGCGGCCGGGCCGGGCCGACGACTGGGCCGCGAGCCCGTTCTGTTCCAGCCGGCGCAGCGCGTGCTCCGTGTCCCGCTCGCCGAGCGCCAGCCGCCGGGCCAGGTCGGGCACGTCGGCCGCGCCCAGGGACACCAGCGCCCGGTACGCCGACTCGTGCGTGTTCTCCAGCCCCAGCACTCCCAGCATCAGGCGTCGTCCCTCCCCGAGAACAAACCTCACCACCACCATGTGCGGAGCCGTCCGTGGCGGAAAACGGCCACGGCGCAAACCCGCCTCCGGACATCATCGCCGTACCGCCGGTCACTCTGCCAAGGTGGCGTCGCCGGGCGGTTCTCCCGTGGGGGGTGGGACCGCTCGGCCACCCCACCTCGCGACACGTGTTCGACACGTCCCCCGACACGCCGTCCGGCGCGGTGCCGGTCCGCCGGATTTTCCGGATGCCCCGTTTTCATACGGCTCCGTCGGTGGACAATCAGGAGCATGAGTCAGCAGGGGGGAACACCCACCGGTCGTGACGACGACTGGTGGGGGCAGCTGTACGACGACTCCACCGGCGACACCGGCCCCACGGCCGCGCCCGATTCCCTGGACGACCGCTTCGCCTCCGCGGCGGGGACGGTGGCCCGCCGCCCGGACCACGGCACCACGGACGGCACGAAACCGCCCCCGAACGCGGCGGACCCCGGCCAGGCGGCGGACCCGCCCCCACCCCCGGTAGTCCGCCCCCGGTCCGGGGGAGACCGGACCCCACCCGCGGCGCCGTACCCTTCCGCCGAGCGGAATCCCCCTCCGGCCGCAGACCGGCCCCCCTGGTGGGCACCCGCCGAGCCACTGGACATCCCCGGTCCCCGCACCGCGCCGTCTGCCC